>NZ_JBFAIP010000008.1:0-179731 GCF_040654775.1 Streptomyces sp. NPDC050636
GCGCGAGCGCCACCGCCGGCCAGATTGCCGTTGCGCCCAGAAGATAAGGAAGGACAGGCAGAATCGCGCCCATTCACGTGAAACGCGACCCCACCCCGCGACATCCATCGGCAACACCGCTCAGCGCACGGCGAGTACCTCATCCCACGCCGCGCCCGCCGCCCCGGTCGCCGCGTCCTCCTCCACATCCGCACCCAGCGCCCGCAGCCCGGCGGCCAGGGCCGCCAGCGAGGCCAGCACCACAGCGCGGTCCGCAGCGCGACCGTAGTGGTTCACACGGATCATTTCCTTGGCCAGAGCGCCTGCAGCGGCCTGCAGCGGCACCGAGCCATCGGCGGCGAGCGCGGCGGACACCACCTCGCGGGCGTCCAGGTCCACCGGAGCGCGAACCGTCGTCGCCGCCGGTGCCGCGTCCTCGTCCCTGATCACATACGGCACCGGCCCGCCAAGCGCCCGTACACCCGCACGGACCGCCGCTGCGGCCGCACGGTGCCGCCTGATGACCATGTCCAGGCCTTCGGACTCGACACGGTCCACGGCCTGCTCCAGGGCGAGCATCTCCAGCTGTGCCGGAGCGTGCGGCAGGACCGTGCGTCCGCCGTCGATCCAGCGCTCCTTCCAGTCCGTCAGCGAGAGGTACGAGCGCCGCGGCGCCTGCTCATTGGCCGCGATGCGCTCCCAGGCACGGGCGCTGACCGACACCGCGGAGACACCGGCCGGTCCGGCCAGTGCCTTCTGCCCGCCGATGACACACAGATCCACGCCCCACTCATCGGTGAGGAGCGGCTCGGCGCCGACCGACGCGACCGCGTCCAGCATCAGCAGCGCCCCGTGCTCACGCGCCACCGCGCCGATCTCAGCGACCGGGTTGGTGTTGCCGGTCGCCGCCTCAGCGTGCACCAGGCTCACAAAGTCGATCTCACGGTGCTCCCGCAGCGCGTCCGCCACCTGCTGCGGGCTCACCGCACCCGTGAAGGGCGCGGATATGGTGACGACCTCGGCGCCGCAGGAGCGCAGCCAGCCGCCGAATGTCTCGCCGTACGGGCCGGTGATGATGTTGAGAGCGGTGCTGCCGGGGCGTACGGCCGAGCGGATACAGGCCTCCAGCGGCAGCAACGCCTCGCCCTGCATTGCCACGACATCGCAGCGGGTGCGCAGCAGCGCTGCGACCTTGTCCTCGATCCGCGCGAAGTGGGCCGCGTCGAGCGGCGGCAGGTCAAGCAGAACCGGGGCGTCGGAGTTCGCGGTCTCGACAGTCACAGTGGCCTTCCAGCGGTAGCGAGCCACCCGCCGGGGCGGCTCCGGACAACTCGCCCGACTGTACGTCCGCCTACGACACCCGTACGGCCCGAGCCCCGCTCCCGGGCCCGACGGACACCGGCCCCACCGGCACCGGGTTTCGGGGACTCCGCCCTTCCGTCTTCCCTGCCATGCCGTGCCCGCTCACACCCGCCAGCCCTCGGCATCCACCCCACCCGGTACCGGCCCGGCGGGCTCGTACGGTCCACGGGTAAGAACGAAGGTCCCCAGATCCAGATGGCTGACCGAACCGTCCTCGGCGTGCACCACCCGCAGCGTCTCCCCCGCGTAGTAGCCGTCGAGCCCGGTCCAGGTGCCGTCCGGCTCCGCCCGGAACCGCGAGGCACGCCCCGCCCCCGACAGTGGCACCAGCTCCAACCCGCGCTCGGCCCTCAACCGCAGCACGAACGGATTCGCCCCCCAGTACCAGGGCCCGGTCAGCGCCAGCAGTTCCTGGTCCAGCGGGCCGGGCAGCAGGCGCCACGGTTCCGGAATCCTCGGCTCGCGGTCGGCCACGAGCTCCAGCAGGTCGGCGGCCACGGCGCTGACGGCGGGCCCCGAGGTGCAGTTGGCCAGGGCGATTCCGGCAACGTCCTCCTCGACGTCGATCCACAGCGACGCCAGGAAACCCGGCATCGAGCCGGTGTGCCCCGCCAGCCGCCGCCCGCTCCTCCGTACGAGCTGCAACCCCAGGCCGTAGCCCGCGTCCCAGCCGTCGCCCTCCGGCGGCACCGCCGGCGTCCGCATCTCGGCGACGCTCGACTCACCCAGCACCCGCTCATCGCCCCGCAACAGGAACGCCGCCCAGCGGCACAGGTCCTCCAGCGTGGACCACAGCTGGCCCGCCGGGCCCATCAGCCCGGTATCCTGGGCCGGTTCGGGCAGCAGCGCATCGGCCCACGGGTGCACCGCCCAGCCGCCCGCGTGCGGCATCTGCGGCCGCAGCGTCGTACGGTCCATGCCCAGCGGCTCCAGCACCTCGCGCCGCAGCACCTCGCCCCACGACGTGCCTCCCCGCAGCCGTTCAACGAGCGCGCCCAGCAGCGCATAGCCGGGGTTGGAGTAGTGGTGCCGCCGTCCGGCCGGCAGGCGCACCGGCCGCTCGCCGAAGAGATCACCCTGCTCGGGCCGCAGCTCGCCCGGCGTCCGCTCCCACCACGGCCCCCGCGCCTCCGCCGCCAACCCCGAACTGTGCGAGAGCAGTTGAGCGATCGTGGCGTCCGGCACCGGAGTGCCCTCCAGGTATTCGCCGATCGGGTCCGCAAGCCCCAGCAGCCCTTCGTCCCGCAGCCTCAGCACCATCACCGCCACAAACGTCTTGGTGATCGAACCGATCCGGTACTGCACGTCGCCGTGCGGCACCTCCCCCTCCACCGAGCTCCGGGCGCCCGTCCACCTCGCTCGCCCGCCGCGGACGACCGCCCCCATCATCGAAGGCGCCCGCCCCTCGGTCTGGCCGATCGCCAATCGCCGCAGCAGCGCCCGCCGTGTCTCAGGCATCAGCTCCTCGAACGCGTCCGGCGTATCGGCCGTCCCCGCCCATCCGTCGGCGGGTCTCCGTGCCGGCTCCCTGACATCGGGTGCCTCGGCCGCCCGGACATCGGGCACCCTGGCATTCCGGACATCAGGCACCCCGTCTTCCCGCGGCTCGTGCTCATGGGACTCCGCGGACGGTGCAATGGTCATAGCGCTCCTCGACGGCCGGTACAACTCATCGGCGGGCGGACGCCCGCCGCGGATCACCCTCTCCCGGCCGCCGCCCCCGACACCAGCGCCATCGGCCCGGCGGGCCGAGCCTTCCGATCCGGCCATCGCCTACCCTCCGTCGTCACCGCAGCGCAGGCGCCCCGATCACGTCACCCAGCACCGTCTGCTCGTCCTCCGGCAGCCAGCGTGCCGCATGCACCGAGTGCAGCGCGGTCCGCAGCCGCATACGGTCCTCGTCGGTACCCAGGTAGCCGAGATAGGCCGGGAGCGTCAGGCCGAGCGCCTTGAGATCGGCCCGGGCACACCACCGTGCCAGCAGCTCCCGCACACGCCCGTCGATGCCCTCGTCGAAGGCCCGCCGCTTGCCGGAATCACCCTCCCAATCGGAGTCCGCCACCGATGCCGTGCCCCGCAAGCCCTCGGCGATCGCGAACCGGATCCAGTGGCCATAATGCCCCTCGGGAACCTCGTGCATGCGCTCCAGGGCCTGCATGAAGTACGCATGCGCCAGGGCCGGTTGGCCGAGCTCGCGGTGGCCCTGACCCATGTTCACGTACAGCGACGGGTAGAAGCTCCGCACCCGCTCGTCGCCCACCAGGTCGGCCCGGTCCAGGCACTCCTGGTTCCAGCGGAGCGTGTCTTCGGGCGTGCTCTGGTGCCGCGCGAGATAGTGCGCGGCGATACACGCCTCGTAGTCATCAGCGGCGATGTCCCAGGCCCGTTGGAAGAGGCCTTGTGCCACATCGGGCCGCCCCTCCGCCTCGGCCTCCATGCCCTCAACGCACAGCCGTACAACAGGCAGTTCCGGATCCATCCGCCCTCTCCGCTCATCAGCCATCAGTCGTCCCCCGCGCCCTGTCCGCACGCTCATTCCGCGGTGCGACCGGCATCGGCACACTCGCTCACCGGCATCACCAACGTCGTGAAACTCCCCTGGTCGGCGGAACGGACCAGGACGGGCCGGTCCGCCGCAGCGATCTCCAGCAGCACATCGGGCCCCACTCCGGCCTCCAGCACGGGCACGAGTACTGCGGGGTCGAAGGCGATCCGCAGCGCCGGCCCCGTGCGGACCGCCCGCAGCCGGACGGCAGCCCGCTCCCCGCCCGCCACCTCAAGCTCCTGATCTGCCTCGTGCCCCGCCGCGTCATCTGCGCCCCCACCGAGCACCACCACACCGGCCCGCCCAGCGACGGCGTCCCGCAGCCCGCCCCGGTCGACGATGATTCGGTGCCGCCCGGCCTCCAGCCCGTCCAGCATCAACCGGTAGTCCGGAAACGCCCCGTCGTCGCTGCCAACACCCCCACCACCGCCGGTGCCCTCCACCACCTCCCAGCAGTCCTCCCCGCTCCGCAGCAGGATCCCGCGCCCGTCCGCCGCACACTCCACGTCGACCGTCGCCTGCCGCACGGCCCACTCCGCCAGACCCCTCGCAGCCTCCGCACCGATCAGCACGCGCCGCGGCCCACCCTCGAATACCGCGGACCGCAGCACTCGCACGGCCAGCCGATAGCGGTCCGTCGCCACCAACCGCACCTCGCCATCGACGAGTTCGAGCAGGACACAGCCCAGCACCGGAAACTCGTCCCGCGCCGCCCCGACCGCCGCCGCGGGCCCCACCTGCCGTACCGCGCTGGCGAGTTCGGCACCGCCCACCCGAGCCCGCGCCTGGATCCCGCAGCTTCCCTCGTCCGCCGCCACCTCGCCCAGGAACCCGTCGACCACCGCCCGCGCCTCGTCCGCCGTCCGCCGCGTCCGCTCCAGATGCGCCCGCAGCACACCACGTGCCGCTTCCCCGGACCCGTCCAAAACGATCGCGACATCCACCAGCGGCAGCCCCGCCTCCCGCAACCGCCGCAGCCGCACAGCACGGGTCGCCTGCCCCGCCGCGTAGTACCGGTAGCCCGTCACGGCATCCACCCGAGCCGGCCGCAGCACCCCGCAGTCGTCGTAGAACCGCAGCGCACTCGGCGTCAGGCCCGCCCGCCGCGCAAACACGCCGATGCTCAGCAGTTCTTCGGTGTCGTCGTCCATGAACGGGATTGTCGAGCTTCAACCAACCTGAAGGTCAAAGCGACGTCGTCCGGAGCCGTCGGGGCGGACCCGATCCGCCCGGCCCGCAGGTCGATGTCACTCCCAGGGCTGCGGGCTCGCTATCTGCTTGGTGGTGACCTATCTGCTTGGTGGTGACATTGACGCGGTTGACGAGGTCGGTGACGCCGATGGTCATTTTTGTCATGCCTGCGCCAAAACCCGCTCACGGCAGAACCGCAGCAACCAGCAGAAACAAGGGCCGACGCCCCTTCCACTTTTATCAGCGGCCGGGATACCCCTTTGCTACGAGACACCGGTACAAGCCGTACAAGAAGTGAGTCACGCCGTGAATGACGCACCCACTGACCACTCCACATCAGCCGAGGGGACCGCTGGGGCAATGACGACCGCACCCGAAGGGGCCGGATGGTACGTAGACGATCGCTGCACGAACTGCGACGTCGCCAGGCAACTCGCGCCGGGCTTGATCAGCGAGGTCGGCGGACGCTCCGAGATCCTGCGTCAGCCGCACAGCGAGGCGGAGGAGCGCCGGCTGCACGCCGCTGCGTTCGCCTGCCACACCCGCTCCATCCGGCATTCCTCGCATCGGCTGGATCCGGCGCTGGACCCCTTTCCCATGCGCCTCGACGACACCGTCTCTCTCTGCGGGCACAACTCTCCACACACCGCCGCCGCCAACTCGTACCTCCTACAGCGCCCTTCGGGGAACCTGATGATGGTGGACACCCCTCGCTGGAGCGAAGACCTGGCCGCTCGGTACGAGACGCTCGGTTCCATCACCGACGTGCTCCTCACTCATCGGGACCATGCAGCGCACGGCCGCCGCTACGCCGACCGCTTCGGAGCCCGGCTGTGGATCCACGAAGGCGACCTGGACGCCGCTCCCGACGCCGATCGCATCCTGCGCGGCACTCACACCGTGGAAATCGCCGACGGCGTACTCGCCCATCCGTTCCCCGGCCACACCAGGGGGAGCGTGCTCTACGTCGCCGACGAGCGTTACTGCTTCAGCGGCGACAGCTTCTACTGGTCACGTTCGACGGACGATATCGAGGTGGCTGAGAACGTCACCTGGTACTCCATCGAAGAACTGGCAGCATCGTTGGCCCGCACCGCCGACCGGCTCCACTTCGAGTGGCTGCTGCCCGGACACGGCTCCCGAAAGCGCCTGCCTGCGGCCGAAATGGCCGAGCGCGTCCGGACGTTGACCGGTCGCACCCGTGCACTGCGGCCTCGACCGGTCGACTTCACGGCAATGCGCTGGTGAGCAACAGACAGCCGGAGGCTCGACGCGTTGCGTCCGCTGGCGGTCGGCTTGGACCTCAGAGCCGATCCGTGTGATCGCCGCCAGGCCGGCCCGGTGCCAAGCGTCGCGTTCCTGTCAGGGTGTGACGCTGGCCGTCCGCAGCTTCCAGCCGGTCTCACGGCGATGTCGTATCCGGCATCCATCCGACGTTGGTCGTGAGATTCCGAAACGGGAAATGAGGTCTACAGCGATCGCTCACGTCTGCGCCATGTCCACAAACCGCGAGTAGTGGCCCTGGAACGCCACAGTGATCGTCGCCGTGGGACCGTTACGGTGCTTCGCCACGATCAGGTCGGCTTCGCCGGCGCGCGGGGACTCCTTCTCGTAGGCGTCCTCGCGGTGCAGCAGGATGACCATGTCGGCGTCCTGCTCGATCGAACCGGATTCACGCAGGTCGGAGACCATCGGCTTCTTGTCCGTACGCTGCTCGGGGCCACGGTTCAGCTGGGAGAGCGCGATCACCGGGAGCTCCAGTTCCTTCGCCAGCAGCTTGAGGTTTCGGGACATATCCGAAACCTCCTGCTGGCGGCTCTCGGCCCGCTTCGAGCCACCGGACTGCATCAGCTGCAGATAGTCGATGACCACCAACTTCAGCTCATTGCGCTGCTTGAGGCGGCGGCACTTCGCACGGATCTCCATCATGGACAGGTTCGGCGAATCGTCGATGTAGAGCGGCGCGGCCGAGACATCCGGCATCCGGCGTGCCAGCCGCGTCCAGTCCTCGTCCGTCATGCTGCCGGAGCGCATGTGATGCAGCGCCACCCGGGCCTCGGCCGACAGCAGACGCATCGCGATCTCGTTGCGCCCCATTTCGAGCGAGAAGATCACGCTCGGCAGATTGCTCTTGATCGAGCAGGCGCGCGCGAAGTCCAGTGCGAGGGTGGAGTTGTGCGTGGGCACCATGGACCGGGTGGCCAGGTACATGTGGGCCTCGTTGTCCACCTGCACACAGCGGACCGGAACGCTTGTGATCTCCCGGACTTCCTCGATGAACCTCTGCTTCAGCGGGGGCGTAGCGGGACGCCGGCGTTCCTCGTGAACGCGCTGCTTGCTCGCCAGCCCGAAGACGACGTCGGAAGTGGTGAAGTCGATGTGGTACGCGGTGGACGAGGCTTCGGTCCGCCCCTTGACCCGCTCGACCGAGACGCCGCAGCGGTAGCCGAGGCTCACGACCAGCTCGCGGACGCCTTCGGCAAGGACCTGGCTGGTGGAGGCGAACTGGACGCACCCGGCGTTCGTGACGGTCCCGTCGGCGTCGAGCAAGCCGGCCAGCAAGGCTCTCCGTTGCGCGATGGAGCCGCGCAGGTAGTCCTCCGGGATGTGCTTGTCCGCCAGGACGCCCATGGTCCGCAGAGCAGCCTGGAGTGTGTCGTGGTTCTGCGTGCACCTGAAGCAGCGCGGCTTTGAGGAAGGCGAGTGACAGGGAACTCCGCAATCGGCGCACGTGGCTTGAGGAACCGGCGCCGACACGGCCCCCGCCTCGGCGCCGCTGGTCCTTGCCGAGGCAGAGTGTCCGTCCCCCAGCCACGCTCCCAGCGTGTACGGCAGCACGGGCAGATCCCGTTCCGGCAGCTCAAGAGCAGCAGCGTTGTCCACGGAGTGGTTCATCCGCTGGTCGGCTGTGAGGGTGCGGACGGTCTCGGCGATCTCCTTGGTCGTCTTGACCGAGGGGCGCGATCGCCGGCCGGATCCGCCTTCCTGGGCAGCCGCGCGGGAGGCGCGCGTATCGGTGAGCCACTGGTGCTCGGCATCAGCCACGACGGTCGTGCCGTCGTCGAATGTGACCTGGTAGCACGGGCGACCGACCATGACATCGGTAGCGGCGACCACGCGGGTCGGCTTCCCGTCGGCGTCGAGCAAGAAGTCCCCGACCTTGACCTCGCCCATCGTCGTCCAGCCCGTGGGGGTCGGCAACGGCGTGTCGAGGCCCAGTGCCTTACCCATGGCGGGGCGGGCCGCGATCACGATCATCTGGCCCGGGTGCAGGCCGTTCGTCAGCGAATCCAGATCCGTGAAACCGGTGGGCACACCGGTCATCTGGCCCTGGCGCGAGCCGATCGCCTCGATCTCGTCGAGGGCGCCCTCCATGATGTCGCCGAGCGGCAGATAGTCCTCGCTGGTCCGCTGCTCGGTGACGGCGTAGATCTCCGCCTGGGCGCTGTTGACGATCTCGTCGACGTCGCCGTCCGCGGCGTATCCCATCTGCGTGATCCGGGTGCCGGCCTCGACGAGGCGGCGCAGCACGGCACGTTCGTGGACGATCTCGGCGTAGTACTCGGCGTTCGCGGCCGTCGGCACGGACTGGACGAGGGTGTGCAGATACGAGGCCCCGCCGACCCGCGCGATCTCCCCGCGCTTGGTCAGCTCCGCGGCGATGGTGATCGGGTCGGCCGGCTCGCCCTTGGCGTACAGGTCGAGAATCGCCTGGAAAACCAGTTCGTGGGCCGGTCGGTAGAAGTCCTCACCCTTGAGGACCTCGACGACGTCCGCGATGGCGTCCTTGGACAGCAGCATGCCGCCGAGCACCGACTGCTCGGCATCCAGATCCTGCGGGGGCACACGCTCGAAGCCGCCGGCCCAGGAGCCGCCGTCGTCGTCGCGGTCCTGTCGGTCACCGCGACCGCGGCCCTTGCCATCACCTCGGCGGGAGCGGGGGGCCGGCAGCCGATCGCTCGGACCGGAGTCCGCCCAGGGGTCCTCCATGGGCTCGGGCATGCTCACCCCGGCACCTCCTCCCGTCCGCGACGCGGACCTTGCTGTGCTCTTCTTTCTTACGGCACAGCTCTGACAATCGAGACGCCCGACTCCGGCTACGGCGCGTCGAGTTCGGACGATTTCTCAGGCCGGAACAGGCGGCGGGTGCCGGACCACGGTAGGCCCGCCGGCACCGTCCGCCAATCTGGTTATCCACAGGCCATGTGGATGACCGCCCCATAGCTGTGGAGAAGTCCCAGGATCCTGTGCACGGCACGGGGGAAACTTCTGTGGACAAGCACACAATCAGCCCGTCCCCAAGTCTCTGACCTGCGGTTTTCTCATCCATAGGCTGTGGGGGAGAAAAACTTCTGCAACCTGTTCAAGATCGCGACAAACGCCACGCAGAAGGCAACTCCGCACAGCGGAAAGTAAGGATCACTAGTCTGTTGCATCTCTTACCTGTGGAAGATTAGATTGACCGCATGACACTGGCTCCCGCGACGCCACGGCGCACCGCCCGCCGCCACGACCGAGAGATCATCGCACTCGCCCTGCCGGCCTTCGGCTCCCTCGTCGCGGAACCCCTCTTCGTCATGGCCGACAGCGCCGTCATCGGCCACCTCGGCACCTCCCAGCTCGCCGGCCTCGGCGTCGCCGCCGCGCTGCTGACCACCGCCGTCTCCGTCTTCGTCTTCCTCGCCTACGCCACCACCGCAGCGGTCGCCCGCAGAGTCGGCGCCGGCGATCTCCCCGCCGCCATCCGCCAAGGCATGGACGGCATCTGGCTCGCCCTCCTCCTCGGCGCCGCCGTCATCGCGGCCGTGCTGCCCACCGCCCCGTGGCTCGTCGAAGCCTTCGGCGCCTCCGGCACCGCCGCCCCGTATGCCACGACCTACCTGCGCATCAGCGCCCTCGGCATCCCCGCGATGCTCGTCGTGCTCGCCGCCACCGGCGTGCTCCGCGGCCTCCAGGACACCAGGACCCCGCTGTACGTGGCAATCGGAGGATTCTCTGCAAACGCGGTACTGAACGTCGGCCTGGTCTACGGCGCCGGCCTCGGCATCGCGGGCTCCGCCTGGGGCACCGTCATCGCCCAGTGCGCCATGGGCGCCGCCTACCTCGTCGTCGTGGTCCGCGGCGCACGGCGCCACGGCGCCTCTCTGCGCCCCGACGCGGCCGGGATCCGCGCCTCCGCACAGGCCGGCGTCCCGCTGCTGGTCCGTACCCTCTCGCTGCGCGCCGTGCTGATGATCGCCACCGCCGTCGCCGCCCGGCTCGGCGACGCCGAGGTCGCCGCCCACCAGATCGTGCTCACTCTCTGGTCGCTGCTGGCCTTCGCCTTGGACGCCATAGCCATAGCCGGACAGGCCATAATAGGGCGCTATCTCGGGGCGGGGGACCGGGATGGCGCCCAAGTCGTATGCCGCCGCATGGTGCAGTGGGGCATTGCCTCCGGTCTGGTCCTCGGCCTGCTGGTCGCCCTCGCCCGGCCGCTGTTCATCCCCCTCTTCACCACCGACCCTGCCGTGCAGGGCCCGCTGCTGACCACTCTCCTGGTCGTGGCGGTCAGCCAGCCGATCTCCGGAATCGTCTTCATACTCGACGGTGTCCTGATGGGCGCGGGGGACGGGCCGTATCTCGCGTGGGCGATGGTGGTGACACTCGCCCTGTTCGCACCGGTGGCGCTGGCCGTACCCACCCTCAGCGGCGGACTTGTCGCCCTCTGGTGGGCCATGACGCTGATGATGACGGTGCGCATGCTGACGCTGTGGCTGCGCACCCGATCGGGCCGGTGGATTGTGACCGGGGCCTCCCGCTGAACCGACCCGTAACAGCAAGTTGCTTGTCGATAATGACCGTGTGCGCCCGCTAGCCAGGAAATCCGTGCTGCCCCTGATGCTGATCGTCATCGGGGCAGCTGTCATGGTGGGCTCCGCCGCGGACCAGGCCGGTACGGTCAGCGGCGGCCGCAGCAGCTTCGGTAAGTCCGGCGAGTCCGGCCAGGATCCCGAGGACCAGGATCCCGCCGCGACGGCTCCAGCCGACGACGGCAACGCGTACACGCCGCGCAGGACCGAGCAGAACGCCCGGGTCGGCGCGGTCTTCGAGAAGGACGACTCCGGCGACCACTTCTGCACCGCCAGCGTCGTACAGAGCCCCGGCCGGAACATGCTCATCACCGCGGCCCACTGCGCCTACGACAGCGACGCCAAGGCACCCGTGGACGATCTCGTCTTCGCTCCTGACTACCGCGACGGCAACGAGCCCACCGGCCTGTGGAAGGTCAAAAAGGTGATAGTCGACGACCGCTGGGCCAAGTCGAACGACGAGGATCTCGACGTCGCATTCCTCCTTCTCGACAAGAAGGACGGCGAGCAGATCCAGGACGTCCTGGGCGCCAACACCCTCGGCATCGACCGCGGCTTCGACAACGAAGTCAAGATCACCGGCTACCCCACCAGCCGGAACACCCCGATCTCCTGCCAGAACCGCACCACGAAGTTCAGCGACACCCAGCTGCGCGTCCAGTGCACCGACTTCGAGGGCGGTACGAGCGGCAGCCCCTGGCTGGCGGACTACGACCCCAAGAGCCACACCGGCACGGTCATCGGTGTCCTCGGCGGCCATGAAGGCGGCGGCGACCAGGACGATGTCTCCTACGCCGCGTACTTCGACGACGACATCGCGGCGCTCTACAAGCACGCCCAGGACGAGGACTGATCCCGGACTTCCGGAGACCTGCGCACGGCGAAGGGCCGCACCCCATCAGCGGGGTGCGGCCCTTCGGCGTGGTGCTGCGATGCTGCGATTACGCGGCGACGACCTCGACGCCGAGCTTCGCAACGACCTCGGCGTGCAGACGCACGGAGACCTGGTGCGCGCCCAGGGTCTTGATCGGCGTACCGAGCTCGACGCGACGCTTGTCGACGTCCGGACCACCGGCAGCCTTGATCGCGGAGGCGACGTCGGCCGGGGTGACGGAGCCGAACAGGCGGCCGGCGTCGCCGGCGCGGACGGCCAGCTTCACCTTGACGCCCTCAAGCTGGCCCTTGACCTCGGTGGCCTGCTCGATCGTGGCGATCTCGCGGATCTTGCGACCGCGACGGATCTGCTCGACGTCCTTCTCGCCACCCTTGGTCCAGCGGATCGCGAAACCACGCGGGACCAGGTAGTTACGGGCGTAACCGTCCTTGACGTCAACGACGTCGCCGGCGGTGCCGAGGCCGGAGACCTCGTGGGTGAGGATGATCTTCATGAGTCGGTCACCCTTCCCTTATCGCGCGGTGGACGTGTAGGGCAGCAGCGCCATCTCACGGCTGTTCTTCACGGCCGTGGCGACGTCACGCTGGTGCTGAGTGCAGTTGCCGGTGACTCGGCGGGCACGGATCTTGCCGCGGTCGGAAATGAACTTCCGCAGCAGGTTCGTGTCCTTGTAGTCAACGTAGGAGATCTTCTCCTTGCAGAACACGCAAACCTTCTTCTTAGGCTTGCGAGCAGGCGGCTTCGCCATTGTCTCTCTCCAGTGAGTTCAAGAAGTTTGTGCTGACGCCCTCAAGGCCCTGGCCGTTTCGCCGCGCTGTTTCACGTGAAACAGCGCTGAGACGAGGCAGCTGTACGGACCTAGAAAGGCGGCTCGTCCGAGTAGCCACCGCCGGAGCCGGAGCCGGAGCCACCGCCCCAGCCACCGCCGCCACCCTGCTGGCCACCGCCGGCAGGAGCACTGGTCGCCCACGGGTCGTCGGCGGGAGCACCGCCGCCGCCCTGCTGGCCGCCACCGGGGCCGCCGCCCCAGCCGCCGCCACCCTGGCCGCCACCGCCCTGCTGACCGCCGCCGCCGAAGCCGCCGCCCTGGCCACCGCGACCACTGGTCTTGGTGATCTTGGCCGTGGCGTTCTTGAGGCTCGCGCCCACTTCCTCGACGTCGAGCTCGTAGACCGTGCGCTTCACGCCCTCGCGGTCCTCGTACGACCGCTGCTTGAGACGGCCCTGCACGACCACGCGGGTACCCCGCGTGAGGGACTCGGCGACGTTCTCCGCCGCCTGACGCCACACCGAGCAGGTCAGGAACAGGCTCTCGCCGTCCTTCCACTCATTGGTCTGACGGTCGAAAGTGCGGGGAGTGGACGCGACGCGGAACTTCGCGACCGCCGCACCGGACGGGGTGAAGCGCAGCTCGGGGTCGTCGACAAGATTGCCGACAACCGTGATGACGGTCTCGCCTGCCATTAGGGGAACCTCTCGGCGGGTGTGCTGCTGGCTGCTGGTGTTGCTGCTACTCGGACCCGGTTACCGCTGAACGCTTACGCGGTCAGTGGGTCTCGGGACGGAGGACCTTGGTCCGGAGGACCGACTCATTCAGGTTCATCTGACGGTCGAGCTCCTTGACGACCGCAGGCTCGGCCTGGAGGTCGATGACCGAGTAGATGCCCTCGGGCTTCTTGTTGATCTCGTACGAGAGACGACGACGGCCCCAGGTGTCGACCTTCTCGACCTTTCCGTTGCCCTCACGGACGACGGAGAGGAAGTTCTCGATCAGCGGGGAGACAGCGCGCTCCTCGAGATCGGGGTCGAGGATGACCATCACCTCGTAGTGACGCATGTAGAACCCACCTCCTTTGGACTCAGCGGCCACGGTCGTTCCGTGGCAGGAGGGTCATGATGCGTTCCGCACCGAGCCCGCCCGGATCATCCGGACAGACATGGGCGCAGACCGTACAGAGTACCTGCCTCAGGGCTTCCGGTTGAAATCCGAGCGCTGTACCCCTCAATCTGGAACGCAACGGGTGTGAGCGGCGTTACAGTGCGCCGCCCTGTCATCGGAGGTGCCGCATGGCACAGGCAGCACGGACCCAGCGCAGTCTGCTCTCGCTTCTCAACAGCGACGGCAAGGAGCATCCCGTCGAGAACACCGTGGCTTTTGTGACGGTGGCCCTCGGCGCGCTCGCCATCTTCACGACTCTCTCTTCCAGCCTGCACCTGGTCAGCTCCTGGGCAGGCCTGATCGGAATCGGCACCGGTCTCTGGGGCCAGTTCATCTCGTCGACGACAGGTGAACGCTTCCTGTTGATCATCGGGCTCGGGGCATCAGCCGTCGGCTTCTTCCTCGGCATGGCACACGGCGGCCTTTTCGGCGGCGTCCTCGGGTAGCGCACGGGCAAGGGCGCATTCGAACCCAAGCACGTACGGCTCAGCCGGGGCGCTCCCCGCTCACAGTAGGCTTCGGCGCGAGAGCCGGAGCCCCGACACTGGGGACACACCTGCCGAGGAGCGCCCCGACATGAGCCTGACCCTGAGGACCATCAGCCGAGAGCAGCATCTGGCTTACATCCAGAGCCTGCCCGCGGCGAGCCACATGCAGGTCCCGGCCTGGGCGGACGTCAAGTCCGAGTGGCGCTCGGAGAGCCTGGGCTGGTTCGACAAGGCCGGCGAGCTGGTCGGCGCCGGCCTGGTTCTCTACCGCCAGGTTCCCAAGGTCAAGCGCTACCTCGCGTACCTCCCCGAGGGCCCGGTCATCAACTGGTTCACGCCGAACCTGGAGGACTGGCTGCAGCCGATGCTCGGCCACCTCAAGCAACAGGGCGCCTTCACCGTGAAGATGGGCCCGCCGGTCATCATCCGCCGCTGGGACGCCGCGGCGATCAAGTCCGGCATCCAGAACCCGGACGTCAAGCGCCTGCGGGACGTCGAAGCGACCCACATCGAGCCGCGCGCCTTCGAGGTCGCTGACAAACTCCGCCGCATGGGCTGGCAGCAGGGCGAGGACGGCGGCGCAGGCTTCGCCGATGTGCAGCCCCGCTATGTCTTCCAGGTGCCGCTGGCCAATCGCTCCCTTGAGGATGTCCACAAGGGCTTCAACCAGCTGTGGCGCCGCAACATCAAGAAGGCCGAGAAGGCCGGCGTCGAGGTCGTCCAGGGCAGCTACGAAGAGCTGGACGAATGGCAGCGGCTCTACGAGATCACCGCGGAGCGCGACCACTTCCGGCCGCGGCCGCTCGGCTATTTCCAGCGCATGTGGACGGCCCTCAACTCCGAGGACCCCAACCGCATGCGGCTGTACTTCGCCCGCCATGAGGGCGAGAACGTCGCAGCCGCCACAATGCTGATCGTCGGTGGCCACGTCTGGTACTCCTACGGCGCCTCCGCCAACCACAAGCGTGAGGTCCGGCCCTCCAACGCGATGCAGTGGCGGATGCTGCGCGACGCCTACGCGCTCGGCGCCACGGTCTACGACCTCCGCGGCATCAGCGACTCCCTGGACGAGAACGACCACCTTTTCGGCCTGATCCAGTTCAAGGTCGGCACAGGTGGGCAGGCAGCGGAGTACCTCGGCGAGTGGGACTTCCCGCTCAACAAGCTTCTGCACAAGGCGTTCGACATCTACATGGCACGTCGCTGACCGCTCCACCGCACCACTCGCACCCCCTGAACACACCCCAGCCACGAGAAAGGTTCCGGGCCCGGCCATGGCGCTCACCCTCTACGTCGACACCGCGCGCTGGCGGGCGCATCAGCAGAGCGTTCTCCAGCAGTTTCCCGGGCTGGTCCCGGTCTGCAAGGGCAACGGCTACGGCTTCGGCCATGAGCGCCTCGCCGAGGAGGCCACCCGCCTCGGGGCCGACATCCTCGCGGTCGGTACGACCTACGAAGCTGCCCGCATCAAGGACTTCTTCAGCGGCGACCTGCTCGTCCTGACCCCGTTCCGGCACGGCGAGGAGCCGGTGCCGCTGCCCGACCGGGCGATCCGCTCGGTCTCCTCGGTCGAGGGCGTGGGCGGTCTGGTCGGCGCCCGGGTCGTCATCGAGGTCATGAGCAGCATGAAGCGCCACGGTGTCTCACCGGAGGACCTGCCGAAGCTGGCCGCGGCCATCGAGGACGTCCGGCTCGAAGGGTTCGCGATCCATCTGCCGCTGGACCGCACCGACGGGTCCGACGCGGTCGAAGAGGTCATCGGCTGGATGGACCGGCTGCGCGCCGCCCGCCTCCCGCTGCACACCATGTTCGTCAGCCACCTCAAGGCCGATGAACTCGCCCGTCTCCAGCAGCAGTTCCCGCAGACCCGCTTCCGCGCGCGGATCGGCACCCGCCTGTGGCTCGGTGACCACGACGCCACCGAGTACCGCGGCTCGGTGCTCGACGTCACGCGCGTCGCGAAGGGGGACCGTTTCGGCTACCGCCAGCAAAAGGCCGCCTCCGACGGCTACTTGGTCGTGGTGGCCGGCGGCACGTCGCATGGCGTCGGCTTGGAGGCTCCCAAGGCTCTGCACGGTGTGATGCCGCGTGCCAAGGGCGTGGCCCGCGCCGGCCTGGCAACCGTCAACCGCAACCTGGCGCCGTACGTGTGGGCCGGGAAGCAACGCTGGTTCGCGGAGCCCCCGCACATGCAGGTGTCGATTCTGTTCGTGCCGGCGGATGCCCCTGCGCCACAGGTGGGCGAGGAACTGGTGGCCCATCTCCGGCACACCACTACGCAGTACGACCGCATCGTGGACCGCTGAGCCGACCGAACCCGGCTCCCCAGAAACGCCATGGGCCCGGTGCCGCAGAGCATATCTGCGGCACCGGGCCCATCCCGTTCCTTCCAGGCCGTTGGCGGCTCAGTCCCGCACTACGCCCCAGCGCACCCGTGGCTGCCCCTCGAAGTGCAGCGCATGCCGCGGCTCGTGGTAGGCCCGCCCGAGCACGAATACGTCCGGTCTCCGGTCCAGGACGCCGCCCGACGGATCGTCGTCCCCATCCCTGCGGACGACATCGCGCTCCGGCATCAGGATGTCCCGTACGACCACGGCGCACAGGTAGAGCGTGCCCAAGAGGTGTAGTGCGATGGCCAGTTGGTAGCCCTCCGTCGGCAGCCCCTGATGCTTGTCGCCGTTGCCTGTGTAGGCGAGGTACATCCAGATGCCCAGGAAGTACATGACCTCGCAGGCCTGCCAGATCAGGAAGTCCCGCCAGCGGGGCCGGGCCAGCGCGGCGAGCGGGGTCAGCCAGAGGACGTACTGCGGCGAGTAGACCTTGTTGGTGAGGATGAAGAGCGCGACGACGAGGAACGCAAGCTGGGCGAAGCGTGGCCGCCGCGGCGCGTACAGGGTCAGCAGTCCGATGGCGCCACAGCCCAGGATCATCAGCAAGGTGGCGTAGGTGTTGGCGTTCTCCAGAGGGTTGCCGGTGCGCTGCGAGATCAGGAGCCAGATCGATCCGAAGTCGATGGGCCGCTCCTGGCTGAAGGTGTAGAACTTCGCCCAGCCCTCCCGAATGTGGAATCCGGCCGCATCGTGCGTGATCATCACCGGCAGATTGACCACAAGCCACGATGCCGTGGCCCCCACCACGGCTCTTCCGTACGCGCGCCACGTTCCCGAGCGCCAGCACAGCATCAGCAGCGGCCCCAGGAGCAGCACCGGGTACAGCTTCGCAGCGGTCGCCAGCCCGATCAGGACGCCGGCCGCCAGGGGCCGGCTCCGTGCCCACATCAGCATCCCCGCGGCGGTCAGCGCGATCGCCAGCAGATCCCAGTTGATGGTGGCGGTGAGCGCAAAGGCCGGCGCCAGGGCGACAAGGAGACCGTCCCAAGGGCGGCGCCGGTGCGTCCGGGCCACGCACACAGCGATGACGGCGGCGCAGATCATCAACATGCCGGCGTTGACCAGCCAGTAGATCTGCTCGCGCTGCTGGATGGACCCTCCGTGTGGGGTCATCCAGGAGGCGACCTCCATGAAGGCACCGGTCAGCACGGGGTACTCGAGATACTCCATGTCGCCGGGCAGCCGGTCGAAATACGGGATCAGCCCGTCGTCGAAGCCCCGTCCCGCATAAAGGTGGGGGATGTCGGAGTAGCAGGCATGGGTGTACTGGGTCGTGGCACCGAAGAACCATCCACCGTTGTAGCAAGGCAGCTTCTGCACCATGCCGAGCGCGAACATACCGATGGCGACAAGCGCGATGATCCGCACCGGCGTCAGCCAGTTCGTTCCGAACAGCGCACGCCGGCCGATCGGCCCTCCGATCAGCTCGCTTCCGGCCGCCGCCACCTCGTCCCGCTGCGTCGGCCGTACGGGCTCGTCCTGTCGCACGCTCGTCATGGCCCCATCCTGCCGTACAGCCCCCTGCCCGAACGCGGCGAAGCCCCCGCCCGGTCGAGCCGGGTCGGGGGCTTCATTGCTCCGCGTTTCACGTGAAACAGTCGCTCGGTTTCACGTGAAACAGTCGGCGATTGCTAGGAGCCGTTACCGCCGAACAAGCCTCCACCATTGCCACCGCCCGGGTCTGGGTCGGGCGACGGACTCGTTTCCCCTCCTGTGGTACCGCCCTGTCCGTTACCGCCGCCATTTGTCGTCCCACCGGTGTCCTCGCACTTGACGTCCCAGGTGGAGCACGTCTCGGACGGACTGGGGCTCGGCGATCCGCTCGGGGACGCGGACTCACTCGGCGTCCCGGAAGGCGTCTCGGACGGCTCCTGAGACGGCGTGGGCGTCGGTGTGGGAGCCGGCATGCCCGCCTGGTCCACCGGCGACCCGAGGCTCTCGGCCGGAGGGAATTCCTTCGAGCCGATGTTGGCCTGCAGCATGTACTCGGTCCAGACCTCGGTCGGCAGTGCGCCACCGTGGATCGAGTCGAAGCCACCGACCCCGTTCATGGACAGCTGGCGGGGGTTCTTCGGGTCTTCACGGAACATCGTGACGGCCGTCGAGAGCTTTGGGGTGTAGCCGACGAACCAGGCCGACTTGTTCTCGTCGGTGGTACCGGTCTTGCCGGCCGCCGGAATGCCCACCCGCCTCGCATCCTTCGCCGTGCCGTTCTGAATGACGTTCTCCAGCACCTCGGTCACGTTATTGGCGATGTTGGGATCCATCGCCGACTCCTGTTCGGGCTTCTCGAAGCCCGACTCGTCCACGCCTTCACGCGTCACCTTGGTCACCGAATACGGCTCGACCTTCGTCCCCGAGGCAGCGAAGGTCGCGTAGGCATCGGCCATCCGAATCGCGCTCGGCGTGGAGGTACCCAGCGCGAACGACGGGTTGAGGTTCTTGTCGAAGCTCTCCTCCGAGATCCCCGAGGCCTTCGCCATGTCCCGCACCTTGTCCATCCCGACATCCATGCCGAGCTGAACGAACGGGGTATTGACGGACTGCTCCATGGCCTTGGTCAAGGAGATATAGCCCCAGGGGTGATCGCTCTCGTTCTCTTGGTAGAAGGGCGAGTTATCCCTCTTCGTGACGTATTCGCCGTTCGCTTCCTTCACCTTGAGATGGTCGTCACCGTTGTATTTGCTCGTCTGGGGGATCGGCCGCCCACCGCTCGCGGTCGTACCGTGCTTCATCGCCGCCGCGAGAACGAACGGCTTCCAGGTGGAACCGACCGGCACACCGAAGGTGTCGGCGTTATTGCTGAAGTGACCCTTGTCGTAGCCGTCACCGCCGTACAGGGCGACGATCTTTCCGTCTCCTGGTACCACGGACGCCGCACCGAACTGGACGTAATTGTCCTTCGTGCGCTGCTTCGGGTTGATGTACCGCTTGTTGACCTTCGTGACCGCAGCGGTGAGCTTGTCGACCTTGGACCTGTCGAAGGTCGTCTGGATCGTGTAGCCACCCTTGTCGAACAGCGCTTCGCTGATGCTGGAGTGCTTCAGCACGTACTTCTTCGCGGTGTCCATCAGGTAGCCGATCTGACCGGTCTTACTGGCCACCGGCTTCGGCGTGATGGGCTTGGGGAACTTCCGGTACTTGTCCCGCTCGCTCTTGTCCATGAAATTCACCTCGACCTCCCGGTCGAGGATCCACTTCCACCGCAGCTTGGCGCGCTTGGTGTTCTCCGCCTTGGACGAGTTCGGACCCGAACCGCCGGCCGGGTCGTACAGGTCGGCGCCCTTGAGCACGGTCGCCAGCATGGCGCTCTCGGCCGGATCCAGGTCGAAGGCGTCCTTCCCGTAGTACGCCTGCGCCGCTGCCTGGATCCCGTAGGCCCCGCGACCGTAGTAGCTGGTGTTCAGGTAGCCCTGCAGGATCTCGTCCTTGCTCATCCTCGAATCGACCTTTATCGAGATGAACAGCTCTTTGACCTTGCGGTCAAGGGTTTGCTCCTGGGTCAGCATCGCGTTCTTGACATACTGCTGGGTGATGGTCGATCCACCCTGGGTGTCGCCCCCCCTGGCCATGTTGAACAGTGCGCGCGCGATACCCATGGGGTCCACACCCGAGTCTGTCCTGAACGACGCGTTCTCCGCGGCCATCGCCGCCCACTGCATCTCCTGCGGAATGTCAGCGATCTTGACGTTCTGCCGGTTTGTCTGACCGTCCCGGGCCATGACCTTGCCATCGGCCCAGAGGTAGACGTTGTTCTGCTGCTTGGCGGCGTCACTCTCACTGGGGACGTGCACCAGGGCCAGCGCGACACCAGCCGCTCCGACGATCAGGCCCATGAAGGTGACGGCCAGGCCGGTGACCTGCTTCCAGGACGGCACAAAGCGGCGCCAGCCGGTGCGGTTGAACCGTGGGTAGTCGATGAAACGCTTCTTGGCAGGCGTGCCGCTGCCCCGACCGCGTCCTCCCTCGGGCCCATGTCCGCCACCGCCCGTGCGACGGCCTCCACCACGTCGACCGCCTCGGCCGCCGCCGGAGGCCATCGCCGCGTCCTCGGGTGCCCGCCGGCGGGCACCACGTTGTGCGGCTCGGCGGGCCTCGGCCCGCCCTCCATACGACCGCTCCTGACTGTGCGGCTCAGAGCCGGGCGCAGGACCGACGGCGGAGCCGCGTGTGGCACGGCGCCCTGTTGGCTGCTGCGCGGCGCGTCGGGCCGCGGCACGTCCGCCACCTTGCGGCTGTGGCGGTTTGCGACGGTGCTCGCTCATGGAACGGATACTCCTCGGGCAGGCGCGCTATCTCGTCGCCTGAAGGCGGCAGTTGTCTTCAGGTCCCCCCGATGTACGACCCGCTCCTGACGCGCGAGCCGCACTACACCGAGGACAGGGACGCCACGTATCGGCCCACGGTTCCCGGCATTCTGCATGCCGCACAGACTACGCACGGCCAAAACCTGCCCAGTGTTGAAATTCACTCCAAATCCGTCAGGTTACGTAGCACGAATCGGTGATGTGACGCCGTTCACCGTCCCCCCGCTTGTCCCACCCAGGCCACCGTTCTATCGTCTGGATGTATCGAGTCGATACATCAGCACGAGATAAAGAACGCACGAGGCCAAGGAGGTGGAGGATGAGCAGACGTTCCGGCATCCTTGAGTTCGCCGTCCTCGGCCTGCTCCGCGAGTCCCCGATGCACGGTTATGAGCTGCGAAAACGGCTCAACACCTCGCTCGGGGTCTTCCGTGCGTTCAGCTATGGCACCCTCTATCCCTGCCTCAAGGCGCTGGTCGCGAACGGCTGGCTCATAGAGGAGACGGGCGGCACCCCGGAGGGCGCACCCGCCGCGGCACTGACAGGGCGCCGAGCGAAGATCGTCTATCGATTGACCGCATCGGGCAAAGAACACTTCGAAGAGTTGCTCGCCCACTCCGGACCGGATGCGTGGGAGGACGAGCACTTCGGCGTCCGCTTCGCCTTCTTCGGTCAGACGTCGCGGGACGTCCGGATGCGCGTGCTGGAAGGCCGCCGCAGCCGGCTGGAGGAGCGCCTTGAGAAAATGCGCACTTCTTTGGCCCGGACCCGCGAGCGGCTGGACGACTACACCCTCGAACTGCAGCGCCACGGCATGGAATCCGTGGAGCGCGAAGTCCGTTGGTTGAACGAGCTCATCGAGAGTGAGCGCGCCGGGCGCGATCAACGCGCACCGGATCCCGCAGAGCAGGGCAAGAAGGACCAGTCAGGAGATACGGGCGGCCTACCCCGGCACCGGGGTGGTTCCCGGCCGGATCCGTCTGATGACACCACCACATGAGGGCCTGCTGCGCAGGACCTCATCGAGAACACAGGGAGCAACCGGAATGGGTTCGGTTCGCGTAGCCATCGTCGGCGTGGGCAACTGCGCCGCCTCGCTGGTACAGGGCGTCGAGTTTTACAAGGACGCCGACCCGAACAGCCGCGTGCCCGGCCTCATGCACGTGCAGTTCGGCGACTATCACGTCCGCGACGTCGAGTTCGTGGCCGCCTTCGATGTCGACGCCAAGAAGGTCGGCCTCGACCTCGCGGACGCCATCGGCGCCAGCGAGAACAACACCATCAAGATCTGCGACGTGCCGAACGCCGGCGTGACGGTCCAGCGCGGCCACACCCTCGACGGCCTGGGCAAGTACTACCGGATGACGATCGAGGAGTCCGAGGAGACCCCGGTCGACATCGTCCAGGTCCTCAAGGACAAGCAGGTCGACGTCCTGGTCTGCTACCTCCCTGTCGGCTCTGAAGACGCCGCGAAGTACTACGCGCAGTGCGCCATCGACGCCAAGGTCGCGTTCGTCAACGCCCTCCCGGTCTTCATCGCCGGCACCAAGGAGTGGGCGGACAAGTTCACCGAGGCCGGTGTCCCGATCGTCGGTGACGACATCAAGTCCCAGGTCGGCGCCACGATCACGCACCGTGTGATGGCCAAGCTCTTCGAGGACCGGGGCGTCGTCCTGGACCGCACGATGCAGCTGAACGTCGGCGGCAACATGGACTTCAAGAACATGCTTGAGCGCGAGCGCCTGGAGTCCAAGAAGATCTCCAAGACGCAGGCCGTCACCTCCCAGATCAGGGACCGTGAGCTGGGCGAGGACAACGTCCACATCGGCCCGTCGGACTTCGTGGCCTGGCTGGACGACCGTAAGTGGGCCTACGTCCGCCTTGAGGGCCGCGCCTTCGGTGACGTCCCGCTGAACCTTGAGTACAAGCTCGAGGTCTGGGACTCCCCGAACTCCGCGGGCGTCATCATCGATGCCCTGCGTGCCGCGAAGATCGCCAAGGACCGGGGGATCGGCGGCCCGATCCTCTCCGCGTCGTCCTACTTCATGAAGTCGCCGCCGGTGCAGTACTTCGACGACGAGGCACGCGAGAACGTCGAGAAGTTCATCAAGGGTGACGTCGAGCGCTGACGCGCCCGCCGAATCCTCTCCACGCAGGCCCCCGGCTATTTCCGCCCGGGGGCCTGCGGGCTGTGTGAGGCTGTGTCTCATGCATGCTGTGCGCGACCTCCGCGTGTTACTCCAGTTACGGGACTTCCGATCCCTCCTGGCCGCACGGCTCCTCTCCCAAGCCGCCGACGGCGTCTACCAAGTCGCGCTCGCCGCCTTCGTTGTCTTCTCACCCGAGAAGCAGACCTCGCCCACGGCCATCGCCTCCGCCATGGCCGTCCTGCTGCTCCCGTACTCGCTCCTCGGCCCCTTCACCGGTGTGCTGCTCGACCGCTGGCGCCGCCGCCAAGTCATCCTGTACGGGAATCTGCTGCGGACACTGCTGGCCGCCGTGACCGCAGCACTGATGGTGGTCGGTGTCCCCGACTGGCTGTTCTACGTCTCGGCCCTCTCCGTGACCGCCGTGAACCGCTTCGTCCTGGCCGGGATGTCGGCCGCGCTCCCCCGTGTGGTCGACGGTGAACAGCAGCTCGTCATGGCCAACTCCCTTGCTCCCACGGCCGGAACGCTCGCCGCGACTGCAGGAGGCGGGCTCGCCTTCGCCGTTCGCCTCGTCGGCTCGGAAGTGGACGCAGTCATCGTCCTGCTCGCGGCAGCCCTCTATCTCTGTTCGGCCCTCACGGCTCTGCGTATGGCGCCCGGGCTCCTCGGCCCCGATCCCTCGCGTCTCCAACCACACCTGCGGGAAGCCCTGTTGAGTACCGTACGGGGGCTCACTGACGGCCTCCGCCATCTCGCGGAGCGGCGCTCCGCTGCCCACGCGCTGACCGCGATGACCATAGTCCGCTTCTGCTATGGAGCCGTGACGGTCATGGTGCTGATGCTGTGCCGGTACGCCTGGACCGACAACGAATCCGACGGCCTCGCCCTGCTCGGAATCACCGTCGCGGTGTCGGGGGCGGGCTTCTTCGCAGCCGCCCTCATCACACCCTGGGCGATCGCGCGACTCACCCCCTTCGGATGGATCGCCTGCTGCGCCGCCCTGGGCGCGGTGTTGGTGCCTGCACTCGGCCTGCTCTTCGCTCCTGTGCCAATGCTGGCAGCCGCGTTTGTGCTCGGCATCAGCACACAAGGCACCAAGATTTCCACAGACACCGTGGTCCAGTCGTCGGTCGACGATGCCTTCCGCGGCCGGATCTTCGCCATCTACGACGTTCTGTTCAACGTTGCCTTCGTCGGTGCGGCAGCAGTCGCTGCCCTCATGCTGCCGCCGAACGGTAAGTCAGCCGTTCTGATAGTCGTTGTGGCCGCCGTCTACGCGACGGTCGTCGCGGGATTGGTCCGCTTTGGGCGCCGCTAGGGGTCACACCCCCTGCTGATGGGGCACCCAGCCCGTGGCGCGGCAACCCGACCGGATACCTTACGGGCGTCCTACACGAGCCTGTACACATCAATATCGGGGGAATCGCATGACGACGCCGCCTCAGGGCCAGAATCCGTACGGTCAGCAGCCGTACGGGCAGAACCCGTATCCGCAAGCACCGCAAGCTCCGTACGGCCAGCCTCAGGGCGGCTACGCGTACCCCCAGCAGCAAGTCCCGTATGGACAGCAGCCCCAGCCGGGGTACCCGCAGGCACCACAGCAGCCCTACATGCAGGGTGGGGCACCCGTTCCCCCGCCGCAGCCTCCCAAGCGCCGATCCCCCATGGCGATCCTGAAGGTGATCGGGCTCATCATCGCCGTGATCTTCGCTGGAGTTATCTGGGTGATGAGCTGGGACGACGCCGACACCGCTGAGGTTGGGGACTGCCTGAAGAACAACGGCAACACCATCAACCCCGATCTCCAGGTGGTTGATTGCGGCACTTCGGAGGCCAAGTACAAGGTGAAGGAAGTCCATCCGGACACCACCGACACGACTCTCTGCTCCCCGGGCACCACGCCCTACGGCGAACAGCAGCGCAGTCGCAGGGGCTCCGGCAAGAAGTTCGTGCTCTGCCTGACAGACGTGAAGTAGAGCGAACCGAACCACTCGGATACAACGAAGGGGCGGTGTTTCACGTGAAACACCGCCCCCTCGTTTCACGTGAAACATGGCGGTTCAACGCTCGCCTGTTTCACGTGAAACATCAGCTCTGCGCGGCCCACCACTCCTTGAGAGCGGCAACCGCCGCCTCGCGGTCCATCGGACCGTGCTCCAGACGCAGCTCAAGCATCTGCTTGTACGCCTTCCCGACCTGCGGCCCTGGGCCGATGTCAAGAATCTGCATGATGTCGTTGCCATCCAAGTCCGGGCGGATCGCGTCCAGCTCTTCCTGTTCCTTCAGCCGCTCGATGCGCTCCTCAAGCCCGTCATAGGCACGCGACAGGGCACCGGCCTTGCGCTTGTTGCGGGTGGTGCAGTCCGAGCGCGTCAGCTTGTGCAGCCGCTCCAGCTGCGAGCCTGCATCCCGTACGTACCGACGGACCGCCGAGTCCGTCCACTCACCGGTTCCGTAGCCGTGGAAGCGCAGGTGCAGCTCCACCAGCAGCGAGACGTCCTTGACCATGTCGTTGGAGTACTTCAGCGCGGTCATCCGCTTCTTGGTCATCTTCGCCCCCACCACCTCGTGGTGGTGGAAGGAGACCCGGCCATCCTTCTCGAAACGCCGCGTCTTGGGCTTTCCGATGTCGTGCAGCAGGGCCGCCAGCCGCAGCACCAGATCGGGCCCGTCCTCTTCGAGGTCGATCGCCTGCTCCAGGACCGTCAGCGAGTGTTCGTAGACATCCTTGTGACGGTGATGCTCGTCACGTTCCAACCTCAGCGCCGGCAGCTCGGGCAGCACCCGGTCGGCCAGACCCGAGTCGACGAGCAGCCGCAGCCCCTTGCGCGGGTTCGGCGCCAGGATCAGCTTGTTCACCTCGTCCCGCACCCGCTCCGCGGAGACGATCTCGATGCGCTCCGACATCGCCTTCATGGCGGAGATGACCTCGGAGGCGACCTCGAAGTCCAGCTGGGCAGCGAAGCGGGCCGCACGCATCATCCGCAGTGGATCATCGGAGAAGGACTCCTCAGGCGTCCCCGGTGTCCTCAGAACGCGGGCTGCCAAGTCCTCCAGACCACCATGCGGGTCGACGAACTCCTTCTGCGGCAGGAGTACTGCCATGGCGTTCACCGTGAAGTCACGGCGGACCAGGTCCTCCTCGATGGAGTCGCCATACGACACCTCCGGCTTGCGCGAGGTGCGGTCGTATGCCTCGGAACGGTAGGTCGTGACCTCGATGTCGAACGAGCTCTTCTTGCAGCCAACCGTGCCGAAGGCGATGCCGACCTCCCATACCGCGTCCGCCCACGGGCGGACGATCTTGAGGACGTCCTCAGGACGGGCATCGGTGGTGAAGTCCAGATCGTTGCCGAGCCGGCCGAGCAGCGCATCGCGGACCGAACCGCCGACCAGGGCAAGCGTGAACCCGGCCTCCTGGAATCGGCGGGCCAGGTCGTCCGCGACGGGGGACACCCGCAGCAGTTCGCTCACGGCACGGCGCTGTACATGGTTCAGCGCGTTCGTCGACTGCGGAGTCCGCTCGGGCTGCGGGGCGGCGATGTCATTGTTGGCGTTCGGCACAACAGAACAGGGTACGTGGCCGCGCCGCGCGCAGCGTCACCTAAATAAGGTGACGGGCTTCCGGCCGTCCGCCCGCGATCATGTGGAGCAGTCCCCGGCACCACGCCGCTGCGGGCCTCGTTACCATTCGTGGACGCACAATCCGACGACCACTGACGACGACGAGGGACGGGCGAGCGCGTGGCCGAGGCGGCAGGGTTCCAGGGCACTGAACGGCCGCGTGGTCGATGGCTGCGAAGGACCGTGGCGCTGTTCACCGGAGCGCCCCTGCTCGTAGGGCTGCTCCAGGTTTCGCACGCCCCCTCCGCGCAGGCGGCCCCGACCGGCTCCCGCACGGTCGACGTCACCATTGATGCGATGTCTCCGTCCGCTCCCGCGAAGGGCGACAAGGTCACGGTCTCCGGCACGCTGACCAACGACGGCAGCACCCCGGTCACCGACGCGCATGTAGGAATGAACCGGGGCTCTTCGCTCAGCGGCCGCAGCGCCATCGAGTCGGCGTCCAAGCGCACCGGCTACCTGGCGAGTGTGGACGGCGAAGAGATCAAGGGGCACACGGCGAAGATCGGCAAGCTGGAGCCCGGCGCCAGCCGCCCCTTCACGCTCAGCGTGCCGGTCAAGGACCTCGAACTCGGCGACGACGGTGTGTACCAGGTCGGGGTCTCTCTGTCCGGACGTACTCAGGCCGCACCCTACGAGCAGCTACTCGGTATCGACCGCACCTTCCTGCCCTGGCAGGAAGCGGACGCCGACAAGAAGACCCAGCTCACCTACCTGTGGCCGCTGATCTCCTCCACCCATCTCACCGCCGAGACCGACGCCGACGCCCAACAGACGCCGGTCTTCCGCAACGACGACCTCGCCGCGGAGATCGCGCCCGGAGGCCGTCTGCAGAAGATGGTGGCGCTCGGCAAGAACCTGCCGGTGACCTTCGTCATCGACCCCGACCTGCTCGCCACCGTCGACGCGATGACCAAGGCGTACAAGGTCAACGGCCCGGACGGCCCCACGGGCACGAACCAGGCGATCGCCAAGCAGTGGCTGAACGACCTCGAAGAGGCGGTGAAGACGCACGAGGTCATCGCGCTGCCGTTCGCCGACCCCGACCTGGCCTCGCTCGCCCACCACGGCCGCAGCGTCCCCAGCGCGCTCAGCCACCTCGGCCCGGCCACCGAACTCTCCGCCAAGACCGTAGACACGATCCTGGGTGTCAAGCCGCGCACGGACTTCGCCTGGCCCGTCAACGGAGCCATCGACAACTCGATCGTCGATGTCGCCACCTCGGCGGGTGCGCACAACGTCATCACCCGCAGCGACAGCCTCCGAGAGGCCGGCGGACTGCCCTATACCCCGACGGCGGCCCGACCCATCGGCGGCGGCAACACCGCCATCGTCGCGGACCGAGGGCTCTCCCAGGCCTTCGAGGGCGATATGTCGAAGCCGGGGGACGCCACCCACGCGGTCCAGAAGTTCCTCGCCCAGACCCACATGATCAACCTCCAGGCCCCGGACCGGCAACGCAGCATCGTCGTCGCACCACAGCGCATGCCCTCGGCCGGTCAGGCCCAGGCCATGGCCGCTGCCCTGCGGGCTCTGGAGTCGGGACGCTGGACACAGCCCCTGAACCTCAGCGGCGCGGCGAAGGCCGAGCCCGACCGCGCGGCCACCCGCCGGGTGCCGAGCAGCGCCGCCTACCCGGCCTCGCTGCGCAGGCAGGAACTGCCGACCGATGCCTTCCGGCAGATCCAGGACACCCAGTCCGCACTGGACGATTTCCAGGTGATCCTGGCCCAGCCGGAGCGCGTGGTGACCCCGTTCGGGAACGCCATAATGCGCGAGATGTCGACGGAGTGGCGGGGTAACGCCGTGGGTGCCACCGCGTACCGCAACTCCGTGCGGAGCTACCTCGACGGCCTGACCAAGAAGGTGCACCTGATCCAGAAGTCGGACGCCACGCTCTCCGGGCGCAGCGCGACGATTCCGGTGACGGTCCAGAACAACCTTGTCCAGGGCGTCGAGGACATGACGCTGGAGCTGCGCTCCTCGCAGTCCAACCGTCTGGACGTGGGGAAGCCGCAGCGGATCAAGGTGGACGGCGGGCACAGCCAGTCGTTCAAGTTCGACACCACGGCGAACGCCAACGGCCGCGCGTGGGTGACCGCTCAGCTCTACACCTCGGACGGCAAGCCCTACGGTGACCCCATGACGTTCCAGGTGAACGTCACCGAGATCACCGCGACGGTCATGCTCGTCATCGCCGGCGGCGTGCTGCTGCTCGTCCTCGCCGGTGTGCGGATCTACCTCCAGCGCAAGCGGGCAGCCGCCCAGCGCGCCGAAGACGGGTCCGAGGGCGACGACGGCGAGGGTCCCGCCGACGATGAAGGCACGAACGGCGACAACGGCGGCACGGACGGCGACCAGCCCGAGCAGCCGAGTGACCCCACGCCGGACACTGGTTCGGAAAACTCCGGCCCGTCCGGCTCAGGTGAGAAAGTGGACCGTTGATATATGGCGGGGCCGGACGGCCGGCTACGGATGAGGTGGGGCAGCGATGAATGCGCCGTACGACGGTGACCGCGGCCGGGGCGCCCATGGCGACCCCACGGGGCCGGTCCCTCCGACGCCCCCGGTGCCCATGGCCCAGGACCCGTTTGTCCAGGACGCCTACCGCAGCGCCCCGCAGCACGCTCAGGATCCGGCTCCCCAGGATCCGGTCACCGAGGCGCTCTACGACCGCGCTGCGCCCCCGCCTCCGGGGCAGGCACCGCATCCGCTCTATCAACAGCCTCCCGCGACGCAGCACGCCCCCAACCCGCAGTTGTGGTCCTCGCCTCCGCCGCCCGAACCGCAGGGCCCGCCTCGCGACCTTCCCTACGGTGATACCGCCGCGACGACGCAGTTCGCGCGTGGCGACGAACTGATCACCCAGGCTGCTGACGAGCGTCCCGAGACCGACGCCTTCGCGCATCTTTTCCGGGACCAGCAGCAGCCATACGAGCCCCAGCGCCCCACACCCCCCTCACCGGGTCCTGCCGCCGGGGGAGGGCAGGGTCCTGAGGCCGTGCCACAGCAGCCCGAGCCGGCTCCGGAACCCGCCCCCGCGGCGGCCGCCGGCAAATCCTCCGGCGGCCGCGCCTCCAGCTTGCTCAAGTCCAGCGCGCTGATGGCCGCTGGCACCATGGTGTCCCGCCTCACGGGCTTCATCCGCTCGGCCTTGATCGTCGCCGCGCTGGGTGGTGCGGTCCTCGGTGACTCCTGGCAGGTCGCCTACCAGCTGCCCACGATGATCTTCATCCTCACCATCGGCGGCGGTCTGAACTCCGTCTTCGTCCCGCAGCTCGTGCGCGCCATGAAGGAGGACGACGACGGCGGCGAGGCCTACGCCAACCGGCTGCTCACGCTGGTCGTCGTGATCCTCGGCGTCCTGACCGTCCTGGCGGTGTTCGCGGCACCGCTCCTGGTGAAGCTGGTCTCCTTCGACATCTCCCGTGATCCGGCGGCCAACGAAGTCGCCGTCGCCTTCACCCGGTACTGCGTGCCCACGATCTTCTTCATGGGACTGCACGTCGTGATGGGACAGATCCTCAACGCACGCGGCCGCTTCGGCGCGATGATGTGGACCCCGGTCCTCAACAACATCGTCATGATCGCCACCTTCGGCCTGTTCATCTATGTCTACGGCACGGCGAAGACCTCCCACATCGGCGTCACCACTATCCCCTCCGAAGGCATCCGGCTGCTCGGGATCGGCACGCTCCTCGGGCTCGTCGTGCAGGCGCTGGCGATGATCCCCTACCTGCGCGACGCCGACTTCAAGCTCCGGCTGCGCTTCGACTGGCGCGGCCACGGCCTCGGCAAGGCCGCGAAGCTCGCCAAGTGGACGGTGCTGTTCGTTCTCGCCAACCAGGCGGGTGTCCTCGTCGTCACCCAGCTCTCCACATGGGCCGGCAACACCGCCGACCAGCAGGGCTACCCGGGCACCGGCTTCATCTCGTACGCCAGCGCGCAGCTGATCTGGAACATGCCGCAGGCGATCATCACCGTCTCCGTGATGGCGGCGCTGCTGCCACGGCTGGCGCGATCCGCCCACGACGGTGACACGGGAGCCGTCCGGGACGACATGTCCCAGGGTCTGCGAACCTCCGCCGTCGCCATCGTCCCGATCTCTTTCGGCTTCCTCTCCCTCGGCGTCCCGCTCTGCACGCTGGTCTACGGCTCGTCCGGCGCCGGCGTCACGATGGGCTACATGCTGATGGCCTTCGGCGTCGGCCTGATCCCGTTCTCGGTGCAATACGTCGTCCTGCGCGCCTTCTACGCGTACGAGGACACCCGCACCCCCTTCTACAACACGGTGATCGTCGCCGCCGTCAACGCCGTCGCCTCGGCCCTGTGCTTCCTGGTCCTGCCCGCCCGCTGGGCCGTGGTCGGCATGGCGGCCTCCTACGGCCTGGCGTACATCATCGGCGTCGGCGTGGCCTGGCGCCGGCTGAGCAAGCGGATGGGCGGCGACCTGGACACCGCGCACGTCGTCCGTACGTACGCGCGGCTGGCCGGCGCCAGCATCCCGGCCACGCTCATCTCCGGGGCCGCGGTGTACGGGATCATGCAGGGGCTCGGCACCGGGGTTCTCGGTTCGCTCGCCGCCCTCGTCGGTGGCGGTGCGGCACTGCTGGTGGTGTTCTACGTCGCCGCGCGGAAGATGCGTATCGAAGAGCTCAACGCCCTGGTGGGCATGGTCCGCTCGAAGCTTGGTCGCTGACCGAGCACAACCATCGACCGCCACCGTGTGTCGTGCATAGTGGCGGACTGTGGGCACAATTGTCTTGGCTCATTGAGCCTGCAACGGATGGGGAGGCAGGAACGACGGTGGCGGAACGGAGCACGGCTGCCGTCGACGTGGCCGACACGAGCGGTGATGAACCGCTGACCGCCAAGGCGGGTAAGGCCACGGACGACGGTGCGGAGGCCGAGAAGGTATCCGGCAGGGAAAAGGACGCCGCACGCACCGACGAGAAGCGTGCCGAGGCAGCCGACTCCCAGCCACCCGAACTGCACAGTGGCCACAAACTCGCCAGACGCTACCGGCTCGAGGAGTGCGTCACCCGACTGGACGGATTCAGCAGCTGGCGTGCGGTCGACGAGAAACTGCGTCGGGCCGTCGGCGTGCACATCCTGCCCGCCGACCATCCGCGGGCCCGCCCCGTGCTGTCTGCCGCCCGCTCCTCCGCGCTTCTCGGTGACCCCCGGTTCGTCCAGGTCCTCGACGCGGTGGAGGAGAACGACCTCGTCTACGTCGTCCACGAATGGCTGCCGGACGCCACCGAGCTCTCCACCGTGCTGGCGAACGGCCCGCTCGAACCACACGACGCCTACCAGCTCGTCAGCCAGGTCTCCCAAGCCATGTCAGCCGCACACCGCGAGGGCCTGGCGCATCTGCGGATCAATCCCGGCTCGGTGCTGCGCACGGAGTCCGGGCAGTACCGCATCCGCGGCCTGGCCGTCATGGCGGCGCTGCGCGGCATCAGCTGCGATCACCCCCAGCGCACCGACACCGAGGCGATCGGCGCACTGCTGTATGCCGCCCTGACCCAGCGCTGGCCGTACGAGAACGACGCATACGGTCTCGCCGGGCTGCCGAAGGGGGTCGGGCTGATCGCCCCCGACCAGGTGCGGGCCGGGGTCCATCGCGGGCTGTCCGAGCTCGCCATGCGTGCGCTGGTGAACGACGGCGCCACGGCTTCCCGCCAGGAGCAGCCGTGCACCACCCCGGAGGAGCTTGCCAAGGCCGTCGCGGCCATGCCGCGCATCCGGCCTCCGGAGACGGCCTTCTCCACGCCCCCGCCCTACCAGCGCACCGGGTTCCAGCAGGGGACCTACCAACAGTCGCAGGCCCGCAACCAACCCGGCCGGCCGACGCAGCCCATTCCCGCCCCACCGCCCCCGTTGCAGAGCCGCACCGGAAGGGCGCTGAAGTGGTCCGTCTCCGCACTGCTCATCGCGGCGCTGGGGCTGGGCAGCTGGCAGCTCGCGGACACCCTGTTGAAGATCGAGAACGATCAAGGCGGCTCAAGCCCCTCTCAATCGGAAGATGGAGCGCAGCAGAAGCCCTCGAAACCTCTGGCCATCGAGAATGCCACCGAGTTTTCTCCGCTTGACGTTCCCATCGCCGGCGCTAAGGCTTCCCACACCACGGACGGCAACCCGGAAACCGCGTGGGTGACGGCGGGTTTCAAGGGGTGGCCGAACTTCGGCAATCTGCCAAATCGCAAGGACGGCAGCGGGATCATCGTGGATCTCGGGAGCGTAAAAGAGCTATCCGGCATCCAGGTCAGCATGTACCGGCCGGGCCAGACCGTGGAAGTCCTGGGCGCGGCCCCGTCCGCTTCGAATCCAGCATCGCTCAACGACTTCTCGCTGCGTCTCTCAAAGCCGGAAAGAGCCGGTGACAAGCTGACGGTGAAGCTCGGCAAGGCGGTGAAGACGCGGTACGTGCTGATCCACGTCACTGAACTGCCGAGCGAGCCATCAGGGTCGTACCGCGGTGGAATTTCCGAAATCACGGTGACCGGCTGACTTGTTTGCGATCTCGCAGGCTGTCCCGGAATCAGTGGTACACCAAAACGACGAGAATGCCTCTCCCAAGTGGCCTTTTCGCGGCACTCGGGACCAGGTGAACCATGCCAAGGGTCATCTCTCGCGAGCAGCCTTCGCCACAGCAGCAGCGATCAGGACGCCCTCTTCCTGATCTTTGTCAAGCGTTGCGAAGAATGCGGAAACATCCCCTGATGGTTATTCGGAGTCCGCTCGCAGATATTCACAGGCCTCTCGTCTCCCCAGAACAAGAGGGCCCTGGTTGACTGTGGTGCCATAGGGTAGTCCGCAACACGGGCAGAGAATGCCCGCCCTTGGTATCACCGAGGTGACGTGAAGGGGAGGGGGTCAATACGTGAGCTCGCTGGATGACTGCAGCGATCAAGACCTCCTCGCTCGCCATGTCGCGGGCGACCCCGATGCCTTCGGGGAGATCGTCCGACGCCACCGCGACCGACTCTGGGCGGTGGCCCTGCGCACTCTCGGCGACCGCGAGGAAGCCGCCGATGCCGTGCAGGACGCCCTGGTCTCCGCCTTTCGCGCCGCACACACCTTCCGCGGACAATCCGCCGTGACGACCTGGCTGCACCGCATCACGGTGAACGCCTGTCTGGACCGGGCTCGCAAGGCCGCCTCCAGGCGCACCTCGCCCGTCGCCGAGACCGAGCGTCTGGAACAGCTCCTCGAACCGCAGGAATCCGCCGCCGTCCCGGCCGAGCGCCAGGATCTGCACCGCGAATTGTTCAAAGCGCTGCGCACGCTCCCCGAGGAGCAACGCGCTGCTCTCGTCCTCGTCGATATGCAGGGCTACCCGGTCGCAGAGGCCGCCGCGATCCTCGATGTGCCGACCGGAACGGTGAAAAGCCGCTGTGCGCGGGGCCGTGCTCGGCTCCTCCCCTTGGTCACCCATCTGCGCACCGACGACGGGGGTAGCGGACCCATGGGCAGGGGAAGGAACCGGGCGCAGGGGACATCCGTCCCACCGACGGCAGGACCGAACGACACAGGTGCCGTGAAGGGCGGAGGTGGGCGAGCGTGACGTCGACGACCGGCACAGGCGGACACCCGGAGGTCTCCGAGATCTCCGATCTCACAGACGGACTCCTTTCCCCGTCCCGCACCGCGGATCTGCGAGACCATCTCGCCAACTGCGCGCTGTGCGAAGACGTCCATGCGTCCCTGGAGGAGATTCGGGGGCTGCTCGGTACGCTCCCCGGCCCCACGCGTATGCCGGCCGACGTCGTAGGGCGCATCGATGCCGCCCTCGCCGCCGAGGCGCTGCTCAACGCCACGACTCCCAGCACGGCAAAACTGGTTTCACGTGAAACAGCCCCTGCCCCCGCTTCGGTTTCACGTGAAACGGATGTGGAATCGCCCACCCTCGGCACCAAGCCCGGTCGGCCGGCCGGTCGTCCCCGGGGGACCTCAGGGCCGGGTCGCCAGGCACCAACCAGTCGCTCGTCCCGTGCACGGCGCTGGCCCCGCGTCCTGCTCGGCACCGCAGCAGCTGCGGCAGTGTTCAGCTTCGGGGGCCTCCTCATCCAGAACGCCGCCCTCGACGGCGGTCAGGCCGACAACGGGGACCGTAATGCCGCGGTCACGGAGAAGAGTGCGGGCGGTGCGGGCGGCCTGACCCGTGCGACCCTCGGCTCGCACGTCCACAAGCTGCTCGCTTCCAAGGATTCGCATAAGTCCCCGGAGATCGGCACTCGCAGCTCCCCCGAGACCCCGATGCGCGGCACGGCCGACACCATCCCGTCTTGTGTGCGCCAAGGCATCGGCCGTACGGAATCTCCGCTCGCGGCCGGCCACAGCACCTTCGAGGGCAAGGACGCCTACCTCGTCGTACTGCCGTATCCGTCCGACCCATCGCGGGTCTCCGTGTACGTCGTAGCCTCTTCTTGTGTCTCCGTCTCTCCGCCGGTCCCCGGAAAGGTTCTGCTGTCCCACTCGTATCAGCGAGACTGAGCGACGGAACGTGCGCTGTGACACTCCGGGAATGCTCGACCCGTAGGATCCGTTGGGTGGGGTGAGAGTTCCCAGACAGCCCCAGCAAGCAGTCGGCAGAGACAAGGAAGACACCCGTGAGCGACGTCCGCAACGTGATCATCATCGGCTCCGGGCCCGCGGGATATACCGCAGCGCTCTACACCGCCCGCGCGTCCCTGAAGCCGCTGGTCTTCGAAGGTGCCGTCACCGCCGGCGGGGCGCTGATGAACACCACCGACGTGGAGAACTTCCCCGGCTTCCGCGACGGCATCATGGGTCCGGACCTGATGGACAACATGCGCGCCCAGGCCGAGCGCTTCGGTGCCGAGCTTGTGCCGGACGACATTGTCTCGGTCGACCTCTCCGAGGAGATCAAGACCGTCACCGACACCGCGGGCACGGTGCACCGTGCGAAGACCGTCATCGTCAGCACGGGGTCCCAGCACCGCAAGCTCGGCCTGCCCCGAGAGGACGAGCTGTCCGGCCGCGGCGTCTCCTGGTGCGCCACCTGCGATGGGTTCTTCTTCAAGGACCAGGACATCGCCGTCATCGGCGGTGGCGACACCGCGATGGAGGAGGCCACGTTCCTCTCGCGCTTCGCCAAGTCCGTCACGGTCGTCCACCGCCGCGACGCTCTGCGGGCCAGCAAGGCGATGCAGGATCGTGCGTTCGCCGACCCGAAGATCAAGTTCGTGTGGGACAGCGAGATCGCCGAGATCCACGGCGACAACAAGCTCTCCGGCCTGACGCTACGCAACGTCAAGACCGACGAGACCTCCGAGCTCCCGGTCACCGGCCTGTTCATCGCGATCGGCCACGACCCGCGGACCGAGCTGTTCAAGGGCCAGCTGAATCTGGACGACGAGGGTTACCTCAAGGTCGATGCTCCCAGCACGCGTACGAACCTGGCGGGCGTCTTCGCCGCCGGTGACGTCGTCGACCACACCTACCGCCAGGCGATCACCGCGGCCGGCACGGGCTGCTCCGCCGCCCTCGACGCCGAGCGATTCCTTGCGGCGCTGTCGGACGGCGAGTCTGTTGCCGAGCCGGAGAAGACCGCTTCCGCCTGACCCTCGTACCCCACAGCCTTCCCACCACCCACCCAATAAGGAGATTGCCATGGCCGGCGCCACGGTGACCGTGACGGACGACAACTTCGAAGAGGTCGTCCTCAAGAGCGACAAGCCCGTCCTCGTGGACTTCTGGGCCACCTGGTGCGGCCCGTGCCGCCAGGTCGCCCCGTCCTTGGAGGCCATTGCCGCCGAGCACGACGAGATCGTTATCGCCAAGCTCAACACCGACGAGAACCCGGCGACCACCGCCAAGTACGGCGTCATGTCGATCCCGACCATGAACGTCTACCAGGGCGGCGAGGTCGTGAAGACCATCGTCGGCGCCAAGCCGAAGGCTGCGATCGAGCGGGACCTCGCGGACTACCTCGCCTGAGTCACGCCCTCACGTTTCACGTGAAACGGGCCCGCCCCTTTCGAGGGGCGGGCCCGTTCGCTCTTCCGTGCCTACAGGGGGCGCAGCGCGGGTTCCTTCTGAACGGCGCCCAGCAGCCGGTCGAGAGCCAGCTCCACGTCTTCCTTCCACGAGATCGTGGTCCGCAGCTCAAGCCGCAGCCGCGGAAAGCGCGGGTGGGGTCGTACGGTCTTGAAGCCCACTGCAAGGAGATGGTCGGCGGGCAGGACACATGCCGGTTCGGCCCAGCGGGCATCGCCGAACGCCTCGATGGCCTTGAAGCCGCGCTGGATAAGGTCCTTGGCGACTGTCTGGACCATCACCCGCCCCAGCCCCTGCCCCTGGTAGCCAGGCGTCAGCCAGGCCGTCAGCAGCTGCACCGCATCCGGCGACACCGGGCTGGTGGGAAAGGCCATGGAGCGCGGCACATAGGCCGGCGGGGCATACATCACGAACCCAGCCGGCACATCGTCGACATAGACAACGCGCCCGCAGGATCCCCACTCCAACAGCACCGCCGAGATCCAGGCTTCCTTCTCCAGCTCCGGCCGGCCCGCCTTTACTGCGGCTTCACCGCTGACGGGGTCGAGCTCCCAGAAGACGCAGGAGCGACAACGCTTGGGGAGATCTGGAAGGTTGTCCAGCGTGAGCGGTACGAGCTGACGGCCCATGAAGCCAGGTCCTCACTTCCCTCGCCCGCCGCACCACGAAGCGCCGTCAGCGCCGCCCGCTCCCTGAGCAGACCGCCAACGAACCCTCCGACGGCCGCGAGGCCGAACCCCGCCGCCATGAGTCCGGTGCGGCTCACTGATCGCATGGCCCTCTCCTCGATATGAGGTGTCTCCACGTGGATGCGCGCCATACCCGATCGCATCGTATCCACCCTTTACGGGCACGGGTACCGCCAGAGAGCAAAGGGCGGGCCGTGTTCCGGTATGGCCTCCAGAACACGGCCCGCCGCCGAGCCGAAAGATCAGCTCATTCCTCGTCCTGATTCTCCTCGGCCAGCGACTTCCCCAGAACGCGTCCTTCGCCAGGTGCGAGCGTGCCGAGGATGCGCTCCAGGTCGTCTATCGAGGCGAACTCGACGACGATCTTTCCCTTCTTCTGACCGAGGTCGACCTTCACCCGGGTCTCGAAGCGGTCGGACAGCCGGGAAGCGAGACCGGTGAGCGCAGGGGACACCCGGGTGCCCGCACGGGGCCCCTTCGCCTTGCTCTCGCTCTTGGGGGTCGAGCCCATCAGCTTCACGATCTCTTCGACCGTGCGTACCGACAGACCCTCAGCCACGATGCGGTGCGCCAGGTGGTCCTGCTCCTCCGAGTCGTCCACGGAGAGCAGAGCACGGGCGTGTCCCGCGGAGAGCACACCCGCCGCGAGACGCTTCTGCACGGACGGCGAGAGATTCAGCAGACGCAGCGTGTTGGAGACCTGCGGACGCGACCGCCCGATCCGGTCGGCCAGCTCTTCATGCGTGCACTTGAAGTCCTTCAGCAACTGGTCGTAGGCGGCGGCCTCTTCCAGCGGGTTGAGCTGTGCCCGGTGCAGATTCTCCAGCAGCGCGTCCAGCAGCAGCTTGTCATCGTCGGTGCCCCGGACGATGGCGGGAATCTTCTCCAGCCCGGCCTCACGGCATGCCCGCCAGCGGCGCTCGCCCATGATGAGCTCGTACTTGTCCGGCGCTGTCTGACGGACCACCACCGGCTGGAGCAGGCCCACCTCCCGGATGGAGGTGACCAGCTCTGCCAGGGCGTCCCCGTCGAAGACCTTGCGTGGCTGCCGCGGGTTCGGCTTGATCGCGTCCAGCGGCACCTCGGCGAAATGCGCGCCCGCGACTTCCGATACGGCCTCAGCCGTTGTCTCCGGCTCCGGCGGTGGCTCTGTTTCACGTGAAACACCGTGCGTCGGCAGCCCGGCGACCTTGGCCGCCGCCACTCCTCGTTCCGGGTCCAATACCGGCACGGACGACGGTGACGTCGCTCCCCGTCCCACCGCAGGGCCGGCATGGTCCGTGCTCTGCGGTGCCGCAGGGATCAGCGCACCGAGCCCGCGGCCCAGCCCTCTACGTCGTTCACTCACTGAGTCCCCTCCGACATGCTGTGCTGTGCTTCATAGTTGATGCCCAGGCCCTGGCTCCCGGCCTGGGAAGCCCCACGCATCGCGATCTCTCTTGCCGCTTCGAGGTAGGAGAGCGAGCCGCTGGATCCCGGGTCATAGGTGAGCACCGTCTGGCCATAGCTGGGAGCCTCGGAAATACGCACCGAGCGGGGAATGCTCGTACGGAGCACTTCACTGCCGAAGTGACTGCGCACCTCGTCGGCGACCTGGGAAGCCAGCCGGGTGCGCCCGTCGTACATGGTGAGCAGGATCGTCGAGACATGGAGCTTGGGGTTGAGATGGCCCCGCACCAGGTCGACGTTCCTCAGCAGTTGTCCCAGGCCCTCTAGTGCGTAGTACTCGCACTGGATCGGGATCAGCACCTCGGCGCCGGCGACCAGAGCGTTAACGGTCAGCAGTCCGAGCGAGGGCGGGCAGTCGATGAGGATGTAGTCCAACGGCTGTTCATACGCCTGGATGGCCCGGTCCAGCCGGCTCTCTCGTGCCACCAGCGAGACCAGCTCGATCTCGGCGCCGGCCAGGTCGATCGTGGCGGGCGCACAGAACAGGCCCTCCACATCCACCACCGGCTGCACCACGTCGGAGAGCGGCTTGCTCTCCACCAGCACGTCATAGATCGACGGCACTTCGGCGTGATGATCGATGCCCAGTGCCGTCGAGGCATTGCCCTGAGGGTCGAGGTCGATCACGAGAACCCGTGCGCCATGCAGAGCGAGTGAGGCCGCCAGGTTCACCGTGGTCGTGGTCTTGCCGACCCCGCCCTTCTGGTTGGCGACCACCATGACCCGGGTCAGTTCGGGCCGGGGCAGCCCCTCACCCGCGCGGCCCAGTGCCTCTACCGCCAGCTGAGCTGCACGACCGATCGGGGTGTCGTCCATCGGGGGCGGCGTTTCACGTGAAACGTCGTCCCCGAACGACTGGCTACGGGGACCGGGGACCGGATCGGTCATCGGTCCCGCGATGTTGGCGTCGGACCGCAAGGATTCACTCTCCTCGACATCAGGCTCGCAATGTGCAGAGCCTGCCATGCTTTCGGTGTCGTGAACCAGTGAGGTCCGTTCTCCTGTGGATGAATCCACATCTGTGGATACTTCCGTGACCCTTGCGGGCCTGCGGTCACGCGGCGCGGCAGCCGCGCGACCACGGCCGATAATCCCTTGCAGCAGAGAACGACGTTTCACGTGAAACACGATGCCAGCGTCGCGCCCGATTAAGCCGCAACACTCCGTCTTGTGGCGTTTCGATGATGCTTTTGCAATTCGCCCTTTTGTGATGGCGCGGGCGACACGCCCACCTCATCTGCGCCGGCCTGCACACCTCCGGCATCAGGGCATCAGCGCCGGCGGCCCCTCGACCCACGACTGACGCGTGCAGCCTTCGCCCGCTTGGCCGCAAAGCGCACCCCGCCCGGGCTCTCGCCCACCTCGACCCGCACCACCGTGGAGGGCGGATCCACGATCCCTTCGCCCACATGCACCACCGAGGTCTCCACCACACCGAGCTTGCTCAGCGCCGCACGAGCACCCTTGAGCTCTTCCTCCGCGGCGTCACCCTTGAGCGCCAGCATCTCGCCATAGGGCCGGAGCAGGGGAACGCCCCAGCCGGCCAGACGATCGAGCGGAGCGACGGCCCGCGCGGTCACCACATGCACCTGAGGAAGCTTGCCCATGACCTCCTCGGCCCGCCCCCGTACGACCGTGACATGGTCCAGCCCGAGCAGCTCGACGACCTCCTGAAGGAAGTTCGTACGCCGGAGCAGCGGCTCCAAGAGCGTGATCTTCAGATCCGGACGCACCAGGGCCAACGGAATACCGGGCAGCCCGGCCCCCGATCCCACATCGCAGACCGAGACGCCCTCGGGCACCACCTCGGAGAGCACTGCGCAGTTCAGCAGGTGCCGCTCCCACAGGCGCGGCACCTCGCGTGGGCCGATGAGGCCTCGCTTCACGCCTGCGTCGGCGAGCAGTTCGCCGTACCGCACGGCCTCGGGAAAGCGCTCACCGAATACCTCCTGCGCCGCTTTCGGCGCAGGAGGGAGCTCCGCTGCTGCCTCCGTCACGGGAACCGCCCTTCCTCTGGGACTGCTTTTCCTGCCGGGAACCCGGGATAGGCCCGGAATAACACAGAACGCTGACAAGTTTTGGCCCCGCCTGCGAGCAGACGGGGCCAAAGGCAACGGAAGCGCTGAGAGATCAGGCCGGGAGGACAACCACGCGGCGCTGCGGCTCCTCGCCCTCCGACTCGCTGCGCAGCCCCGCCGCGGCCACCGCGTCGTGGACGACCTTGCGCTCGAACGGCGTCATCGGGTCAAGCTTCACCGGCTCACCGGTGCCCTTGGCCTCCTCCGCCGCCTTCGCGCCGATCTCAGCGAGTTCCTCACGCTTACGCGCCCGGAAGCCGGCGATGTCCAGCATCAGACGGCTGCGGTCACCGGTCTCGCGGTGCACGGCCAGCCGGGTCAGCTCCTGCAGCGCCTCCAGCACCTCACCGTCCCGGCCCACCAGCTTCTGCAGATCACGGCTGGTCGAGTCGCTGATGATCGACACGGCGGCGCGGTCGGCCTCGACATCCATGTCGATGTCGCCGTCGAGGTCCGCGATGTCCAGCAGCCCCTCCAGGTAGTCGGCTGCGATCTCGCCTTCCTGCTCCAGGCGGGTCAGGGTGTCGGTGCCCTTGGTGGCAGGGTTCGTGTCCGTCACGAAAGGACTCCTTCTTACTTCTTGGACGGGTGCTTGGGACGCTGCTGGCCCTTGCGCTGTCCGGACTTGGTGTTGCGGGATCCGGAGGCGGAGCCGCCCTTCGCGGGGGTGCCGCCGTTCGCCTTGCTGTCCTGCGGGGCCTTCTTCTCCAGTGACTGCTTCTTCGAAGCATCCTGCCCGGAGCCGGCACGCGTACGACCCTGCGCGCCACCCGCGGCGCCGGTCGTGGTCTGCCGCTTGGACTTCGGCTGGCGCTTCGGCTGCTGGCGGTTCTGGCGCGCCTCCTCGGCAGCCTTCTTCGCCTCGACCTCGGCCGGGGCCTCCACGAGCTTGCCCTGGGCGCGCAGCCGCTCCTGGCGCTCCGTGAAGGCCTTGCTGCCCGGGGTGGGGTTACGACGGATGACGAACATCTGCTGGCCCATGGTCCACACGTTGGTGGTCAGCCAGTAGACGAGAACACCGACGGGGAAGTTGATACCGAAGACGGCGAACATGATGGGGAAGACGTACATCAGCATCTTCTGCTGCTGCATGAACGGCGTCTTCACCGTGAGGTCGACGTTCTTGGTCATCAGCTGGCGCTGCGTGTAGAACTGCGACGCAGACATCAGGACGATCATGATGACCGTGACGACGCGGACATCGGTCAGGGAAGCGCCGAGGCTCTCGATCTTCTCGGCGCTGTCCATGAACTTCGCGGCCAGCGGGGCACCGAAGATGTGCGCCTTGTTCGCGCTGTCCAGCAGCGACTGGTTGATGACACCGACGGTCTCGTTGTTCGCGATGTGGTTCAGGACCTGATACAGCGCGATGAAGAACGGCGACTGGGCCAGAATCGGGAGACAGCTCGAGAGCGGGTTGGTGCCCGTCTCCTTGTAGAGCTTCATCATCTCTTCGGACTGGCGCTGCTTGTCGCTCTTGTAGCGCTCCTGGATCGCCTTCATCTTCGGCTGGAGCGCCTGCATGTTCCGCGTCGACTTGATCTGCTTCACGAAGAGCGGGATCAGGCAGATACGGATCAGCACCACCAGCGAGACGATGGACAGACCCCACGCCGCGCCACTGTTCTTGTCGAAGATCAGGCTGTAGAACGAGTGGAACTGGACGATGATCCAGGAAACAGCGTAATAGAGAGGATTCAGGATCGTGTCCACGAATCAGGCTCCTTGGGCGTTGGGCTGAGTCTCGGGCTGGGCGACGGGCTCAGGGACGGTGGGCCCGCCCAGGCGGCTCCTCAGCCGCTGATGCCAAACCGGACGCTTCCGGGGAGGGACGTGGTCGACGCCACCGAGCGACCACGGGTTGCATCGCAGGATGCGCCAGGCGGTCAGCGCGGTCCCTTTCACCGCGCCGTGCCGATCGATGGCCGTATAGCCATAGTGCGAGCACGACGGGTAGTACTTGCAGACCGGGCCCAGCAGGGGGCTGATGGTCCACTGGTAGATCTTGATCAAAAGAAGCAGCGGGTACTTCACTGTGCGCTCCCTCCCGGGTCCCGTCCGGGGTTCCGGGGGCCCGCGGCGCAGCCGCTGTCGGTCGCAGCCCCTGGGGGATTGCAGCCTCTCGGCACCCCTCCCAGCAGCCGCTGAAGCGCGGCATCCAGGTCACGGGCCAGCTGATCGTGATCTGCGGTGCCCGCGCCGGGCAGGGCCCGTACGACAACCAGGCTACCGGCGGGCAGCCGGTCCAGCCGGTCGCGCATGAGATGGCGAAGCCGCCGCTTGACCCTGTTGCGGACGACGGCGACGCCTACGGCCTTGCTCACGACGAAACCCGCACGCGTCGGGGGAACGCATTCCCCCGCTGCGTGCGGGTCCGTTGCACCGCTACGAAAATGGACGACAAGGAGAGGGCGCCCGGCCCTGCGTCCTCGGCGTACCGCGGTCGCAAAGTCCTCGCGCCGCCTCAGCCGATGCTCGGTAGGCAGCACGTCATGGACCTTGGGTCAGGCTGCTCAGGCCGACAGGCGGGAGCGGCCCTTGCCACGACGGGTCGCGAGAATCGCGCGGCCGGCGCGGGTCCGCATGCGCAGACGGAAGCCGTGGGTCTTCGCGCGGCGGCGGTTGTTCGGCTGGAAGGTGCGCTTGCTCACTCGGGGGCTCCAGGAATGCTTGTTGTCTCAAACGAGACAGATGTGGGGCGTCGACTGGCTGTCACCGTGCGCCCACGAGTAGCTCGCAACGCCCGAGTGCACCGCTTCACGATCACCAGGAGCGCGATCTTTGCCCATCGGAGGCAGGCGGCAGCAGCCATCGACAACTCGACCTGGTCACGGTACGCGCGGCTGCGGCATCCGGTCAAACCGGCTCCTTGGCAGCACGACGCCCCCTTGTCAGGACACACTATGCACAGCCTGTGGACAACAACTTGAATCCCCAGGCCCGGCCCCTCTACCGTGGCTGAACTCCGATTCCTTCCCGCCCGTCCTGAGAATCACACATTCGTGGGACTGCTGAGAGAGCGTGCCCCGTGGCTGATGTACCTGCCGATCTTGCTGCAGTGTGGCCGCGCGTACTCGACCATCTCCTGCGAGCCGAGGCCGATGGCCTCAAGCCCAAGGACCAGGACTGGCTCAAGCGCACCCAGCCGCTGGCGCTGGTCGCCGACACCGCACTGCTCGCCGTCCCCAACGAATTCGCCAAGGGTGTGCTCGAAGGCCGGCTGGCGCCGCTGATCGGCGAAGCCCTCAGCCATGAGTGCGGACGGCCGATCCGAATCGCGATCACCGTTGACGACTCCTCCGAGGAGCCTCCGGCGCAGTCCGGGCCGCCCGCCGCTCAGCAGCACCAGCAGACACAGCACCAGTCGCCGCAGCAACAGCACTCACAGCCGCAGCAGCACCGGCAACACCAGTCGCCGCATCAGTCTCAGCAGCAGCACGATGCGTACGACGGCTACGACAACCGGCACGACGGACGGCAGGGCTACGGACGCCAGGGCGACGAGTTGCCCAGCGTCCGGCCCGCCTATCCCGATTACCAGCAGCAGCACCGGCCCGAGCCCGGAGCCTGGCCGCAGCACTCCAGCATGGGCCCCGGCCCGCGCGACGACTACGGCTGGCAGCAGCAGCACCTCGGCGGCTTCCCCGAGCGCGACCCGTACGCCTCCCCTCCGCCCTCCCACGTACAGCAGCACCAGCAGGCGCAGAACGACTACCGCTCGCAGGCCGCCGAGCGCTCCGGGCCACCGCAGCACTCCGACGGTTCGCGCTCGCCCTACGACCAGCCGCGCCGCGATCTCTCCGAGCATCAGCCGCCAGGGCGGTCCGGGCCCGGCACCGGGCTCCCCGCACCCAGTGGTGCGCCCAGCCCGCTCGCCGCGCAGCCCGCGCCCGCACCCGGGCCCGGTGAGCCGACGGCGCGGCTGAATCCCAAGTACCTCTTCGACACCTTCGTCATCGGTGCCTCGAACCGCTTCGCGCACGCCGCCGCGGTCGCCGTCGCCGAGGCCCCGGCCAAGGCGTACAACCCGCTGTTCATCTACGGCGAGTCCGGCCTGGGCAAGACCCACCTGCTGCATGCGATCGGGCACTATGCGCGGAGCCTGTACCCGGGCACCCGTGTGCGATATGTGAGCTCGGAGGAGTTCACCAACGAGTTCATCAACTCCATCCGCGACGGCAAGGCGGACGCATTCCGCAAGCGCTACCGCGACATGGACATCCTGCTCGTCGACGACATCCAGTTCCTGGCGAGCAAGGAGTCGACGCAGGAGGAGTTCTTCCACACCTTCAACACGCTGCACAACGCGAACAAGCAGATCGTGCTGTCCAGCGACCGGCCGCCCAAGCAGCTGGTCACCCTGGAGGACCGGCTGCGCAACCGCTTCGAGTGGGGCCTGATCACGGACGTCCAGCCGCCCGAGCTGGAGACCCGGATCGCGATCCTCCGCAAGAAGGCGGTACAGGAGCAGCTGAACGCGCCGCCCGAGGTGCTGGAGTTCATCGCCTCCCGGATCTCGCGCAACATCCGCGAGCTGGAGGGCGCGCTGATCCGGGTCACGGCGTTCGCGTCGCTCAACCGGCAGCCGGTGGACCTGGGGCTCACCGAGATCGTCCTCAAGGACCTGATCCCCGGTGGCGAGGACGCCGCACCGGAGATCACCGCGACCGCGATCATGGCGGCGACCGCCGACTACTTCGGGCTGACCATCGACGACCTGTGCGGGTCGTCGCGCAGCCGGGTGCTGGTGACGGCCCGCCAGATCGCCATGTATCTGTGCCGCGAGCTGACCGACCTCTCGTTGCCGAAGATCGGCGCGCAGTTCGGCGGCCGGGACCATACGACCGTGATGCACGCCGACCGCAAGATCCGCGCGCTGATGGCCGAGCGGCGCTCCATCTACAACCAGGTCACCGAGCTCACCAACCGCATCAAGAACGGCTGACGGCCGGCCACGCCGACGTCGCCACCGCAGGCGCCCAGGGCGCTCCGGGACGCGCTCCCGGGGCGCCCTTCGCCATATGGGGACGTACGGAGACGGCGTTGCACGGAGACGGCGTTCTCCGGGACGCGACGGAGGCGGCGGGCGGCTCGGGCCGCCTCACGAAGCCACCTGACGACAACGCCGCGAAACCTCAGCGGCCTCTCTGGGACCTCTCGGGGACCTCGTTCGCCCGCTCCCAGCCCACTGCGCCGCCATCCCAAACCTGTGGCACGCACCGGCGTTGTTCGAATCCGTGGCCGGTCACGGCCTCTCTCCACAGATTGGGCAAGATTCTTCCGTCCACACCCTGGGGACTGCAAAGTTATCCCTGTGGGATCCACAGGCCGGTGTGCTGACGGGGCATCGGACGAGGTCAGCCGTGTGTGGATTTGTGGCCAACTCGAATCCACAGGCTGTGGATGAAGGCTTCGTCCACAGGAGGGGGTTCGCCTTGTCCACCGGCTGCCCACAGAAGAGCCGGTGTTGTCCCCAGCTTCTCCACACCCCTGTCCACTGTTCGGCAACGCGACACCCCTCCTCACCGCGCCGAGTGAAAGCGGTCACACGAAGGTGATGGGTTGGGCTGTGGGGAACGTGGGTAAACCTGGGGACGGCACTGGGGAGAAGTACCCCTGCCCTGTGCATCGGGTGTGCAGAACTTTGGGCGGTCCACAGAACCCCCGGCTTATCCACTGCCGCCACCCACAGGGCCGGTGGACAAAAAATCCGTGTTGACCTGCGCAAAAGCAGTTGTCCACGGTTTCCACAGCCCCTACTACTACGACCACGGATATCTACCGGGGAACTCGTTTCGAAACGGGGCCTGTGCACAAGTTGGCCGGCCGGTGTCCGGCCTCCGTCGAGCCGACTTGACCCCGAGCCGCACCGACTGTCGGTGGCGTACGTCAGACTGGTCTCCGGCGAATCAGCCACGAGAAGGCCAGCAGGGCGAGAGCCAGCAACAGCAGGAGGCGGTTTCCGGTGAAGATCCGGGTGGAGCGCGATGTACTCGCGGAGGCAGTGGCCTGGGCGGCCAAGAGCCTCCCGGCCCGTCCGCCGGTGCCCGTCCTCGCGGGCCTGCTGCTGAAGGCGGAGGAGGGCGTGCTGAGCCTCTCCGGCTTCGACTACGAGGTCTCGGCGCGGGTCTCCGTGGAAGCCGAGGTGGAGGAAGAGGGCACCGTCCTCGTCTCCGGCCGGCTGCTCGCCGACATCTGCCGCGCGCTCCCCAACCGCCCGGTGGAGATTTCCACCGACGGTGTACGGGTGACCGTCGTCTGCGGCTCCTCCCGGTTCACACTCCACACCCTGCCTGTGGAGGAGTACCCCTCGCTGCCGACCATGCCCACCGCCACCGGCACCGTCCCCGGTGAGGTCTTCGCCGCGGCCGCCGCCCAGGTCGCCATCGCCGCCGGCCGCGACGACACGCTCCCGGTGCTCACCGGCGTACGGATCGAGATCGAGGGCGACACGGTCACCCTGGCCTCCACCGACCGCTACCGCTTCGCGGTGCGTGAGTTCCTCTGGAAGCCGGAGAGCCCGGACGCCTCCGCGGTCGCGCTGGTCCCCGCCAAGACGCTGCTGGACACCGCCAAGTCGCTGAGCAGCGGCGACACGGTCACGCTGGCGCTGTCCGGCTCCGGTGCGGGCGAGGGGCTGATCGGTTTTGAGGGCGCCGGGCGGCGTACGACGACGCGTCTGCTGGAAGGCGACCTGCCGAAGTACCGCACGCTGTTCCCGACCGAGTTCAATTCGGTCGCCGTGATCGAGACCGCGCCGTTCGTCGAGGCCGTCAAGCGTGTGGCGCTGGTGGCCGAGCGGAACACGCCGGTCCGGCTGAGCTTCGAGCAGGGCGTGCTGATCCTGGAGGCCGGCTCCAGCGACGATGCACAGGCTGTGGAGCGGGTGGACGCCGATCTCGACGGCGACGACATCTCGATCGCCTTCAACCCCGGCTTCCTGCTGGAGGGTCTGTCCGCCATCGACTCCCCGGTGGCGCAGCTGTCCTTCACGACCTCGACCAAGCCCGCGCTGCTGAGCGGTCGGCCGGCCAAGGACGCCGAGGCGGACGACGCCTACAAGTACCTGATCATGCCGGTGCGGCTCAGCGGCTGAGCGGCGGCTGGGTGCGCGAGGGTCGCCCCTCGCAAGATCGCAGTATGCCGGTGCGGCTCAGCGGCTGACCTGGGCTGCGGCCGGCCGGCTGACGCCTTCGTGGCAACCGGCTGACCAGCTCTTACCCGACCCTCCTGATGAGCGCCTGAGCCCACAGGTGTGCACGCACCTGCGGGCGTAGGCTCGGACTCGGGTACAGCAACGACTATGTGCAAAGAGGGTCTCTGATGGAGCTCGGTCTCGTCGGTCTCGGCAAGATGGGCGGCAATATGCGCGAGCGTATTCGCCGCGCCGGCCACACCGTCATCGGATACGACCGCAACCCGGACCTGGCCGATGTGGACAGCCTCCAGGAGCTGGTGGAAAAGCTCCGGGGTCCGCGGGTCGTCTGGGTCATGGTGCCGGCCGGTGCCGCCACCCAGTCGACGATCGATGAGCTGGCCGAGCTGCTTTCGCCCGGCGACATCGTCGTGGACGGCGGCAACTCCCGCTGGACCGACGACGAGAAGCACGCCGAGGAGCTGAAGGCCAAGGGCATCGGCTTCGTCGACTGCGGTGTCTCCGGTGGCGTCTGGGGCCTGGAGAACGGCTATGCGCTGATGTACGGCGGCGACAAGGACGACGTCGCCAAGGTGCAGCCGGTCTTCGACGCGCTCAAGCCCGAGGGCGAGTTCGGCTCGGTGCACGCGGGCAAGGTGGGCGCCGGCCACTTCGCGAAGATGGTCCACAACGGCATCGAGTACGCCATGATGCAGGCGTTCGCCGAGGGCTGGGAGCTGCTGGAAAAGGTCGACTCCGTCACCGATGTGCGCGAGATCTTCCGCTCCTGGCAGGAGGGCACGGTCATCCGCTCCTGGCTGCTCGACCTGGCGGTCAACGCGCTGGACGACGACGAGCACCTGGAGAAGCTGCGTGGCTTCGCCGCCGACTCCGGTGAGGGTCGCTGGACGGTCGAGGCCGCGATCGACAACGCCGTGCCGCTGCCCGCGATCACGGCCTCGCTCTTCGCCCGCTTCGCGTCCCGTCAGGACGACTCGCCGCAGATGAAGATGATCGCCGCGCTGCGCAACCAGTTCGGCGGCCACGCGGTCGAGAGCAAGAAGTAACACCCGCAGGGAAAGCACGGAACAACAGCCGGGGGAGGTCGGCGCACCGCCATGCACGTATCGCATCTGTCGCTCGCCGACTTCCGCTCGTACGCCCGGGTCGAGGTCCCGCTCGACCCGGGCGTCACGGCTTTTGTCGGCCCGAACGGGCAGGGCAAGACCAATCTGGTCGAGGCCGTCGGCTATCTCGCGACCCTTGGTAGCCACCGAGTCTCCTCGGACGCCCCGCTGGTGCGGATGGGCGCCGACCGGGCGGTCATCCGGGCCGCGGTGGTGCAGGGCGAGCGGCAGCAGCTGGTGGAGCTGGAGCTCAATCCCGGCAAGGCGAACCGCGCCAGGATCAACCGGTCGTCGCAGGTCAGGCCGCGGGATGTGCTGGGGATCGTACGGACGGTGCTGTTCGCGCCGGAGGATCTGGCGCTGGTCAAGGGGGACCCCGGTGAGCGCCGGCGATTCCTGGACGAGCTGATCACCGCGCGTGCGCCGCGGATGGCCGGGGTGCGTTCCGATTACGACCGCGTTCTCAAGCAGCGGAACACCCTGTTGAAGACGGCGGCGCTGGCGCGGCGGCACGGCGGGCGTCAGATGGACCTGTCCACACTTGATGTATGGGATCAGCATCTGGCGCGCGCGGGCGCCGAGTTGCTGGCGCAGCGGCTCGATCTGATCGCCGCGTTGCAGCCGCTGGCGGACAAGGCGTATGAGCAGCTGGCGCCGGGCGGCGGGCCGCTGGCGCTGGAGTACCGCGGGTCGGCGGGTGAGGCGATGGCCGCCGCGTCGACGCGTGAGGAGTTGTACGGCGTCCTGGTGGCGGCGCTCGGGGAGGCCCGGAAGGGCGAGATCGAGCGTGGTGTGACGCTGGTCGGTCCGCATCGCGACGATCTGGTGCTGAAGCTGGGGCAGCTGCCGGCAAAGGGGTACGCCAGTCACGGCGAGTCCTGGTCGTATGCGCTGGCGCTGCGGCTGGCGTCGTACGACCTGCTGCGGTCCGAGGGCAATGAGCCGGTGCTCGTCCTCGACGATGTTTTCGCGGAGTTGGACGCGCGGCGCCGGGAGCGGCTGGCGGAGCTGGTGGCGCCGGGTGAGCAGGTGCTGGTGACGGCGGCGGTGGACGACGATGTGCCGGGGGTGCTGGCGGGGGCGCGTTATGCGGTCGCGGACGGTGCCGTGACGAAGGTACGGCCGTGACGAAGGCCCACCCGTGAGCGGCGAGCAGCTACCGGAACGCCCCGGAGAGGGTGCCGCTCGGCCCGACCAGCCCAAACCGCCGGAGCTCTCCGGTGTGGATCTCGCCCGTCAGGCGCTGGTGGCCGCCAAGGAGCAGGCGCGGGCGCGGGGCGCGGCCGCGCAGCAGAAGAAGCAGGCGCGGCGCGGCGGGCTGCGTTCGGGTGCGCGGGCGGACGGCCGCGATCCGCTGCCGCTGGGTGCGGCGATCAACCGGCTGATCACGGAGCGCGGCTGGGAGACCCCGGCGGCGGTCGGCGGGGTGATGGGGCGCTGGCCGCAGATGGTGGGGCCGGAGGTGGCGCAGCACTGCGAGCCGCAGAAGTACGACGAGGACGCCCGGGTGCTGACGGTGCAGTGCGATTCGACGGCGTGGGCGACGCAGCTGCGGCTGCTGGCGCCGCAGCTGGTGGCGCGGCTGAACCAGGACCTGGGGCAGGGCACCGTCAAGCTGATCAAGGTGCTGGGGCCCGGTGGTCCCGGGCGGCGTTATGGCCCGCTTCGGGCGCCCGGCAGCAAGGGCCCGGGCGATACGTACGGCTGATCGGTACGGCGGATACGGCTGCCCTTGCCACTCCTGGCGCGGGTGTGACGTATGAGACTCCGCTCACGGTAGCCGGCGGTTGACAGCCCGAAGCGCTGAGTGCCCGTGTGAGCGTCCTGAGGCCCCTTCTCGGATATGGGGAGTCGGCGGACGTCAGTTCAGGGCGGCACGTGACGACTCAGGCACCTGCAAACCCCCATGAGTGTCAGTGCTACCGGTAGACTGGTAGCAATCCCGCCCACTCGCGGAATATGTCGAACGACGCAGCCGCTCCCGCCTGTCTTCCTGGGGTGATTCCCGCAGGCGCGGAAGGGCTCGTGCTGTGCCAGAAAGGGCGCTTCGTGGCCGACTCCGGCGACCTCAACGAGAACATCACGGCTTCTACTGAAGAGGGGGTTCCGGCCGGCGCCATGAGCGACTCCTCGGCGGAGAAGTCGTACGACGCCAGCGCGATCACCGTCCTCGAAGGCCTGGACGCGGTTCGCAAGCGCCCCGGCATGTACATCGGCTCGACGGGTGAGCGCGGTCTGCACCACCTTGTGCAGGAGGTCGTCGACAACTCCGTCGACGAGGCGATGGCCGGCCATGCCGACACGATCGACGTGACGATCCTGGCCGACGGCGGCGTCCGCGTCGTCGACAACGGCCGCGGTATCCCGGTCGGCATCGTGCCGTCGGAGAACAAGCCGGCCGTCGAGGTCGTGATGACGGTGCTGCACGCCGGCGGTAAGTTCGGCGGCGGCGGCTACGCGGTCTCCGGTGGTCTGCACGGCGTGGGTGTCTCCGTCGTGAACGCGCTGTCGCAGCGGGTGGCGGTCGAGGTCCGCACGGACGGCTACCGCTGGACACAGGAGTACAAGCTCGGTGTGCCGACCGCGCCGCTCGCCAAGCAGGAGGCGACGGATGAGTCCGGCACCTCGGTGACGTTCTGGGCCGACGGCGACATCTTCGAGACCACCGAGTACAGCTTCGAGACGCTGTCCCGGCGCTTCCAGGAGATGGCGTTCCTCAACAAGGGTCTGACGATCGCGCTGACGGACGAGCGCGCGGACCATGTGGACGAGGAGGGCAAGCCCCTCTCGGTGCGCTATCACTACGAGGGCGGCATCGTCGACTTCGTGAAGTACCTGAACTCCCGCAAGGGTGAGCTGGTGCATCCCACGGTCATCGACGTGGAGGCCGAGGACAAGGAGCGGATGCTCTCGGTCGAGATCGCGATGCAGTGGAACACCCAGTACAGCGAGGGTGTCTACAGCTTCGCGAACACCATCCACACGCACGAGGGCGGTACGCACGAGGAGGGCTTCCGGGCTGCGCTGACGGGGCTGATCAACCGCTACGCCCGCGACAAGAAGCTGTTGCGCGAGAAGGACGACAACCTCACGGGTGAGGACATCCGCGAGGGTCTGACGGCGATCATCTCGATCAAGCTCGGCGAGCCGCAGTTCGAGGGTCAGACGAAGACGAAGCTTGGCAACACCGAGGCGAAGACCTTTGTGCAGAAGGTCGTCCACGAGTACCTCACGGACTGGCTCGACCGTAACCCCAACGAGGCCGCGGACATCATCCGCAAGGGGATCCAGGCGGCGACGGCCCGGGTCGCGGCCCGTAAGGCGCGCGATCTGACCCGTCGCAAGGGGCTGCTGGAGACGGCGTCGCTGCCCGGCAAGCTGAGCGACTGCCAGTCCAACGACCCGACGAAGTGCGAGATCTTCATCGTCGAGGGTGACTCCGCCGGCGGCTCGGCCAAGTCCGGCCGTAACCCGGAGTTCCAGGCGATCCTGCCGATCCGAGGCAAGATCCTCAACGTCGAGAAGGCACGGGTCGACAAGATCCTGCAGAACAACGAGGTCCAGGCGCTGATCTCGGCGTTCGGCACGGGTGTGCATGAGGACTTCGACATCGAGAAGCTCCGCTATCACAAGATCATCCTGATGGCGGACGCCGATGTCGACGGTCAGCACATCAACACCCTGTTGCTCACGTTCCTGTTCCGCTTCATGCGGCCGCTCGTCGAGGCCGGGCACGTCTACCTCTCCCGCCCGCCGCTGTACAAGATCAAGTGGGGTCGGGACGACTTCGAGTACGCCTACTCCGACGCGGAGCGGGACGCGCTGGTCGAGCTCGGCAAGCAGAACGGCAAGCGGATCCGCGAGGACTCGATCCAGCGGTTCAAGGGTCTCGGTGAGATGAACGCCGAGGAGCTGCGGGTGACGACCATGGACATCGACCATCGCGTCCTCGGCCAGGTCTCGCTGGACGACGCGGCCCGCGCCGACGACCTGTTCTCGGTGCTCATGGGTGAGGACGTCGAGGCACGCCGCTCGTTCATCCAGCGCAACGCCAAGGACGTCCGCTTCCTCGACATCTGAGCCCTGTCGGCCCTTACAACAGCCGCAGCTCGAAAGGACTTTGAACCACCATGGCCGACGAGAACCCCCCTGTGACCCCGGACGGTGTGACCGCCGAGGGCGCGCCCGCCGCCATTGAAGGCGTCGGGATGCGCGTCGAGCCCGTCGGGCTCGAAACGGAGATGCAGCGCTCCTACCTCGACTACGCGATGTCCGTCATCGTCTCGCGTGCGCTGCCGGACGTACGGGACGGCCTCAAGCCCGTCCACCGCCGGGTGCTGTACGCGATGTACGACGGCGGCTACCGCCCCGAGAAGGGCTTCTACAAGTGCGCCCGCGTCGTCGGCGACGTCATGGGTACGTACCACCCGCACGGCGACTCCTCGATCTACGACGCCCTGGTGCGCCTGGCGCAGCCGTGGTCGATGCGGATGCCGCTGGTGGACTCCAACGGCAACTTCGGCTCCCCGGGCAACGACCCGGCGGCCGCCATGCGGTACACCGAGTGCAAGATGAAGTCGCTGTCGATGGAGATGCTCCGCGACATCGACGAGGAGACCGTCGACTTCCAGGACAACTACGACGGCCGCAACCAGGAGCCGACGGTCCTGCCGGCGCGCTTCCCCAACCTGCTGATCAACGGTTCGGCCGGTATCGCGGTCGGTATGGCCACGAACATCCCGCCGCACAACCTGCGTGAGGTCGCGGACGGTGCGCAGTGGGCGCTGGCCCACCCGGAGGCATCCAACGAGGAGCTGCTGGATGCGCTCGTCGAGCGCATCAAGGGCCCGGACTTCCCCACCGGCGCGCTGGTGGTGGGCCGCAAGGGCATCGAGGAGGCGTATCGCACCGGCCGCGGCTCCATCACGATGCGCGCCGTGGTCGCGGTCGAGGAGATCCAGAACCGCCAGTGCCTGGTGGTCACCGAGCTGCCGTACCAGACCAACCCGGACAACCTCGCGCAGAAGATCGCCGACCTGGTGAAGGACGGCAAGATCGGCGGTATCGCGGACGTCCGCGACGAGACGTCCTCGCGTACGGGTCAGCGGCTGGTCATCGTGCTCAAGCGGGACGCGGTCGCCAAGGTCGTGCTCAACAACCTGTACAAGCACACCGACCTGCAGACCAACTTCGGCGCGAACATGCTCGCCCTGGTGGACGGTGTGCCGCGCACCCTCTCCCTGGACGCGTTCATCCGCAACTGGGTCAACCACCAGGTCGAGGTCATCGTCCGGCGGACGAAGTTCCGGCTGCGCAAGGCCGAGGAGCGGGCGCACATCCTGCGCGGTCTGCTCAAGGCGCTGGACGCGATCGACGAGGTCATCGCGCTGATCCGGCGCAGTGAGACGGTCGATGTGGCACGCGAGGGCCTGATGGGCCTGCTGACGATCGACGAGATCCAGGCGAACGCGATCCTGGAGATGCAGCTGCGCCGGCTGGCCGCCCTGGAGCGCCAGAAGATCACCGCCGAGCACGACGAGCTGCAGCGGAAGATCAACGAGTACAACGCGATCCTGGCCTCCCCGGAGCGGCAGCGGCAGATCATCAGCGAGGAACTCGCCGCGATTGTCGAGAAGTTCGGCGACGACCGGCGCAGCAAGCTGGTGCCCTTCGAGGGCGACATGTCCATCGAGGACCTGATCGCCGAGGAGGACATCGTCGTCACGATCTCGCGTGGCGGCTACGTGAAGCGGACGAAGACCGACGACTACCGCTCGCAGAAGCGCGGCGGCAAGGGCGTGCGCGGCACGAAGCTGAAGGAAGACGACATCGTCGACCACTTCTTCGTCTCCACGACCCACCACTGGCTGCTGTTCTTCACCAACAAGGGTCGTGTCTACCGCGCGAAGGCGTACGAGCTGCCCGACGCGGGCCGCGATGCGCGGGGTCAGCATGTGGCCAACCTGCTCGCCTTCCAACCGGATGAGCAGATCGCGCAGATCCTGGCGATCCGTGACTACGAAGCCATGCCGTATCTGGTGCTCGCCACCAAGGGCGGCCTGGTGAAGAAGACGCCGCTCAAGGACTACGACTCGCCGCGTTCCGGTGGTGTGATCGCGATCAACCTGCGCGAGCAGGAGGACGGCACGGACGATGAGCTGATCGGTGCCGAGCTGGTGTCGGAGACCGACGATCTGCTGCTGATCAGCAAGAAGGCGCAGTCGATCCGCTTCACCGCGACGGACGAGGCACTGCGGCCGATGGGCCGGGCGACGTCCGGGGTGAAGGGCATGAGCTTCCGCGAGGGCGATGAGCTGCTGTCCATGAACGTGGTGCGCGCGGGGACGTTCGTGTTCACCGCCACCGACGGCGGCTACGCCAAGCGGACGCCGGTCGACGAGTACCGTGTCCAGGGCCGCGGCGGGCTGGGCATCAAGGCCGCCAAGATCGTGGAGGACCGGGGTTCGCTGGTCGGCGCGCTGGTGGTCGAGCAGACCGACGAGATTCTCGCGATCACGCTGAGCGGTGGCGTGATCCGTACGCGGGTCAACGAGGTCCGGGAGACCGGCCGTGACACCATGGGCGTCCAACTGATCAACCTGGGCAAGCGGGATGCCGTGGTCGGCATCGCACGGAACGCCGAGGCCGGTCGTGAGGCCGAAGAGGTGGACGGGGCCGAGGGGCCTGACGAGACTGATGCGGCCGAGGGGATCGAGCCCACGGCGGCCGAGGGCGAGCAGCCCGCGGCGGAGTAGCACGAGGAGTAGGTCGTGAGTGGAGCCACGGGCGCTGCGGCGGGTGGACCGGGAGACAGGAAGAGTCCCCCGTCCGGACCCGCGACCGTGACGGATGTCAGCGCCCGTGGCTCTGCCACGTCCGACGGCCCCCGAGACGAGGGCTCCTACGAGGGGGTAACCGTGACCGATACGCGTCAGCCGTATCCGCAGCAGCCGCACTCCCAGCCGCAGCCGCAACCCGAGCCGCAGGGCGGGCATCAGCCGTACCAGCCGCCCCAGGCGTACAGCACGCAGTCGGTGCGCAAACCGCGTACAGGGGCCCGTACGGCGCCGCGGACGCGCAAGGCCCGGCTGCGGGTGGCGCGTGCCGATCCGTGGTCGGTGATGAAGGTCAGCTTCCTGCTGTCCATCGCGCTGGGCATCTGCACGGTCGTGGCGGTCGCGGTGCTGTGGATGGTGATGAACGCGATGGGCGTCTTCTCCACGGTCGGCGGGACGATCAGCGAGGCGACCGGCTCCGGCGACGGCGGCGGCTTCGATCTGCAGTCGTTCCTCTCGCTGCCGCGGGTGCTGCTGTTCACCTCGATCATCTCGATCATCGATGTGGTGCTGGCGACGGCGCTGGCGACGCTCGGGGCCTTTATCTACAACCTGTCGGCGGGCTTTGTCGGCGGGGTGGAGCTGACCCTCGCCGAGGATGAGTGAGCCCTTGGCGGGAAGGGCGTCCGGGCGCCGGCGGAACCGATTTTGGGAACGCCTCTGAAGTGCGCTAATCTTTCGTTGCAGCGAGCGCGCGGCTATAGCTCAGACGGTTAGAGCGCTTCCCTGATAAGGAAGAGGCCCCAGGTTCAAGTCCTGGTAGCCGCACTGCACACATCGGCCCGGCCGGAGATTTCTCCGGCCGGGCCGATGCGTTGTGCGGGGGCGGAAGTCGGGGCGCGGACCAGGTCGTTGCTCAGTTCGGCCTAGATAACCGATCGGTATCGGCCGGTGTGTATCATCGGCCGACATAGGTCCCCTACGTCAACGAAAGACGAGGTCGCGCGGTGAAGAAGCTTCTCCTGGTCGCACTGGCCGCCATCGGCGGGCTCCTCGTGTACCGCCAGATCCAGGCGGATCGCGCCGAGCAGGATCTGTGGACGGAGGCGACCGACTCCGTGCCCGCAGGTTCGGGTGTGTGAGACCAAACGCACAGCATTTCGTACGGACCCCGGTTGCCGCCAGGTGACCGGGGTTTCGTGCGTCCGGGGGTGGGCTGGGCGGCGTGGGACGCTGCCGTGCGGGCCTGCGCCGGGGCGGCGGCTGTTGTTGCGGGACCGTGACGCCCGCTCTCTTGAATTTGCTATCGCACATCAATAGCTTGCAGAAGCAAAGCCGGTGTGTGTGGTGTGACTTGTGGGACGCGAGGGGGACGTGGGACATGACTCGACGATCACGCAGGGGGGCGGTGGCGTTGCTCGGCGGGCTGCTGGCTCTCGCTGCCGCACCGCTCCAGACAGCGCCGGTCGCGGCGGCAGCACCGGCGGCACCGGCCACTGACGGCACCGGGATGGTGATGGTGCTGGACTCCTCCGGCTCGATGGCCGAGGACGACGGCTCCGGCAGCACCCGGATCGCCTCCGCCCGCAAGGCAGTCGGCACCGTCGTCGACGCACTGCCCGCCGGCTACCCCACCGGCCTGCGGGTCTACGGCGCGGACAAGCGCAAGGGCTGCGACGACACCCGGCTCGCCCAGCCCGTCGCCGCCCTTGACCGGGCGGGCATCAAGAAGGCCGTCGAGGGGGTGACGCCCAAGGGCGACACCCCCATCGGGCTGTCGCTCCGCAAGGCGGCCGATGACCTTCCCAAGGCCGCCGGAGGTTCGATCGGCAAGCGCACGATCCTGCTGATCTCCGACGGCGAGGACAACTGCCAGGCGCCGCCGCCCTGCAAGGTCTCCGCCCAACTCGCCGCTTCCGGCGTCGATCTGCATATCGACGCCATCGGCTTCCAGGTGTCCGGCAAGGCCCGTGAGCAGCTGGAGTGCATTGCCAAGTCCGGCAACGGGCAGTACTACGACGCTCCTGATGCCAAGTCACTCGCCCGCCAGCTGCAACGGGCCGGCCAACTCTCCGCGGACGGCTACCGCTTCAAGGGCCAGAAGGTCCGCGGCACCCCCACCCAGAACAACGCCCCCGGCATCGCCCCGGGGCAGTATCTGGACAGCATCGGGCCCAACGAAGTGCGCTACTACGCCACCGACCTGGACGGGGCGTCGACGGCCGACTACTCGGCGACCGTGGTGCCGCAGCCCGGTGCGGCCGTCGACCATCTCGACGCCCTGCACACCGAGATCGCATACGGCGTCGGCAGCACCTGCGCGTCCACCACCGAGCTGTTCGGTCAGCGGGAGGGCGCGACGCCGCTCACCTCGGGCGTCAGCCGGATTCCCTCGCAGAGCGGCACCAGAGGCTGTGACAAGGCCGGCCGGTACTGGCTGGTGGTCGAACGCAAGGCCGCCAAAGGATCGGACGCCTCGCGCTGGCCGCTGGAGCTGATGTTTCACGTGGAACATCCGCTGGAGAAGGGCGTCACCCCGGCGCAGTCTTCGCCGGAGTACGGCGCGGGCGGCAAGGACGCCACGATGCCGGCCACCGCGCCCAAGGACGTCACCGGCGGAACAAGCTTCAACGACGCCCGCACGCTGACCCAGGGCGTATGGCGGGACACGGTCCTGCCGGCCCAGACCCTCTGGTACAAGGTGCCGGTCGGCTGGGGCCAGCAGCTGCGCTACGACGTGGAGTTCGCCAACGAGCCGACGATCAAGCACTACAGCGCGACCACGTCCATCGGGCGCACCCAGGTCTACACACCGTCCCGTGCCCCGGTGGGCAGCGGCACCGGCGAGTTCAGCCCGCAGGTCCCCTACAACGGGCGGCTGGCGTCGCTGCAGATGGGGACGGTGCCGGTTGCCTGGACCAACCGCTACGAGAGCGACCCCAATGTCGTGCCCGTGCACCACAAGGGCGACTTCTACATCGCGGTGACGCTGGGGGCCGAGGCGGCTGAGATCGCGGAGGATCCGCAGATCGGTGTGGTGCTGCGGGTCGCGGTGCTGGGCAAGGAGAAGGCCGGCCCCGAGGCGGGAGCGGCCGCCGTCAAGACCGATGATTCCCACGGTGAACCGGGCCCTTCCCCGGACGGTGCGCAGCACGGCGGTGGAGGATGGTCCACGGGGCGCGTGGTGGCGGTTGCCGTCGGCGGTGTAGGCGTCCTGCTGCTGGCCGGCCTCGCGGCGGCCTACGCGCGGGCCCGCAGGAAGCCGCAGCCTGGCGACGGGAATTCGGATCCGATGAGGGGTGGGTCGTGGTGACGGGGCGCACGACGAACAGAGGGCTCGCCGCGCTGGCGGCGCTCGCGCTGGTGACGCTGATGCCGGGGACGGTAGGCGTGGCCTCGGCCGACGACGTCCCCAGCTACCGGCCGGCGGACGGCGCCACGGCGATCAACGGCACCTCCAGCTCCGATGACGCGCCGCAGATCAAACCCGGGATGTACCGCGACACGATCAAGCGCGGTGAGCGGAAGTACTACGCGGTCTCCCTGGACGCCAGGACCAGTGCCTACTTCTCGGCGGTCGCCGCGCCCAAGCCCGGCACCAAGGTCGCGGCCTACGGCGACAAGCTCAAGATCAGCGTCCAGTACAGCGGTGACGCCACCTGCGGCTTGGAAGCATCGCCGTCCTTCCACGGCGGGGGTACGGCGTATCCCATCGCGGACTACGCCGGCCGCGTCATCGGCGACGGCAGCGCGGACTGCCAGAAGGCTGGGCCGTACTACCTCGTGATCAGCCGCGAGGGATCGGCGACCTCGGGACCCGACGCCTGGCCGGTCGAGCTGGGCTACATCGAAGAGCCCCCGCTCAAGGGCAGCACTCCCGCCAAGCCGGGCGAGGGCACCTGGAGCACCGCGACGCCGCCACCGCCTACGGACGCCACCAAGCGCAGCGCCAAGGGAGGCACCGGCTTCAACGACGCGGGCGCGATCGACACCGGCGTCTGGAAGGACTGGATCACGCCGGGCGAGACACGCTTCTACCGCGTGCCGGTGGACTGGGGACAGCGGCTCAATCTGAGCGCGGAGCTGCCGAACGCTTCGCCCGGGGCTTCCGGCCCTGTCTCCAACGCGCTCGGGCTGGGCGTCTACAACCCTGCGCGCGGCGCCGTCCGCGACAGCAAGTTCGTCCCGTACGGCGGGCAGCCGGCCGCCGCGAAGGAGTTCACCGCGCCCGTCGCGTACGGCAACCGTTTCCACTCGATCGACGCGGTCAAGGCGATGCGGTTCGCGGGCTGGTACTACCTTGAGGTCACGCTGAACGCCGATGCCGCGGAGTACTTCAGCACGGGCACGGAACTCACCCTCCGGGTGGATGTCCGCGGCGCCGCCAAGTCCGGGCCCGGCTACGCCGAGCAGACCAGCGTCTTCACGGTTACGCCCGAGGACCGGGAGATGGCGCGGAACGGCCAGACCGCCCAGGAGGCGGCGAAGAGCGACACCCTGATGACGGTGGCCTACGCCGGGATCGGCACGGGTGTGGTGCTGCTGACCGGTCTGGGGGCGTGGATGGTGGCGGCGCGGCGCAAGCCCGGGGCTCCCGGTGCCATGGGGCGCGTCCCCCAGCAGGATCAGCAACCGCTGTCCCAGGCATCTCAGCCCACCCTGCCGTCTCAGCAGGACCAGCAGACCCAGTTCAGGCCGCCACAGGGCTGGTAGCGGGTGCCGTGGGCTGCGGGCCCACCGGCCCGTCCCCAGGCCCGTCACGGCGCCTCAGGCGGCCGTCAGCGCCCAGACACCCACCGCGATGCACAGCAGCGCGACGATCAGTACCGGGACCGCCACCTTCGGGGGTGGTCCCGGCTTCTTGTACGGCGTGGCGGGCGCGGGCCGCGGCGCCGGTGCGGGAGCCATCGGAGCCATCGCAGCCGCCGGGGCCGGCTGCCCCGGTGCGCCGACCGGAGGCTGTCCCGGGACCGGGTGCGGCCCGGCCGTATAGGGGCGGGTGCCACCGGAATCCTGCTGGGGGGCGGCCGTCGGCTCGTACGCGTGCGCCGGGATCGGCGGAGGGGTGGCCGGAGCGGCCGGTATGCCGTGGCCTGGAGGTGTACTGCCGGGCATCGGTGGCGGGTTCGGCGTCGGCGGGGTGCTCGGCTGCTGCGGCACCGGGCCACTCCGCTCCGGCGGCGCGAGCTGGAAACTCCCGGTCTCCGACATGGACGCCGACGGCGCCGTCCCCGCCGCCGCGGCGGGCCCGGCAGGCGGGCTCGCCGTGCCCAGCGGCCCGTTCGGCCCGAACCCCTTCGGCAGCGGCCCGATGTGGTCGAAGACCTCGACGATCTCTTCCTCGATCGTCGCGTCCGGCAGCACCTCGGCCGCCGACAGGACCGCCTTGCGGGCCCCCGTGGCCGTCTTGAACCGCGACTCCGGATCCGGGTGCAGCAGCGAGGCCAGCACCTGCCACAGCGGTTCGGGAACGTCCTCGGGCGCGTTCGGGATGCCGTGCTCCGCGAAGTGCCGGACCAGCCCCTCGGCATCGGGCTTGGTGCCGGTGATCAGATACAGCGCGACCAGGCCGACCGCGAACAGGTCCGCGGGGAAGTCCGGTTCGGCGCCCAGCATCTGCTCGGGAGCGAAGTAACCGGGCGTTCCCACCACGTAGTTGGTCTCGGTCAGCCGCGGCTCGCCCTTGCGCATGGCGATGCCGAAGTCGGACAGCCGCAGATGCGGCCGGCCGGTGCCGGTGGCCTCCAGCAGGATGTTCGCCGGCTTGATGTCGCGGTGCACCACGCCCTCCGCGTGCACCGCGGTCAGCCCGGCCAGCAGCTGGTCCAGCAGCGTGCAGACGAACCGCGGCGGCAGCGGGCCGTAGTCGCCGGTCAGATGCGCCAGCGAGCCGCCGTTCACCAGATCCATGGTGAACAGCACCTTGTCGTCGTCCGCCGCCCAGCTCGCCGGGGCCAGCACATGCGGATGGTCGATGCGCAGCGCCTGTTCACGTACAAAGCGCAGCAGCGTGTGCGCATCGCTCTGTTGCAGCACCTTGGCAGCGACATAGCGGCGGCGCCGGTGGTCCCACGCACGCCAGACGGCGCCCACACCGCCCCGTCCGATCGGGTCGACCAGTTCATACCGACCGGCGAAGATCTCACCCATTGCGCCCCGTCCGCCTTCTGAACTCCGCAAGCTCCGCTGTGGTTGTCGCCGCTAACCCTGGTGCGCTTCGTAGTGGGCGACCGCGTCCCCGGTGCGCCCGGCACCGTAGACCCGCAGAAACTCTGCCAGTTCAGGGTGAGTGGGGGCGAGGGTGTTCGCCGCATCGATGATGTCGCCCGCGTCCGAGACCGAGCGCAGCAGCGACTGGATCTCCCGCACCACGCGCCGCACCGTGGTCGCCCCCGTCGACGACGTCTGCTGCGCGGTGTTGTTCAGCACCGAGCCGCCGGCCGTCTTCTTGATCTCTTCCATCCGCTCGGTGGCCTCGGCGGCGCTGACACTGCCGTCGGCGACCTGGCCGGCGAGTTCCTGCAGTGCCTGGACCCGCTGCACCACGGCCGGGTTGCCTATCTTTGCGCGCTGCCCGCTCATCAGCTGGGACAGCATCGGTGCGGACAGCCCGAGTACGGAGGCGAGCCGGGCCTGGTTGAGGCCGAGATCGTCTATGAGACGGCGGAACAGCGCGCCCAGAGGCTCCCCGTACCAACTGCGCTGCAGCTCCCGGGCCCGCGCGGTGGCTTCCTGCTGTGCTGCGTCCATGCCGTCTCCCCAGTCTCCCCGATCGCGCTTCGCTGCCGCGAATCTCGCGAAGCATCCTACGGAGAGCGACCCTGCGCGGCGATACCCGGTCGGGAAAGCGGCCGGGCACCGGGTACCCTGGTCCGCGAAGGGGCCTTAGCTCAGTTGGTAGAGCGCTGTCTTTGCATGGCAGATGTCAGGGGTTCGACTCCCCTAGGCTCCACCCATCAAATGCCTTCCGGCCTGTGAAACCGCAGGTCAGGAGGCATTTTTCGTGGCGTCAGCAGGGAGGCCCGCGCCGGGTGGACGCCCCGTGTCACCGGCGCAGGCGCAGTCGCTGTCCCGGGTAGATACGGTCCGGGCCCTCATCGAGTTTGTCCTTGTTCCGTTCGTACAGGGCACGGGTTCCGCCGCGGATGTCGGTGCGTTCCGCGATGACGGAGAGACAATCTCCCGGCTGTACGACGTAAGCGCGGGCGGTGGTGCCCAATCTGTGGTGGGTGCGGTGCGGGGGCGCGGTGGACCCTGACGTGCGCCGGTGGGCGGCGCTGCGGGCCTCATCGGCGTTGTCGTCGGCACTGTCCCTGTTGCTGTTGCTGTTGCTGTTGCTGTTTCTGGAGCTGGTGGCTCCGTGGTGCCCGCAATGGGGCCACGGGGCCAGGCCGCGGTGCCGGACGATGCGCTCGCCCACGGCGATCTGTTGTGCCCGTGTGGCAAGGTCCGGGCGAAGGGCATAGCGGTGGCCGCCGTAGGCCCGCCACGTGGAGGGGTGAATCTGCAGGCCGCCGTAGTAGCCGTTACCGGTGTTGATGTGCCACCGGCCGCTGCTCTCACAGGCCGCGATCTTCCGCCAGTTGGTTCCCCCTGGGGGCGGTGCCGCGGTGGCTGCCACGGCACTCTGGCCGGCGAGGCCGAGGCCGCCCAGCAGTACCAGCACCATGGACAGAATCGCTTCGACGGACCGCTTGGCGTGACGTGACGACATGACGGAACTCCTCCGCTGTGCCTGGCAGCGCCGTGACACGGTGTGCGCCACGACCAGTGCGCACGGACCAAGTAACTCGCTAATATGCTTTTTCGCATGCCCGGAATGCCGGATGTGGGCGTGTTTCACCCGCGCGGTCGCACGGCTCTGACGGGGCGTCTGCTCTCCGGCCGGAAGGCGCGGAAGGTGTGTACGGGCGGGGTGCCTCGCGGTCGTGCACCCGTATGCGGCGGATATCGCCTATCTGCCCGGGAGCCCGACGGGCCGTGCCCGCCGCCCCAGTTGGGGACGGCGGGCACGGCCCGTCGCTGTGGTTCCTGGTGTCAGGCGGTGTTGCCCCTGCCGCGCTCCTCGGCTTCGGTCTCCGCCTGCTTTGCCTGGACCTCGGGGTCGAGGGAGGCGCCCTCGCTGCCGTCGACCGCGCTGAGGTGGCCGTGTTCACTGACCTCCGTAGGAGCCGGCGGCTCGACCAGCCAGTCCGGGTTGGCCTGCTTGTCCCACCACTTCCAGGCCGCGATGGCGCCGCCCACCAGGATGCCGACCACTGCGGCCCGGGTGGCGATCTTGCGTCGTCGGGCCCGGCGGCCGTGCTTCTTGACGAGCTTCTCGATCTCGGCGGCCGTCACATGGCCGCGCAGCGCGGCCAGCGCGGCGCTCCCGCGCGCGATCGCCTCGTCGCGGACCGGCTCGGCGGCGGCGCGCGCGCTGCCCACGGCGTGCTCCAGCCGCGGCGCCGTGTACTCGGCGGCGTGTCGGGCGGCCTCACGGGTGCGGCAGGCGGCCCGGTGCGCCGCGGCGTCCACCTTGGGCGGCAGCGCGCCACGCGCGTGCTCGATGCGCGGTTGCACGTGGGCGCCGTACTGGGAACGGGCCTGGTGCGCGGCCTCGGCCAACTTGGGGGCCGCGCGGGTACGGGCTTCATGAGCGAAGTGCACGGCGGCTTCCTTGGCCGTACCGGCATACGGAGCCACCACCTCCGCGGCGTGCCGCACGCTGTCCTTGGCCGTACCGGTCGCGGCGCGCACGCTGTCCTTGCGGGTCACGGGATCCTCCTCCTCGGTGGCATGTCCGGGGCTCGGGGGCTTGGTCCCCCATGTCTGAAGTGTCGCCTGTCCACCCGTTTGGAGATCATGCCTGCTCATGCCTCGTACGGCATGTGTGAGCGGGCATCCGGGTCATTGGGGACGTTCCGGAGCCTTGTGACGACAATGCCACGGTTTGCGGCCCGCCGCCCCGGTTCCATTCGGGTCTGGTCGGGCGACGTCAGAAAACAGGCGCGAAGCTCATTGAGGGGTGGTGGTCGGGCGACGGCAGAAAACACGCGCGAAGCTCGTTGAGGGGTGGTGGTCGGGCGACGGCAGAAAACACGCGCGAAGCTCGTTGAGGGGTGGTGGTCGGGCGACGGGTGGGCCTGTCCATGCGAGGATCAGGAACCGTCAGCGAAGACTTATGGAAGGTAGAACGTGGCTGAGCAGCTCTACGCCACCCTGAAGACCAACCAGGGCGACATCGAGATTCGGCTCCTGCCGAACCATGCACCGAAGACGGTCAAGAACTTCGTCGAGCTCGCCAAGGGCGAGCGGGAGTGGACCCACCCGGCGACCGGCAAGAAGTCCACCGACAAGCTGTACGACGGAACGGTCTTCCACCGCGTCATCAGCGGTTTCATGCTCCAGGGCGGCGACCCGCTGGGCAACGGCACCGGCGGTCCGGGCTATGAGTTCGCGGACGAGTTCCACCCGGACCTGTCCTTCAACAAGCCGTACCTGCTGGCCATGGCGAACGCCGGTCCGGGCACCAACGGCTCGCAGTTCTTCATCACCGTCGCGCCGACCGCGTGGCTGACCGGCAAGCACACCATCTTCGGTGAGGTCACCAACGACGCCGGCAAGAAGGTCGTCGACGCCATCGGTAACACCCAGACCAACCCGCGCACCGACCGTCCGGTCCAGGACGTCGTCATCGAGACGGTGGTCATCGAGACCCGCGAGGGCTAGGTCGCATCTTGCCCTTGGCGCGCTCCGAGGGAACCATTACGCCCCGCTCGGTCGTACACCGGGCGGGGCGGTGTGTTGTGCCCAGACGGAGAAGAGGACGAGGGACCGATGGACCAGGTGCCAGGCAGCCCGCAGGAGCCGAGAGACACGCACGGCGACGATGCCCTGCCGGGCTGCTACCGCCATGCGGACCGCTCGACCGGCGTCCGCTGCACCCGATGTGAGCAGCCGATCTGCCCGGAGTGCATGGTCAGCGCCTCGGTCGGCTTCCAATGCCCGGAGTGCGTACGCAGCGGCAATGGCCGTTCGGCGCAGGCGACGGCGCCGCGGACGATAGCGGGCGGCACGATCGCCAGTGATCCGCGGCTGGTCACGATGATCCTGCTGGGCATCAATGTGGCGGTCTTCATCGCGGCGCAGCTGGCGGACGGCCGGCTGGTCGTCGATCTCTTCCTGTACGGCGGCAACGTCGCGTACGGCGAGTGGTACCGCCTGCTGACCGCGATGTTCCTGCACCAGCAGATTCCGCATATCGCGTTCAACATGCTGTCGCTGTGGTGGCTGGGGCCGCCGCTGGAGGCTGCGCTCGGCCGGGTCCGGTTCCTCGCGCTGTACATGCTCGCCGGCCTCGGCGGCAGCGCCCTGTCGTATCTGCTCGCCGCGCCCGATCAGCCCTCGCTCGGCGCCTCCGGCGCGATCTTCGGCCTGCTGGGCGCGACCGCCGTGCTGCTGCGCCGGCTCCAGTACGACATGAAGCCGGTGCTGATCCTGCTCGGCCTCAACCTGGTCTTCACGTTCCTGTGGCCGAATATCGCCTGGCAGGCCCATGTGGGTGGTCTGGTGGTGGGCGCCGCGGTGGCGTTCGGGATGGTGCATGCGCCGCGCGACCGCCGTACGCCGGTGCAGATCGCGACCTGTGTGGTGGCGCTGCTGGCGATCGTCGCGGTGGTGTGGGTACGGACCCTCCAGCTGGTGGGCTGAGGGGCCCGTACCGCATCCAGGGGGTTGTCCCCCGTCAAGTTGTCCACAGTGCGTGGCGGATCTTGTGCATGCTGTGCGGAACATCCGTTCCGGATCGCCCTGACCTGCATTTCCCCAGTACGGGGAGGGGAGACGGGGGCCGGCGGCGGGTGCCGCCGATCACACCGGCGTCAACCTCCGGAGGGTTATCCACAGATCTTCTGAAGTTTTCCCCGGCTGTGGATAACCGTGTGGATGGTCTTGGGCAGGGCTTGCGCTACTTCCACTGGGTGGATACGCCGAAGCCCACCGCGATGAAGCCGAAGCCGCACACGATGTTCCAGTTGCCCATGGACTTGATCGGGAGATCGCCCTCCGACACATAGAAAAGCACGATCCAGGCGAGCCCGATCAGGAACATTGCCAGCATCAGCGGCGCGACCCAACCGCGGCCTGAACTCATCTTCAGACTGGTGGTCTTCGCCGGTGGCGGCGTGAAGTCGTCCTTTTTGCGGATCCGTGACTTCGGCACGAGGAACTCTCCTGTCGATGCGCTGCTCCCCCACTCTCGACTTCGCTTGAGCGGGCTGTGCCCCCAACCGCGCGGGGGCCGTACGGGATGGGAGCCGGGTGGGGAACCGGCGGGGATCGGATCCTCGCCCGGGCGTCCGTTAGCGTAGTGCTTCCGCGGCGTCGTAAGGAGTAAGGGTACGTTGAGCAATTCCGCTGACTCCGCCGGCCGCCCCACCCGCCCCCGCCTGCGGCCGGTACGGCTTCTCACACTTGCTGTCTTCGCGCTCGCCGGGCTGTTGTTCTGGGTGAGCTTCGAGACCGCGCGCGGTACGAACCTGCGCTCGGACGATTCGATGCTACGGCTCTCCGACCTCATCCAGGAGCGCAGCCACAAGAACGGCGCGCACGACGAGAGCAACGCCGCGCTGCGGGAGGAGGTCGACGCGCTCGCGCAGCGCGACAACGGCAGCTCCAAGGCTGAGGACGCCAAGCTCAAGGCGCTGGAGGAGAGCGCCGGCACCAAGAAGCTGGCCGGCCAGGGTGTGACGGTGACCCTCACCGACGCTCCGCCGAACGCCACCGCCAAGATCCCCGGCGTGCCCGAGCCGCAGCCCAACGACCTGGTCATCCACCAGCAGGACCTCCAGGCCGTGGTGAACGCCCTGTGGCAGGGCGGCGCCAAAGGGATCAAGGTCATGGACCAGCGGCTGATCTCCACCAGCGCGGTGCGCTGCGTCGGTAACACCCTGATCCTCCAGGGCCGGGTCTACTCGCCGCCGTACAAGGTCACCGCCGTCGGCGACCGCGACGCGTTGAACCGGGCGCTGACCGCCTCCCCCGCCATCCAGAACTATCAGCAGTATGTGAACGCCTACGGCCTGGGCTGGAAAGTCGACCAGCACGAGGCGGTGACTCTGCCCGGCTACTCCGGCACAGTGGATCTCCACTACGCACAGCCTGTGAAGCCGTAGCCCGCGTGCCGCGGGGCGGCGGGGAGGGGCGGGGCCGGATGACGGTGCGGTGGATCGTGCGGACGTTCAGCGAAATCTGCGTCACCCTCGGCACGCTGATCGTCCTCTTCGTCGTCTACCTGCTCTTCTGGACCGGCGTACGGGCCGACAGCGCAATGGACGGCGAGATCGGCGAGCTGCAGGACCAGTGGGCGGCGGGGCCGGTCACCACGCCCGACTCGGCATCCGCGCCCACCCGCGCCAAGCGGCCCCGCCCCTACGAAGCGGGCAAGTCCTTCGCCGTCATGTACATCCCGCGCTTCGGAGCGGACTGGGCGAAGCCCGTCTTGGAAAGCACCGGCACCGACGTACTCAAGCGGGGCCTCGGCCACTACGACCGCACCGCCCGGCTCGGCGAGATCGGCAACTTCTCCGTCGCCGGGCACCGCCGCACCTACGGCGACCCCTTCAAGGACTTTCCGCGGCTGCGCCCCGGCGACGCGGTGGTGCTGACCGACGGCGCGACGTGGTTCACCTATCGCATCGGCAACCGGCCCTATACGACGCTGCCCGGCGACATCGGGGTGATCGATCCCGTGCCGCGGAAATCCGGCTTCAACGGGCCAGGGCGCTATCTCACGCTGACGACCTGCGAGCCGGAGTGGGGGCACAGTCACCGGCTGATCGCCTGGGCACACCTGGATTCCACCCAACCCGTGGCACGCGGAAGGCCGTCGGCTTTGCCCGGCTGACCCACCAGCCACCGCCCTCGCCCCTTAGTCTGGTGTGGCAATCGACATCATCATCGGCATCGGCAAGGGGACAGCGAGCGCATGTACGGCTGGATCTGGCGGCATCTGCCGGGCAACGCATGGGTGAAGGCGCTGATTTCACTGATGCTGGTGCTGGCGGTCGTCTTCGTGCTTTTCCAGTACGTCTTTCCGTGGGCGGAGCCGCTGCTCCCCTTCAATGACGTCACGGTCGATGAAGGGATGGCAGCCATCCGATGAGCGCACGGATTCTCGTCGTCGACAATTACGACAGCTTTGTCTTCAACCTCGTCCAGTACCTCTACCAACTGGGTGCCGAATGCGAGGTGCTGCGCAATGACGAGGTCGCGCTGAGCCATGCACAGGACGGCTTCGACGGTGTGCTGCTGTCGCCGGGGCCCGGCACGCCCGAACAGGCCGGCGTCTGCGTCGACATGGTCAGGCACTGCGCGGCCACCGGCGTCCCGGTGTTCGGCGTCTGCCTGGGCATGCAGTCGATGGCGGTCGCCTACGGCGGTGTGGTCGACCGCGCGCCCGAGCTGCTGCACGGCAAGACCTCGCTGGTGACGCACGAGGGCGCCGGTGTCTTCGCCGGTCTGCCCTCGCCCTTCACCGCGACCCGCTACCACTCGCTCGCCGCCGAACCCGCCACCGTCCCGGCCGAGCTCGAGGTCACGGCCCGCACGCACGACGGCATCATCATGGGTCTGCGGCACCGCGAACTCCCGGTGGAGGGCGTGCAGTTCCACCCTGAGTCGGTGCTGACGGAGTGGGGGCACAAGATGCTGGCCAACTGGCTGGTGGAGTGCGGCGATGCGGGAGCCGTGGAGCGCTCGACGGGGCTTGCCCCGGTGGTCGGCAAGGCCGGCGCGTGACCGCCCTGCGCCCAGAGCGTGAAGGGAGGTCCCACGATCCGTACGAGCCACGGCACGGATCCGAGCAGCAGCACGAGCACGGGCCACAGGGGGACCAGGAGCAGCGGGGGTACGAGCCGGATCCGTACGGTCATCCCGACGCGTTCGAGACGGCCGTCGGGCAGCTCGACGACCCGCTGAACGATCCGCTGCCGGGCCAGGCGGCACCGACGCCGGCGCCCGAGCCGGCGCCCGAGGCGTACAAGCAACCCGCCCAGCCCGCTCAGGAGGCCGGAACGCAGGGATCACCCTGGTTCCGGCCGCATCATCAAGGGGAACGGCCCGCCCAGCCGGAGCCGCCGGCCACGCCCGAGCCGCAGTCCTACGAGCCCGCACCGGCCGCGTACGACGACGTGTACGGCGGCCTGGGCTACGGCTCCGCGCATGAGCCCTACACCCCGGCGGCCGAACCGATACCCGACCTCTTCGCCGCCCCGGAGACCCCGGCCCCTCCGGCCGCTCCCGAGCCACGGCTGGACGAAGAGACCATGGCGCTGCGCCAGGCCGAGGAGCCCGGCGCGAAAGGCGACGGGGACGCTGTTTCACGTGAAACCGGCGTGGTTTCACGTGAAACCGACGCAGCGCCGGCGCCCGGCGGTCGAGCGGCCCGGCGCAAGGCCGCACAGGAGGCCGCCAAGCGGGGCGGCAGACGCGGGAGGCACAGTGGTGCGGCCGTCGCGGCCACCGCGGCCGCGTCCGCTGCCTCAGCCGCTTCCGCCGACGAGAAGCCGGCCGCCCCCCTCTCCCGGCTGGAGGCCCGGCGGGCCGAGCGAGCCGCCAAGGACAGCCCCAGCCTGATCGCCAGCCGCGCGGTGGGTGAGGCGTTCATCACCCTCGGCGTACTGATGCTGCTGTTCGTCACCTACCAGCTGTGGTGGACGAATGTGCTGGCCCAGGAGGAGGCGGGCGGCGCTGCCAACACCCTCCAGCACGAGTGGGACAAGGGCGGCGAAGAGAAGAAGAACCTCGCGGCCGGCGAGCGATTCGCGATCATGTATATCCCGAAGCTGGATGTGAAGGCCCCCGTCGCCGAGGGCATCGACAAGCATGCGGTGCTGGACCTCGGCATGGTCGGTCACTACGACAAGAGCAGCGGGAACAAGACCGCCATGCCCTGGGACAAGAAGGGCAACTTCGCGGTGGCGGGCCATCGCAACACCCACGGCGAACCGTTCCGCTATGTCAACAGGCTTATCAAGGGCGACAAGATCATCGTCGAGACGCAGCGCTCGTACTACACGTACGAGATGGAGAGCATCCTCCCGCAGACGTCGCCCAGCAATACCGGCGTGATCGGCCCCGTCCCGCCCGGCTCGGGATTCACCGGCCCGGGGCGTTACATCACGCTGACGACCTGCACCCCGGAGTTCACCAGTACCTATCGGATGATCGTCTGGGGCAAGATGGTCGACGAGCGGCCGCGGAGCAAGGGCAAGCCGGATGCGCTCGTCAGCTGAGCGGATGTAAGAGGGGTATGACGCGGTGACTGCCACGGGACACGACGAGGACACCGACCGGTCCGCGCCGTCACCGAAACCGCGCCGAGCGCGGGGGATGATTGCCTCCGTCGTCAGCGTCATCGGCGAGCTGCTGATCACGGCCGGGCTGATCCTGGGCCTGTTCGTCGTCTACTCGCTGTGGTGGACCAACGTCCTCGCCGACCGCGAGGCGCACAAGCAGGGCGACGAGGTGCGCAAGCACTGGGCGGCCGACCCCGGCCCCAAGGGCCCCGGCGCGCTGGACACCAAGGACGGCATCGGCTTTCTGCACGTACCGGCGATGAAGACCGGCGAGGTGCTGGTCGAGAAGGGCACCGACGCCGAGGTCCTCAACGAGGGCGTGGCGGGCTACTACACCAAGCCTGTGAAGTCGGAGCTGCCGAAGGACAAGAAGGGCAACTTCACCCTCGCCGCGCATCGCGACGGGCACGGCGCGCGGTTCCACAACATCGACAAGATCAAGACAGGCGACCCGATCGTCTTCGAGACCAAGGACACCTGGTACGTCTACAAGGTCTTCTCGATGCTGACCGAGACCTCGAAGTACAACGTGGATGTCCTCAACGACGTCCCGAAGGAGTCCGGCAAGCGCAAGGCGGGCCGCTACATCACCCTGACGACCTGCACCCCGGTCTACACCTCGAACTACCGCTACGTCGTCTGGGGCGAACTGGAACGCACGGAAAAGGTCGATGCGGACCGCACGCCCCCGATGGAACTCCGCTAGGCCCCTCATACATGACGGAGCCCCGGCCGCCCTCCAAGGGCTGCCCGGGCTCCGTCATGGGCCTCACAGGCGCTGCAACGGACCGCTAGCCGCCCCACCCGCCGCCGAAGATCCCGCCGCCGTCATCGCCACCGTTGCCGCCGTTGCCGTTGCCGCCGACGGTGGTCAGCGTCACGGTCGTGGTGCTCGGGTCGGACGGCGTCGGCGCCACCGGATCCTGGCTGATCACCTGCGCGTTCTCGTCCTGCGAACTGCCGGGGGCGAACTGGATGTTCTTGAAGCCGGCAGCCTCCAGATCCTTCTTGGCGTCCTTCACCGACTTGCCGACGACGCTCGGAACCGGCGTCTGAGCAGCAGCCTTGCCGACCGTCAGGGTGACGGTCGAGCCGTTCTTGACCTCGGTCTGGGGCGTTGGGTTCTGCGTGATGACCTTGCCGACCTGGTTCGGGTCGGGCACGTCCTGCTCCTGCTTCGCCACCGTCAGGCCGAGACCCTCCAGCTGAGTCTTCGCCGCGTTGAAGTCCTGCCCGACGACGTTCGGGACCGGCGTCTTCGGGCTCTCCTTGGCGATGGACAGCGTGATCGTGGTGCCCTTGGGCTTCTTGGCGCCCCGCTTCGGGTCCTGTTCGGCGACGGTGCCGGACTCCCGTTCCGAGACCACGTTCTTGGTCTCGACCTTGAAGCCCCTGGCCCTCAGCTCCGACCGCGCCTCTTCCTCGGGCAGGCCGATGACGCTGGGAACCGAGATCCGCACCGGGCCCGTGCACAGCGTGACGGTGACCGTGTCGTTCTTGTCGATCTCCGTGTTGGCCTTCGGGTCCTGCTCGGTGACCTGGCCCTTCTTGACGTTGTCGCAGGCCTTGCTGGAGCCCTCGACGACCTTGAAGCTGCCGTTCCGCCCGGCGGCCTCGGCTTCGTCCAGTTTCTTGCCGATGAGATTCGCCACCGGCACCTTGCCAGCGTCGGTCCCGCCCTTGAACATCGCCTTGCCGATGAAGATCGCGCCGACCAGGACGAGGATGCCCGCGAGCACGAGCAGGATCGTCGAGGTGTGGCCCTTCTTCTGGCCGCCGCCGCGGCGCCGGTCGGCCCGCTCGTCGTAGCCGTAGCCACCGTCGTCCGGGTTCATCGGCGGCAGCATCGAGGTCTGGCCCGCCGGGTCCTGAGGACGCAGCATCGTGGTCGGCTGGTCCTGGTCGTAGCCCGCCGCGCCCATGGCCGACGTGGCGGCGACCGGCTGGCCGTCCAGCGCGGCCTCGATGTCGGCCCGCATCTCGTCTGCCGACTGATAGCGGTAGTCCGGGTCCTTGACCAGCGCCTTCAGGACGATGGCGTCCATCTCGGGCGTGATCTCGGGGTCGAAGTTGCTGGGCTTCTGCGGCTCCTCGCGGACATGCTGATACGCCACCGCGACCGGCGAGTCACCGACGAACGGCGGCCGTACGGTGAGGAGCTCGTAGAGCAGACAGCCGGTGGAGTACAGGTCGGAGCGGGCGTCGACCTGCTCGCCCTTGGCCTGTTCGGGCGAGAGGTACTGTGCGGTACCGATGACCGCCGCGGTCTGCGTCATGGTCATCCCGGAGTCGCCCATCGCCCGGGCGATGCCGAAGTCCATGACCTTGACCTGGCCGCTGCGCGTCAGCATGACGTTCGCCGGCTTGATGTCGCGGTGCACGATGCCGGCCCGGTGCGAGTACTCCAGCGCCTGGAGCACACCGGTGGTCATCTCCAGGGAGCGCTCGGGCAGCAGCTTCCGACCGGAGTGCAGCAGCTCACGCAGCGTGGAGCCGTCGACGTACTCCATGACGATGTACGGGATCGAGACCCCGTCCACATAGTCCTCGCCGGTGTCGTAGACCGCGACGATCGACGGATGGTTCAGCGAGGCGGCCGACTGGGCCTCACGGCGGAACCGGGCCTGGAAGGACGGGTCACGGGCGAGGTCCACCCGGAGCGTCTTCACAGCTACGGTGCGGCCCAGGCGGGTGTCATGGGCGAGGTAGACCTCCGCCATGCCACCGCGGCCGAGCACCGAGCCCAGCTCGTACCGGCCGCCGAGGCGACGCGGCTCTTCCATAAGCTTCTCCAGCCCTCTCCGTCAGTCCCGACCGCACCGGTGTGTGGTCCGGCGGTGTGCTGTTCGGGCATACGGTACCCGGCACGCCGCACCGGGCCGGGCCGCTCCCGCAACCTGATATCCGACCGGTATGGGTACGGCCCGGGTCACTTGTCGCCTGCGAGTACCGCCTCCATGACGTCCTTCGCGATGGGAGCGGAGAGCTGACCACCGGCGATGTCGTCGCGGAGTGTGTCGGATCCCTCAATGACGACGGCCACCGCGACGGGGGTGCCCTGAGCGGTCTTCGCGTAGGAGATGAACCAGGCGTAGGGGTTGTCCTTGTTGTTCTCGCCGTGCTGCGCCGTACCGGTCTTACCGCCGACTGTGACGCCCGAGATCTGGGCCCTGGTTCCCGTGCCGCTCTTGACCACGGTCTCCATAATGTCCTGGATCTTCTGGGCGTTCTCCGGCGTGAGCGGCTGGCTCATCTTCTGCGGAGTGTGCTGCTGGACGACGTTGAGGTTCGGCGCTTCCAGCTTCTCGACCATGTAGGGCTTCATCAGCTTGCCGCCGTTGGCGACCGCCGAGGCGACCATGGCCATCTGCAGCGGCGTGGCACGGTTGGACGCCTGCCCGATACCGGCCATCGCGTTCTGCGGCCGGTTGTCCTTGGGGAAGATGCTCTCGGCGGCCCGCACCGGGGTGTCGATCTCCGGGTTGTTGAAGCCGAACTTCTCCGCCGTGTCCATCATCTGCTTGTTGCCGAGATCGGCGCTGATCTTGCCGAAGACGGTGTTGCAGGACACCCGCAGCGCCTCGCGGAGGCTGGCGTCCTTGCACGGGATGTTGCCCTCGTTCTTCAGCTCGACGCCGGAGGTGTCGGGAAGCGTGTAGGGCAGCGGCGATTTCGTCTTGGCGTCGACGTCGTCGTAGAGGCCGTTCTCCAGCGCCGCCGCGGCCGTGACGACCTTGAAGGTGGAGCCGGGCGGGTAGGTCTGGCGCAGCGCCCGGTTGAGCATCGGCTCATCGGGGTTGTTCTTCTTCTGCAGCCCGTTGTACGCCTCGGCGTCCTTGTTGCTCATCCCGGCGAAGGTGGACGGGTCGTACGACGGGGTGCTGGCCAGCGCCAGGATCGCGCCGGTCTCCGGGTTGATCGCGGCGACCGCGCCCTTCTTGTCGCCGAGCCCCTCGAAGGCGGCCTTCTGCGCCTTCGCGTCGAGGGTGGTCACGACATTGCCGCCGGCCTGCTTGCCGCCGGTGAGCATGTCCACGGTGCGGCTGAAGAAGAGCTTGTCGTCGGTCCCGGAGAGGATGCCGTCGTTGAGCTTCTCCAGCTGGTTGGCGTCGAAGGCCTGTGAGGCGTAGCCGGTGACCGGCGCCCACATCTTGCCGTTCTTGTACGTGCGCTTGAACTTGAAGTCGCCGGAGTCGGTGGTCGTGGAGCCGGTGACCGGTTTGCCGTCGACGATGATGTTGCCGCGCGGCGTGCTGTAGCGCTCGATGGCGACCCGGCGGTTGTGCGCGTCGTTCTTGAGTTCGTCGGCCTGGACGAACTGGATCCAGTTGACGCGGACGAGCAGGGCGAGGATCAGCAGGCCGCAGAAGATCGCGACCCGGCGCAGGGGCTTGTTCACGGGCGAACCACCTGGGTCATCTCGGCGTCGGTGGACGGGGCGGGGGCCGGCGCGGGCCGCCGCGCGGTGTCGCTGATGCGCAGCAGAATTCCGACGAGCGCCCAGTTGGCGATCACGGACGAGCCGCCCTGGGCCAGGAACGGCATCGTCATGCCGGTCAGCGGGATCAGCCCCGTCACACCGCCGGCGACGACGAAGACCTGCAGCGCGAAGGCGCCGGACAGGCCGATCGCCAGCAGCTTGCCGAACGGGTCACGGGCGGCCAGCGCCGTACGGATACCGCGCTCGATCAGCAGGCCGTACAGCAGCAGGATGCCCATCAGCCCGGCGAGGCCGATCTCCTCGCCGACGGTGGAGAGGATGTAGTCGCTCTTGGGGGCGATGCCGCCGATGAGCCGGGAGTAGCCCTGGCCCAGGCCGGAGCCGATGATGCCGCCGGAGCCGAAGGAGTACATGGCCTGGGCGGTCTCGGTGACGCCGCCGTTGGAGGCCAGCTCCAGCGGGTTGAGCCAGTTGTGGACGCGGGTCTGCACATGGGACTCGAAGGTGGCCACGGCGACCGCGCCGCCCGCGCTGAGCAGCAGGCCGAAGACGATCCAGCTGGTGCGCTCGGTGGCGACGTACAGCATGATCACGAAGAGGCCGAAGAAGAGCAGCGAGGTGCCCAGGTCGGTCTCGAAGACCAGGATCATCAGGCTGAGCGCCCAGATGACGAGGATGGGGCCGAGGTCACGCCCACGCGGGAGGTACAGGCCCATGAAGCGGCGGCTGGCCAGGGCCAGCGCGTCCCGCTTCACCATCAGGTAGCCGGCGAAGAAGATCGCGATGATGATCTTCGCGAACTCGCCGGGCTGCAGCGAGCCGACACCGGGGATGGTGATCCAGATGCGCGCGCCGAACCGGGCCGGGAAGAAGATCGGCGCGATCAGCAGGACCAGCGCGACGACCATGGAGATGTAGGTGTAGCGCTGCAGGACGCGGTGGTCCTTCAGGAAGATCAGTACGGCCAGGAAGAGCGCGACACCCAGCGTGGACCACATCAGCTGGCCCGGCGCCATCGCGCCGCCCAGCTGCGGGGTGGTGATCTGCGGCTCCTGGTCCAGACGCCAGATGAAGACCAGGCCCAAGCCGTTGAGCAGGGTGGCGATGGGCAGCATCAGCGGGTCGGCGTACGGCGCCCACTTGCGGACGACGAGGTGGGCCACGCCGGCCAGCAGCCCCAGGCCGAGCGCGTAGCCGAGGACGCCGGCCGGGACCGAGTGGTCTTTCGCCAGTCCGACGTTGATGTACGCGAACACCGGGATCAGCACCGCGAAGACGAGCATCGCCAGCTCGGTGTTGCGGCGGCTCGGGGCTCCGATGGTGCCGATGGTGGTGGTGTTGGTGGTGCTGCTCATGAGATGTCCGGCCCCCTACGCCCTCACTGCTGGGTGCTGCAATTCTTTTCCAGCTTCAGCTGCTCCTCCGAGGGGGCCTGGCTGGGGGTGGGTGTGGGAGTCGCGGACGGGCTCGCGGCGAGCGTGCCGACGGTCGCGGAGGTGCTCGGCTTGGTGCTGGGCTTGGCGCTCGGCGTGCCGGGCTTGGCGCTGGGCGTCCCGGTCGTCCCGCCGGCCTGGCCCTCGCCCTTCTCCCGCGCGGCGTCGCGCTCGGCGGCCTCCCGCTGCTCCTTGCTGCGGCAGGCGCCGGCCTGCCTGCTGAGCTCGGTGACCTTCTCGCTCGCCTGGCTGCGGCTGTCGACCGCGATCGTCTCCTTGACCTGGTTGCGCTGGTACAGCGGCAGGTACTTGAGTTCGATCTCGGGGTGGTCCTCGTCGACATCGTTGAGCGTGATCCACGCCAGGTCCTGGCTGATGCCCCGGTAGAGCGCGACGTGGTTGTCCTTGGCGCCGACGAAGTACTGCGTCTGCGTCCACTGGTGGCCGGCGTACAGGCCGCCGCCGACGACACCCAGCACGAGGGCGATGAGCAGCGACCGCTTGAGCCACTTCCCGCGCCGCTTGGGCTTGAGGAAGTCCTCGTCGGTGAACGCGCCGAACGATCCCTGCGGCGGCCCGCCGACGTCCGGACCGCCGCTTCCGGGCGGCCCGAAGGCGCCTCCGGGCGGTGCGGGCGGTCCGTCCCGGCGGCCGAGTTCGGCGGCGCGGGCGGCCGGCGTCTGCAGGGTGCTGGGGTCGCTGAGCTGGTTCTGGTTCTCGGCGACGGCGCCCACGATGACCGGGGTGTCGTTGAGCTGGGCGGTCATCGTGTCATTGCCGTCCACGTCCAGGACGTCGGCGACGATGCAGGTGATGTTGTCCGGCCCGCCGCCGCGCAGCGCGAGCTGGATCATCTCCTGGATGGTCTCGTGCGGCCCGTGGTAGCTGGCGAGGGTCTCTTCCAGCGTCTGGTGGCTGACGACTCCGGACAGTCCGTCCGAGCAGATCAGATACCGGTCGCCGGCTCGCACCTCGCGGATCGAGAGATCCGGCTCGACATGATCACCGCTGCCCAGCGCCCGCATCAGCAGCGAACGCTGCGGGTGGGTGGTGGCTTCTTCCTCGGTGATCCGGCCCTCGTCGACGAGGCGCTGCACCCAGGTGTGGTCCTGCGTGATCTGCGTCAGCACGCCGTCCCGCAGCAGGTAGGCGCGCGAGTCGCCGACGTGCACGAGGCCGAGCCGCTGGCCGGTCCACAGCAGGGCGGTGAGCGTGGTGCCCATGCCTTCGAGCTGGGCGTCCTCCTCGACCATGACGCGCAGCTGATCATTGGCGCGCTGCACGGCCGTACCGAGGGAGGTGAGGATGTCGGAGCCGGGCACATCGTCGTCGAGCTGGACGAGGCTGGAGATCACCTCCGAGCTGGCGACCTCACCGGCGGCCTGGCCGCCCATGCCGTCCGCGACGGCGAGGAGGCGGGGACCGGCGTAGCCGGAGTCCTCGTTGCCTTCCCGGATCATGCCCTTGTGCGATCCGGCGGCGAAGCGCAGTGACAGGCTCATGCGCACCTCACCCGTCGGCTCGGGGTACATCCGCACGGTGCCCACCCTCCGGTCGGGAGCGCGCTGGGGTCCGCCGAGTGGACCGCCGCGGCTCGCTCGCTCCGCTCGCTCATAGTCGTACTACTTCCGCAGCTCGATGACGGTCTTGCCGATGCGGATCGGGGCTCCCAGCGGAATCGGTGTCGGGGTCGTCAGTCGGGTCCGGTCAAGATACGTGCCATTGGTGGAACCGAGGTCCTCGACGATCCACTGGCCGTCACGGTCCGGGTAGATCCTGGCATGCCTGCTGGACGCGTAGTCGTCGTCCAGCACGATCGTGGAATCGTGCGCACGGCCCAGGGAGATGGTCTGGCCTTGGAGGGCGACCGTAGTACCGGTCAGCGTGCCTTCGGAAACCACCAGCTTGGTGGGTGCACCGCGACGCTGGCGGTTGCTGCCGCGGCCGCTGTCCTGGCGGCGCTGCTGCTGCTGCGGCGGCGCGGCCTGGCGCTGCGTACGCGCCTCCTGCGCGCCGCGCCGGGCGGCGCCACGTTGCGTGACACGCGTGCCGAACAGATCGCTGCGGATGACCTGGACGGCCACGATGACGAACAGCCACAGTACGGCGAGGAAACCCAACCGCATGACCGTGAGGGTCAGCTCTGACATTGCCCCCGCTTCACCCTTCGGCTTGCCGGTAAACGATGGTGGTACTGCCCACGACAATTCGTGAGCCGTCGCGGAGATTAGCGCGAGTGGTGTGCTGCCCGTCCACCACGATGCCGTTCGTGGAGCCCAGATCCTGGACCGTGGGGGGCGTTCCGACCCGGATCTCACAATGCCGCCGCGAGACACCCGGGTCGTCGATCCGTACGTCCGCGTCGGTGCTGCGGCCCAGCACGAGGGTGGGGCGCGAGATCTGGTGGCGGGTGCCGTTGATCTCGATCCAGCGCCTCGTCTGCGCGTAGGGCTGCGGTCCCGCACTCGGCGGAGCGGCACGGGGTACGGGCTGTGCGGCGCCGGGGGGCGGGGACGCAGGCATGGGGGGCGGGCCCACGTGGCCGCCGCCGTGCTGACCGCCACGGGGCGCCATGGAGGCGCGCGCCGCGGCCGCCTGGCCCGGCTGCTCCTGGGACGTGCTGGAGGCGAGGGTGCGGCTGCGGACGCGGTACAGGCCGGTGTCGAGATCGTCGGCCTTCTCCAGGTGCACCTTGATCGGGCCCATGAAGGTGTAGCGCTGCTGCTTGGCGTAGTCGCGGACCATGCCGGAGAGCTCGTCGCCGAGCTGCCCGCTGTACGGGCTGAGCCGCTCGTAGTCGGGGGCGCTCAGCTCGACGATGAAGTCGTTGGGGACGACCGTCCGGTCGCGGTTCCAGATGGTCGCGTTGTTGTCGCACTCGCGCTGCAGCGCGCCGGCGATCTCAACGGGCTGCACCTCGGACTTGAACACCTTGGCGAAGGTGCCGTTGACGAGACCTTCGAGACGCTGCTCGAAACGCTTCAGTACTCCCACGGGGCACCTCCTTCCTCAGTCTTCGTCGGGGTCGGCCTGATACTGCTTACTGATCGTATCCACGCGTCGGGAAAACAGCTGGTTCCCCTTTCCCGCCTGGAGGACGAGTGTCGCCCCTCACAAGGTTGCCCGGTGCTGACGTCTCCTTGCCCACTGCTTGTGCACTGCGATCGTAGATGTGCCCCGGAGACAGTGTCCCGCAACCGCCGACCTCTCCGACCGGGTGGGGGGCCGGAGCCCTTCTGGCCGTGCCTGGGTCCGGGGATCCTCGCTGGCGGCCCGCGCCCCCCATGGCGGACACCGTGAGTGTGAACCCTCTCCGGGGCACCTGGCTAACGCCCGACGAGCGGCGGCCGGCCGCCGCGAGGTGCCCGCAGGGCGGGGACCGGGGGAAAGGCGTGTGAAGGCACCCTCGACACCGTGCTAATCTTCTGGATGTCGGCAGGCGCTCGCACAAGACCCGGACGGAACAGCCCGGATCATGTGAGAGAATCCATCGGCAACACCCATGCGCGGGTGGCGGAATAGGCAGACGCGCTGGATTCAGGTTCCAGTGCCCGAAAGGGCGTGGGGGTTCAACTCCCCCCTCGCGCACTGAGGAGCACCATAGGTGCTTCTGAGTAACGACGAAAAGGTCCTCACCGAAATTTCGGTGAGGGCCTTTTCGCTTTGGTCCTAATTCGATCCCTATTTCAATCCCCCGGGCAGGCCGGGCAATTGCGTACGGACTGCGCCGCATCCGGCAGGGCTCCGCTTCGTCCGGATGCCGCCGCCGGCAAGAGAAAGAACCGCTCCATTCGACCCAAAAGTCTTCTTCTAGAGCGCCAGACCACCAGAGCGATCGGAGCGATCGGAGCTCTCTCCGGAGTGCCGGTCCGAGCGGCTGCGGAATTCATGACCGTGTGCGGTGTCCGCAGTGCCCGTTCAGGTAATGGCGCCTGTTCAGGTAGTGGAGCAGTGGCTGCTCTTTCCGGGACTGGTAAATCGGACGGGGCGTGCCCCTCAGGGCGGCCCAGGGCGGCCAGGCGCAGCCGAGGGTGAGTCCTACGTCACATCTGGGGCCCGCGTCCGGGACCGTATCCGGAACGGCTTTCGGGGCCGCGTCGGCCACTGGGGGAGGGGAAAGGGCGCGGGCCCGGGGGTGTTGGGTACGGGGCTGAGCGCCTCGTGATCCCGGTGCCCCCGGGGAGCGCATCGTGCTGGTGCTGGTGCTGCTGGTGCTGCGGTGCGTTGCAGGTGGTGCGGGAGCTATGGCGTCAGGCGGCGAGGCGCTCGGCGAGGGCCTTGGCCTTGGCCGTCGCGTCCTCGTGGGCCTTGTCGCGGGAGGCCTCGAACTTCGGGATGAGCTCGGACATCGCCGGGTTGGCGGGGGCCATGGTGAGCTCGGGGACGATGAAGTCGACATCGAGGCCGAAACTCTCGCCCAGAACGGCCTGGAGGTAGTTCTGGACGTACTCGAAGCCCTCGCGGGGAGTGCCCGGCGCGTACGAGCCGCCGCGGCTGGCGACGACGGTGACGGGGGTGCCCTTGGCGGACGGCTCGGGGCCGACCGTGCGGCCCATGATGATCACCTGGTCGAGCCATGCCTTGAGCGTCGAGGGGATCGTGAAGTTGTACATCGGGGCGCCTATGACGATCGCGTCGGCCTGCTCCACCTCCTCGGCGAGCTTGACGCGCAGCGCGAAGGCGGCCTGCTGCTCGGGGGTGTGCGTGGTGGGGTCGGAGAAGCCGGCGGAGGCGGCGACGCCGTCGAGGTGCGGCAGTGGGTCGGCGGCGAGGTCGCGGTAGATGACGGTGCCGTCGGGGTGCTGCTCCTCCCAGGCCTTGCGGAAGGCCGCGGTCACCGAGCGGGAGGCGGAGCCGCCCTCGGGGAAGACGGAGGTGTCGAGGTGCAGAAGCGTGGCCATGGGGATCGGTCCTTCGGTTCGCGGCCGGACGGTGCCCGGTGCGCTGGTTGAATTCCGTACGTCACTATTAATAACACAGGAGCTTACTTTTTTGCAGCCCCCAACGCGAGGGCGGTACTCTGGGCCTTATGGCGGATCAGGGTGAGGCGACGTGCAGGCAGGTCGACGGCGGTACGACGCGCGTCTTCGAGCTGTTCGGGAAGCGTTGGACGGGCCTGATCGTCGCCACCTTGATGGCGGGGCCGGTGCACTTCGCCGATCTTCGGCGGGCGATCCCGGGGATCAGCGAGCGCATGCTGTCCGACCGTCTCGCCGAGCTGGCGGCGACCGGTCTCGTGGTGCGCGAGGTGGACGCGGGGCCGCCACTGCGTGTCGCCTACCGGCTGACGGAGGCGGGGCGGGCGATGGAGCCCGCGCTCAAGGAACTGGGGCGCTGGGCCGAGACGTATCTCGCCGATGGCGGGCAGTGCCCGGAGCGGTTCCGGAAGTAGCCGGCGGGGCGGGCTGGGTGTTGGCCGGTGTTGGCCGGGCTGCGGGTTGTCTGGTGGGGGTGTGCCCGGGTGCCGTGTCAGCCGAGCCTCTCCTGGGCGGCGTTGTAGCGCAGCAGGTATGACGCGAAGCGGTCGAGATCGGTCTCGTCCCAGTCGGTCAGCCGATTGTGGAAGGCCTGTCGGCGGCTCGCGGTGACGTTGGCGAGCACCTGGGCGCCCTTTTCCGTGGGGTGCAGCACCTGGACGCGGTGATCGTCCGGGTCCACGCGGCGCTCGACGAAGCCGAGCTTCTCCAGCGCGGCGATCTGCCGGCTGACCGTGGACTTGTCCAGGCAGTAGTGCGCCGCGAGGTCCCTGGCGCGGCATCCCTGCTGGTCATCGAGGTGTGCGAGCAGGGTGTAGGAGACCAGCGAGAGCTCGGGATGCATCCGGGCGGCGGTCGCGCGGGCCCGTCGGGCGAATGCCGTCAGCTCCTGGTGGATGGTCTCGACGGAGTCATCGCGGTGGGGCACAGAGTTGCCTTTCGTCGAAGTAGTTGTATAGTACAACGTGGATTGAGAGTTGTAATTGCCAACCATGTGCCTGGTGTTCCTGGTGTTCCTGGTGTGACCGGTGCGTTGCGGGTGTCTTGGGGCTTGGGCTTCTTCGGTGTCGGGTTTGTGTCGGGTTTGTCTCGTGTCAGCCACCTCGACCCTGTAAGCCACCACCCGGGCCCACTGCCCACCACCGCCCACCACGCACCGGCGACAGCCGAGCCGACGAGCTGAGAAGGCCTGCCCCATGAGTCCGGTCCGACGTCACGACCACCGAAGCGACTACCGGCACGACGAGCGGAATGGCCGGTGTTCCGAGCGCGCGGGCGACCACCCGGGTGTGCAGAATGCGCACCCGGGCGCGCACCGCTCCGCCCACTCCGTCGGGCTGAGCCACGTCCTGACGCACCTGATCACCCCGCTGCTGATGTGCGTCGGGATGGGCCTGGCGTACCTGGGCGCGTTCGCGAATCCCGCGCTCCACGACCTGCCCGTCGCGGTCGTCGGATCGGGCCAGAGCGCGCAGCTGCTCGCCCAGTCGCTCAATGACAAGGCGGGCGGCGAGCTGGAGGTACGGACGGTCGCCGACCGGTCCACGGCAGTTGACCAGCTCAAACAGCAGAAGATCTTCGGCGCGTACGTCATGAACTCGTTTGTCACGCAGTCGGTAGGCGCGAAGGGCACGGGCGGGGGCGGGGGTGCCGCACCGGGTGCCGCTCCCCGTGCCTCGAAGCCGGCTCCCGAGCTGATCGTGGCGACCGCCGGGTCCGACACCACCGCGTCCGTCGTGCAGAAGGTCTTCATGCCGATCGCCGCCGAACAGGGCGCCCCGCTGAAGGTCACCGATGTGGCGCCGCCGGCCGAGGACGATCCGACCGGTCAGGGCATCTTCTTCCTGCTGGTGGCGATCAGCATCGGCTCGTACGCCTCGGTCGCGGTGATCGGCGGCGCCGGCGCCGTTCTGGCGCTCCGGCTCAGGGCGGGGCTCGCGACCGGCACATCGTTCGTGGTGAGCATCATCGGGACGCTGTTCGCCGGACCGGTCTTCCACCTCGTGGACCACGGTCTGTGGGGGCTGTGGGGCATGGCCTGGCTGTACTCCGCAGGCATCCTGCTGATCGGCACCGGCCTGCACACCTTCCTCAAGCGCTGGACCACGCTCGGTGTCATGACGCTGTTCGTGATGCTCAACTTCACGTCCTCCGGCGGGATCTTCCGCCCCGAGATGCAGAACGGGTTCTTCGCAGCGCTGCACTCTTTCTGGAACGGCGCGGGGTTCGTGGAAGGCACCCGCAGCCACGTCTATTTCGATGGCTACGGCCTGGCCGGGCACGTCTGGACGCTGGTGTTGTGGCTGGTCGCGGGCCTGTTGATGGTCGGTGTGGCCGCGCTGGCCGAGAAGCGGCGGCGTACCGCCGAGGCGAATGCGGCGGCCAACGCTGCGGCGGTCGCGGCGGCTGCGGTGGCGGCGACGGTGCCCGAGCCGACGGCGAAGCGGAAGGCGTGGGAAGAGGCGTCGGAGGAGGAGATCGAGGAGGCCGTGGGGGTGTAGCCGGCCGGCGGGTTGGTGGTGGAGAGTGCAAGGTCGGCCGGGCGGGTGGCGTGCGGGTGCGTCGGCCTGTGGATGGAGAGCCGCGAGGTGTGCGTTGTGCGTGCTCAGTGGGTGCTTGGGGGACGGCTGAGGACCTCTTCGTCCATCTGGCCTCCTGACCTCGCACTTCGGCGACTCCCCCGCCCATCTCCGCCCCTCTCTGCCCCTTCTCCTTTCCGTGTCCTTCCCGTCTTCTCCTCCCCTCCGGTCGTCTACGGCTCGCCTTCTGCCCACCCTCCCGCCATCCTCCGCGGAGAGTTATCCACAGGCTGTGACGGACGGCGGGCGCTGTCGGTAACGTCATCGCAGTCGAGTCGTAGTCGGCCGGCAGGCCGGACAAGTGCAGGTCGTGAAGGGGGAGGTGGCCCGCGATGTCGCGTGTGCCGTACGTACCGGGGTTCGCGAAGGCGGATGCGGAGGGGCCGTCGCCCAAGGGCGCGGGTCGGGCGCTGCGGGAGCGGGTCTCGCGGAGGGACCAGGCCGCGTTGCCGATCACAGCCGGGCGTCCGGACGTGGTGGCTGCCGTCGAGGAGTCGAACACTGGGCGGCTGCCGGAACTGACACCGATACGGATAGGGCGGATGGCGGCCAGCCCGTTCGCCTTCCTCCGTGGATCCGCGGGCCTGATGGCGTACGACCTGATGTCCGCCCCCGTGACCGGAATCGGCGCGCAGATCTGCGGGGATGCCCATGCCGCCAACTTCGGCCTCTACGGCGACGCCCGTGGCGGGCTGGTCATAGATCTCAACGACTTCGACGAGACCTTGTACGGCCCGTGGGAGTGGGACGTGAAGCGGCTCGCGACGTCGCTGGTGCTGGCAGGCCGGGAGGCGGGTGTCAGTGAGGACGAGTGCCGGAAGGCGGCGCAGGACGCGGCGGGTGCGTATCGGCGCACGATGCGGCTGCTGGCGAAGCTGCCGGTGACCGAGGCGTGGAACGCGATCGCTGATGAGGAGCTGGTCTCCCACACCGATGCCCGGGATCTGCTGGGGACGCTGGAGCGGGTCGCCGCCAAGGCGCGCAAGAACACCAGCGCACGGTTCGCGGCGAAGGCGACGGAGCACACGTCGGACGGCGGTCGCCGGTTCGTGGACGCCCCGCCGGTGCTGCGACAGGTGCCGGACGAGGAAGCGACGGCGGTGGCTTCGTCGCTCGCCGGCTATCTGGAGACGCTGCCGGAGGACCGGTTGCCCCTGCTGGCCAGGTACGCCGTGCACGATGTGGCCTTCCGCGTGGTCGGTACGGGCAGCGTGGGGCTGCGCTCGTATGTGGTGCTGCTGCTGGACCACCGGGGCGAGCCGCTGGTGCTGCAGGTGAAGGAGGCACGCGGCTCGGTGCTGGCGCCGTTCGTGGAGAAGGCGGGCTTTGCGGTGCCGTCGGTGGCGCACGAAGGACGCCGGGTGGTGCTCGGGCAGCGGCGGATGCAGGTCGTCAGCGACATTCTGCTGGGCTGGACAACGGTGCACGACATGGCGGAGCCCGGCACGCGAGGCATAAGCAGGGGCAACGGCAGCCGGGATGGGCGGCCGTTCCAGGTCCGGCAGTTCAGGAACCGCAAGGGCAGCGTGGACCCCGCCGAGCTGTCCGGTGACCAGATGGACGACTACGCACGGATGACCGGCGCGCTTCTGGCGCGGGCACACGCGCACAGCGCCGACCCGCGGGTGGTGGCCGGCTACTGCGGCAAGGGGGAGGAGCTGGACGAGGCGATGGCGGAGTTCGCGGTTTTGTACGCGGACCGCACGGAAGCGGATCACGCGGCCCTGGTCGCGGCGGTGAAGAGCGGCCGGATAGCGGCCGAGATGGGGGTCTGACGACGCCTGGCCCGGGGGGCCGAGCGGCTGCGGAGAGCGGGGCCCGGCATGGGCCGTACGCTGACCGAGTGACGAACTCGCACGCGGAGAACGCGCAGGACGGCCAGGACCGACCGGACGCACCGGGGACGCCGGACGCCCCGGCCGACCCGCAGGCACCGGACGCCCGCGGTGGCCAGGACAGCCCGGCCGGCAGTCAGGAAGACGGCAGCCACGAAGGCGGTCAGGACGGCCACATCGGCGGCCAGGACGCTCCGACCAGCCACGACGCCGAGGCAGCGGCGGAGCACCAAGCGGCTCAGGAGGCGGCGACCCGGCGGCTGGCGAAGGCTGTGCTGGCGGCCGAGCAGGCGCTGATCGAGTTTGAGATCGCGGTGGAGACCTTCCGAGTGGAGGTGGAGAACTTCTCCCGTCTGCACCACCAGCGGCTCGGCCCGATGTACGCACGGCTGGATGAGCTGGATGCGCAGATCGCCGAGGCCGTCGCAGCGCGTACGGGGGCGCCCGAGGACATCCGTAAGGCCAAGGAGGCGCGGGCCTCGGTGCTGCCGATGCCGGACGTGGAGGAACTGTTCCACGGCTGGATCGGGTCGGAGGGGCTGTTCCCCGAGTCGCAGGCGATGCTTACCGAGCAGCCGGTGCGGCCGCCGCAGAAGGTGCGGCCCAGCGAGGAGGCCCGCAAGGCCTACCGCGACCTGGTGCGTCAGGCTCACCCGGACCTGGCGCGGGACGATGCGGAGCGGGCGCGGCGGGACGCGTTCATCGCGCGGGTCAACATGGCGTACGCCCAGGGCGACGAGGCCGCGCTGCGGGAGCTGGCGCGGGAGTGGGCGGCCGGTCCGGTGCCCGTCGAGGAGCGGCTCACCGAGAGTGAGGAGCTCTACGCCCGGCTGGAGTGGCTGGCCGAGCGCAAGGAGCTGCTGGCGGCCGTCGCGGCCGAGCTGGAGGGGAGCGCGATCGGCGCGATGATCAAGATGGCGCCCCAGGACCCGGACGGGCTGCTCGACGAGATCGCTGAGAAGCTGCTCGCGGATGTGGCAGAACGCGAGGCGTATCTCGCCCAGCTGGTCGGGTAGCGTCGGAGTCATGCAATTTGGTTCTGTGCCCACGGTCGGTATCGACGCTCTGACGTCCGAGGACTTCCTGCTGGACGTGCGTGAGGACGACGAGTGGGAGGCGGGGCACGCCGAGGGCGCGCTGCATATCCCGATGAGTGAATTCGTCGCCCGCTACGGGGAGTTGACGGAGGCGGCGCCCGCGGACGGCAAGGTCTATGTCCTGTGCCGGGTCGGTGGCCGCTCGGCGCAGGTGGCGCAGTATTTGATCCAGCAGGGTGTCGACGCGGTGAACGTCGGCGGCGGTATGCAGGCCTGGGAGGCCGCCGGCCGCCCCGTATCGGACGGCAAGGGCGGCTCGGGGACGGTTATCTAGGTCTGGGCAGTCCGTCCAGGTCTGGTCAGTCCGCTTTGGATCTGGGCAGTCCGTTGGACGGTTGCCCGGGGGCGGGACCCCTGCCGGGGCAGCCTGCTCAGCCCAGCGGATGTGCCGCGAGCAGATCGCCGAGGGCCTCTTCGTGGGCGGCGGCCGGGCCCAGGGAGAGTTCGAGTTGTTTGGCCCAGGCGTGATAGCGGTGCAGCGGGTAGTCGGTGTCAGCGCCGAAGCCGCCGTGCAGGTGCTGGGCGGTCTGTACGACGCGGCGTACGCCTTCGGAGGCCCAGATCTTGGCGACCGCGACATCCCCCGCGGGCGGTAGCGGGCCGGCCGCGTCGGTGGTGATGCGCCAGGCGGCCTGCCAGAGCGTGGCTTCCATGGCGTGCAGGTCGATGAACCGGTCGGCGGTTTGGACGGCGACGGCCTGGAAGGTGGCCACGGGGAAGCCGAACTGTTCGCGTTTGCCGGTGTAGTCGCTGGTCATGGCGAGGACGTGTTCGCCGAGCCCCAGGGCGAGTGCGCAGGTGCCGGTGGTGAGGACGTTGCGCAGGGACTCCCAGGCGGTGGGGTCGGTGATCGTCTCCTGGGCGCCGATGCGTACGGAATCCAGCCGTACCTCGGCGTAGCGCTCGCCGCTGGTGGAGATCTGGTCGTCGAGTGTGACGCCGGGGTGGGCGCGGGGGACGAGGGCGAGGACGGCGTGGCCGTCGGGGGTGTGGGCGGGGAGCAGGATCCGGTCGGCGGTCTGGGCCCAGGGGACGGCGGTCTGGGTGCCGTCGAGGATCCAGTCGGTGCCTTCCTGGCGGGCGTCCACGGCGAGCTCGGCCGGGTCGTGTCCGGTGCGGCCGCCGGCGGCGACGGTCACGACGAGGTCGCCGGTGGCGATGCAGGGGAGTACGTCGGCTCGTAGCCCGCTGTTCGCGTGGCGCTGGACGGTGAGTGCGGCGGCGCTGGATTCCAGGAGTGGGATCCGCGCGAGTACCTTGGCGGATTCGCGCAGCACAAGGCAGAGCGCGATCGGGTCCAGGCCCGCGCCGCCGTGTTCGGGTGCGATCAGCAGGCTCAGCAGATCGGCGTCGGCGAGCTTGCGCCACAGCGCGCGGTCGAAGTCGTCGGCGACGGCTCCGGGTGTGAGCGCCGGGCTGGGCACGCTGTCGGGAGCGACCCCCGAGAAGACGGCCTTTGCCGCTTCGACGGCGGCCTGCTGCTCCTCGGTGAAGGTGAAGTCCACTGGTCTGTCCTCCCACGCGGCGCGTCGATCTGACGAAGCGTCAAGGTAGAACAGGTTGCAGGAATTGGGAATGGTGCCGGGGAAGCGGAGGGCCCTGGGGGAAGCCGGCGGACCGGCCTCATCGCAGCGCAGGGTGCGGTGTCAGCGGTCGAAGTCCAGCTCGACCTTCTCGGTAACCGGGTGGGACTGGCAGGCCAGCACATACCCGGCGTCGACCTCGTCCGCCTCCAGCGCGAAGTTGCGGTTCATGCGTATCTCGCCGGAGACCAGGAACGCCCGGCAGGTGCCGCACACCCCGCCCTTGCAGGCGTACGGGGCGTCCGTGCGATTGCGCAGCACCGCGTCGAGCAGCGATTCGCCGTCGTGCACCGGCCAGTTGCCGGAGCGTCCGTCGAGGGTCGCGGTGACGGTGCTGTGTGCGGGTGCGGAGGAGGCGGGGACCGGCGGCCCGGCGCCGTTGTCGACGTGGAAGATCTCTTCGTGGATACGGCTGCGGGGCACCTTCAGGGCGCGCAGCGCGCGCTCGGCGCCCTGGACGAGGCCGAACGGGCCGCACAGGAACCAGCCGTCCACCGACTCGACCGTCAGCAGCGCGGGCAGCAGTGACCGCAGCCGTTCTTCGTCGAGCCGGCCGGATGGCAGCCCGGCCTGCTGTTCCTCGCGGGAGAGGGCGTGGATGAGCTGGAAGCGCTGCGGATAACGGTCCTTGAGGTCGGCCACTTCCTCCAGGAACATCGTCGAGGCCGCCGTGCGGTCGCTGCGGATGAGGCAGAAGCGGGCGTCCGGCTGCCGGGCGAGCAGCGTGGAGACGATGGAGAGCACGGGGGTGATCCCGCTGCCGCCGACGATCCCGACGAAATGGCCGGGGCGTGGTTCGAGGGTGAACCGGCCGGCCGGGGCCATGACCTCCACCGTGTCGCCGACCGCCAGCTCCTTGAGCGCGTACGTCGAGAACGCGCCGTCCTCGACGAGGCGGATGCCCACCCGCAGCACGGGCTCGTCGGTGGCCGGCGTGCAGATGGAGTACGTCCGCCGGATCTCCTGGCCGTCCACGGTTCTGCGCAGGGCGATGTGCTGCCCGGGGGAGTGCCGGAAGGCCGCGCGCAGCTCGGGCGGCACGTCGAAGGTGACGGCCACCGCGTCGTCCGTGAGCCGCTCGACCTCCCGGACCTGGAGCGGGTGGAACATCACAACTCCTTGAAGTGGTCGAAGGGTTCGCGGCAGGACTCACAGCGGCGCAGCGCCTTGCACGCCGTGGAGGAGAACCGGCTCAGCAGGGTGGTGTCGGTCGATCCGCAGTTCGGGCAGCGGATCGCGAGATCGACGGCGACCGGTCCGCCCGCCGGGCCCGTGGGGCGTGGCGGTGCTATCCCGAATTCGGCCAGCTTCCGGCGGCCCTCGGCGGTGATCGCGTCCGTGGTCCAGGGCGGGCTGAGGACCGTACGGACCTCGACTTCGGGTATGCCGTGGTCGTGCAGCACGCGCTCGATGTCCGCCGACATCGCCTCGATGGCGGGGCAGCCGGTGTAGGTGGGAGTGAGCCGCACCTCGACGCGGTCAGGGGCGGTCAGCCGCACGTCGCGCAGTACGCCGAGTTCGGCGAGGGTGATCACCGGCAGCTCGGGGTCGGGAACGGAGCCGGCCAGCGCGCGCAGTTCCTCTTCGAGGGCTGTGGTGGTCACCATGTCGCTCCCGGGTGGCTGCGGTGGAGGTGCTGCATCTCGGCGAGCATCCGTCCGAACGGCTCGGTGTGCAGTCCCTGGCGTCCGGCGCCCGCGGTCCATGCCCCGCGCTGCGGGCCTTCGGGGACGCTGAGCGTGGCGCGCCCCAGGATGGTGGTGACGCTCGCCGTCCAGTCGTCGTGCAGCGCGGACCAGAGCACGTCCAGCCCTGCTACCGGCTCGAACAGCTCACCGGTGAACCGCCACAGGGCGTCCAGACCGCGTTGCATCCGGGCATGGCTCTCGTCGGTGCCGTCGCCCAGGCGCAGCGTCCACTGCTCTGCGTGGTCGCGGTGGTAGGCGACCTCCTTGACGGCCTTCGCGGCCAGTGGGGCCAACTCGCTGTCTGCTGAGGCGAGTTGGTTGAACAGCAGCTCCTGGTAGGTGGAGAAGTAGAGCTGGCGGGCGATGGTGTGCGCGAAGTCGCCATTGGGCTGCTCGACGAGCTGGAGGTTGCGGAACTGCCGCTCCTCGCGCAGATACGCCAGCTCGTCCTCGTCGCCGACGAGGGAGAGCAGGATGCGGGCCTGGCCGAGCAGGTCCAGGGCGATATTGGCGAGGGCGACCTCCTCCTCCAGGACCGGGGCGTGGCCGGCCCACTCGCCCAGGCGGTGGGAGAGGACCAGGGCGTCGTCCCCGAGGGGCAGGGCCGGGGTGACCGTGGCGTTCATCAAAGGTGATGCACCCCGTCCGGGATCTCGTAGAACGTCGGGTGGCGGTAGGGCTTGTCGCCGGCCGGCTCGAAGAACGCGTCCTTCTCGTCCGGGGAGGAGGCGGTGACCTGGGCGGAGGGAACCACCCATATCGAGACGCCCTCCGAGCGGCGGGTGTACAGATCGCGGGCGTTGCGCAGCGCCATTTCGGCGTCCGGTGCGTGCAGGCTGCCGGCGTGGGAGTGCGACAGGCCGCGGCGGCTGCGCACGAACACCTCCCAGAGCGGCCATTCGGCGGGCTGCGCGGCCGTTCCCGTGGTGGTCTCGGGAGTGGTCCCGGCGGGTCGTGATGTCGTCATCGGGTCGCCTCCCGCTTCTTGGCCGCGTGCGCGGCGGCCGCCTCGCGCACCCAGGCGCCGTCCTCATGAGCCCGCCGCCGGCGGGTGATCCGCTCTTCGTTGCAGGGGCCGTTGCCCTTGAGCACCTCGCGGAACTCGGCCCAGTCGATCGGCCCGAAGTCCCAGTGCCCCCGCTCCTCGTTCCATGTCAGATCAGGGTCGGGGAGTGTGAGACCAAGGGCTTCGGCCTGGGGGACGCAGATGTCCACGAAGCGCTGCCGCAGTTCGTCGTTGGAGTGCCGCTTGATCTTCCAGGCCATGGACTGCGCGGAGTGCGCCGATTCGTCGTCCGGCGGGCCGAACATCATCAGCGACGGCCACCACCAGCGGTCCACCGCGTCCTGCGCCATGGCGTGCTGTGCTTCGGTGCCGCGGCTGAGCGTGAGCAGCAGTTCGTACCCCTGCCGCTGGTGGAAGGACTCCTCCTTGCAGACGCGGACCATCGCGCGGGCGTACGGGCCGTAGGAGCAGCGGCACAGCGGGACCTGGTTCGTGATCGCCGCGCCGTCCACGAGCCAGCCGATGGCGCCGACGTCGGCCCAGGTCAGGGTCGGGTAGTTGAAGATCGACGAGTACTTCTGGCGGCCGGAGTGCAGTTTGTCGAGGAGTTCGTCGCGGCTGGTGCCGAGGGTCTCGGCGGCGCTGTAGAGATACAGGCCGTGGCCCGCCTCGTCCTGCACCTTCGCCATCAGGATCGCCTTGCGGCGCAGTGACGGCGCCCGGGTGATCCAGTTGGCCTCCGGCTGCATGCCGATGATCTCGGAGTGGGCGTGCTGCGCTATCTGCCGCACCAGCGAGGAGCGGTAGGCGTCCGGCATCCAGTCCCGCGGCTCGATGCGCTCGTCCGCGGCCACGGTGGCGTCGAATACGGCCTCCAGAGCCGTATCTTCCGGCGCGATCGTCGTCATGTGGTGCCCCCTCGCTCCCGACCGACCGATCGTTCGGTTCAATGGTGAGTGGGCGGACCGGCGGTGTCAACCCTGTGGATAACTCGGGGGAGGGTGTGCTGGGTGGCGCGGCGTAGGTACCGTTCCGTGGCGGAGTCATCCGAGTGGATTCTGGGAACGGGGCGGGAATGCAGTCATACGGGGACGAAACGCGGCCTTTGGCTGCGCTCTCGATGCCCTCGCGGATCGTCATAGGCGTGGCGGCCTGCGCCGTCGCCGCAGTCGTCGCGATTCATCTGGCCATGGTCTTTCTGCATGTCGCACCGCCGAACACGCTCAGCAAGCAGCAGGGCAGCTTGATCGGCGATTACGTGTATCCCGAGTACGAGCAGAACTGGAAGCTGTTCGCGCCCAACCCCCTCCAGCAGAACGTCGCGGTCCAGGCCCGCGCGCAGCTGCGTACCGAGGACGGCACCACGCGGACCACCGGCTGGACCGACCTGACCGCCGGCGACGGACAGGCGATCCTCCACAACCCGCTGCCCAGCCACACCCAGCAGAACCAACTGCGCCGCGGCTGGGAGTTCTTCCTCAACTCGCACGACGCGCAGAACCGCGCCACGGGCCTGCGCGGCGAGCTGTCCGAGCGCTACATACGGCGCATCATGATGCACCGGCTCGACGGGGAGTGGACCGCCGACGGCGGCCGGGTCGAGCAGATCCAGGTCCGCTCGATGACGACGGCCGTCAGCCCGCCGCCGTGGAGCACGGAGAAGATCAGCAACAAGCCCGTGTACCGCGTGCTGCCCTGGTGGCAGGTCACCGCAGACGACCTGCCCAAGGGGGCGACGAACCAGTGACATCACCGACGCCGCAGCAGCCGACGGAAGCGTCCCAGCGGACGCCCGAGGCATCGCCCCCGTCGCCCCTTGAAGCGCCGAAGCCCGCCCCTGCGCAGCACGACCAGCTCGAAGAGACCCGTATCGAGCGCGCCATAGGCCGCGGCTTCGCCCGCGCCACCAGCCGGGCGATGGCCCCGTACCAGACCGCCGTGATACGGATCGGGTTCGCCGCCACCTGGCTGCTGTTCCTGCTGAGGGAATGGCCCAACCGCCATGCCCTCTACGGGCCGGACGGCCCCTGGAACCTGGACATGGCGCGCCAGCTCCTCGACCTCAACCACGCCTTCTCCGTACTGCCGTGGTCGGACAGCAGCGGCTGGTTCGAGTTCGTCTACCTCCTGGCCATCGTGGCCAGCGCGCTGCTGATGCTCGGCTGGCGCACCCGCACCATGTCGGTGCTCTTCATGGTCGGTGTGCTCTCACTGCAGAACCGCAGCGTCTTCATCGGCGACGGCGGCGACAACGTCATCCACCTGATGTCTCTGTATCTCGTGCTGACCCGGTGCGGGCAGGTCTGGTCCCTGGACGCGCGCCGCGCGAAGCGGGCGGCCGCCGGTTCCCCGGACGAGGCAGCGGCGCCCGGCCGCGATCTCCCCGGGATCATCCTGTGGGCCGTGCTCGGCCTCGCGCTGGCCACCGCCCAGCTGCTCGGCCGCTACGGCCTCACCTGGTTCGAGCACGGCCCGTTCCCGCACTTCGGCTGGGGCCTGCTGTTCTGGGGCCTGTGGGTGACGCACGGCCTGTGGTGGGCGGTGCGGCGGTACGCGCCGGGGGAGCCGCGGATCGTTCTGGACACCCTCGCCAAGCTCGCCCACAACGGCGCGCTGCTGGTGATCATCGTCGAGGTCTGCCTGATCTACGCCACCGCCGGCTGGTACAAGATCCAGGGTTCGCGCTGGCAGGACGGCACCGCGGTCTTCTACCCGATGCACCTGGACTATTTCTCCCCCTGGCCGGCGCTCTCCGAGGCGCTGGGCAGCAACGGGCTGATGGTCATGCTGATCACCTACGGCACGGTGATCGTGCAGGTGGCCTTCCCCTTCACCCTCTTCAACCGCCGTCTCAAGAACGTGCTGCTGGTCGCGATGATCTGCGAGCACCTCTCGATCGCGTTCCTGCTCGGGCTGCCGTTCTTCTCGCTCGCGATGATCGCGGCGGACGCGGTCTTCCTGCCGACGAACTTCCTGACCTGGTTCTCCGCCCGGATTTCGGACCTGCGCAAGCGGCTGTTCCCGGGCGGCGGGTCCCCCGGGCCGTCCGGCGGTCCCGAAGGCGGTGAGCCGGAGGCCCGTACGCACTCCGGCGGCGGTGGCCATACGCTCGTGGGGTGAGCAGCGAGAAAACCGCCCCGGGCGGCGAGCAGACCATGCCCGGTGGCGCCGCCCCCGTGGGCTCCGTGGGTGAGCAGCGGGCCGGTGCCGAGCCGATCCAGTACGACGAGGGCTACGGCCCCAAGATCGGCGTCGGCCCGTATCCGCAGCCGTGGCCCCAGGACGACCGCTACGACCCCGAGCTGCTTGCGCACGGCGACCGGCGCAATGTCGTCGACCCCTACCGCTACTGGACGCGCGAGGCGATCGTCGCCGACCTCGACACCCGCCGCCATGACTTCCATGTGGCCGTCGAGAACTGGGGCCACGACTTCAACATCGGCTCGGTCGTACGGACCGCCAACGCGTTTCTGGCCAAGGAGGTCCATATCGTCGGGCAGCGCCGCTGGAACCGCCGGGGCGCGATGGTGACCGACCGCTACCAGCACCTGCGGCACCACCCGGACACCGCGGACCTCACCGCCTGGGCCGCCGCCGAGGAACTGCCGATCATCGGGATCGACAACCTCCCCGGCGCCGTGCCGCTGGAGACGACCGAGCTGCCGCGCCGCTGCGTGCTGCTCTTCGGCCAGGAGGGGCCGGGGCTCACCGAGGAAGCGCGCCGGCACGCCTCTCTGGTCTGCTCGATCGCGCAGTTCGGATCGACCCGGTCCATCAACGCGGGTGCCGCGGCCGCCATCGCCATGCACTCCTGGATCGCCCGCCACGCCCGTATCGAGGCGCCGGGCGGCCCCTGAGGGACCACGAGAGGCGCAGGGGAGCTTCTGGGGGGCTCCGGGCCTCCGGGCCTGTGGAAGCCCGTGAAGGCCCATGAGCCCTCCACGCCTCATGCCTCCCGCCGCACCTCCACCGTCCGGAAGCGGTTCGCCACGAACGCGCCGTCGCACAGCGCGGCATTGGCCGCCGGATTGCCGCCGGAGCCGTGGAAATCGGAGAACGCCGCGGTCTGGTTCACATAGACCCCGCCGGTCAGATTCAGCGACAGCTGGGCGCACTCCTCCAGGCAGGCATCCTCGACCAGCTGCTCCACCTCGGCGGACGTGGTGTACGCGCCGACCGTCATGGCGCCCTTCTCCCGGACCGTGCGCCGCAGCAGATCCACCGCGTCGGCCGCGGAATCGACCGCCACCGCGAAGGACACCGGGCCGAAGCACTCCGACAGATACGCCGCCTCGGAGTCCGGCTTGGCGCCGTCCACCTTGACGATCACCGGCGTACGGACGGTGGCCCCGGGGAACTCCGGATGGGCCACCTCACGGGAGGCCAGCGCCACCTCACCGAGCCCCGATGCGGCCTCGATCCGCTCCTTGACCTGCGGGTTCACGATTGCGCCCAGCAGCGCATTGGCCCGCGCGTCATCACCCAGCAGCTTGCTCACCGCGCCTGCGAGATCGCTGACCACCTCGTCGTACGACTTCGGTCCGGCGTCTGTGGCGATGCCGTTGCGCGGGATCACGAGATTCTGCGGAGTGGTGCACATCTGGCCGCTGTACAGCGACAACGAGAAGGCGAGGTTGCTGAGCATGCCCTTGTAGTTGTCCGTCGATTCGATGACGACGGTGTTGACGCCGGCCTTCTCCGTGAAGACCTGCGCCTGCCGGGCGTGTGCCTCCAGCCAGTCGCCGAAGGCGGTCGAGCCGGTGTAGTCGATGATGCGGACCTCGGGGCGGACGGCCAGCTCCTTGGCGAGGCCCTCGCCCGGCTTGTCCACGGCCAGGCACACCAGCTCGGCCGGGAAGCCCGCCTCCTCAAGCACCTCGCGGGCCACCTTGACGGTCAGCGCCAGCGGCAGCACGGCCCGCGGATGCGGTTTGACCAGCACCGGATTGCCGGTGGCCAGCGAGGCGAACAGGCCCGGATAGCCGTTCCACGTCGGGAAGGTGTTACAGCCGATCAGCAGGGCGATGCCGCGCGGCACGGCCGTGAACGTCTTGGCCAGCTCCAGCGGGTCGCGCTTGCCCTGCGGCTTGGACCACGGCGCCTGCTCCGGGGTGCGGACCTGCTCGGCGTACGCGTACGCCACCGCTTCCAGGCCGCGGTCCTGGGCATGCGGCCCACCCGCCTGGAACGCCATCATGAAGGCCTGTCCACTGGTGTGCATCACGGCCTGCGCGAACTCATGGGTGCGGGCACTGATCCGCGCCAGGATCTCCAGGCACACCGCCGCGCGCGCCTTCGGGCCCGCGTCCCGCCATACGGGGATCGCGGCGCGCATCGTCGGCAGCAGCACCGACACATCCGGGTGCGGATAGCTGATGCCCAACTCGGGCCCGTACGGCGAGACTTCCTCGCCCGTCCAGTCGTCCGTGCCGGGCTGGTCGAGCTCGAAGCGCTTGCCGCGCTGCGCCTCGAAGGCGGCGAGGCCGTCCTCGGCACCGCTCTCGCCGTACGCCTTCGGATGCTCGGGGTGCGGTGACCAGTAGGCGCGGGTGCGGATCGTCTCCAGCGCCTGGTCGAGGGTCGGGCGGTGCTTCTCGATCAACTGCGCTGCGGTCATTTCGGCGGCCATCGATGACCAACTCCTCGTCGAGCCGGGCGGAAAGCGGATGGGGCGGTGCGGATGAGGCGGAGCGGGTGAGAGGGAGAACGGATGAGGCGGATCGGGGGACTGGGAGCGGACAGGTAACGGAGTTAGAGTAACCGAACGATCGGTCGGGGCAAGAGGGTCCGGCGGGCCTGTGGACAACTCGGTCTGGGAGGATCAGTCGGCATGACGGCAATCGAGACCAGCAGCACCGTGGCCGTGGTGGGCACCGGCACGATGGGGCAGGGAATCGCGCAGGTGGCGCTGGTTGCCGGCCATCCTGTACGGCTCTACGACGCCGCGCCCGGACGTGCCGAGGAGGCTGCCGCGGCCATCGTGCGGCGGCTGGATCGGCTCGTCGAAAAAGGCCGGATTCAGGCGCAAGAGCGAGACGCCGCCCGTGACCGCCTCTCCCCCGCCACGGATCTCGCCGACCTGGCCGACGCCGCGCTGGTCATCGAGGCGATCCTGGAGCAACTCACCGCCAAACAGGAGCTGTTCACCGCCCTGGAGGAGGTCGTGCCGGCGGACTGCCTGCTGGCCACCAACACCTCCTCGTTGTCGGTGACCGCCGTCGCGGGCCGCCTGCGCCACCCCGGCCGCTGCGTGGGCCTGCACTTCTTCAATCCCGCCCCGCTGCTCCCCCTGGTCGAGGTGATCAGCGGCTTCGCCACCGACGAGGCGGCCGCCACCCGCGCGTACGAGACCGCCGCGGCCTGGGGCAAGACCCCGGTGCGCTGCGCCGACACCCCCGGGTTCATCGTCAACCGGATCGCCCGCCCCTTCTACGCCGAGGCGCTGCGCGTCTACGAGGAGCGGGTCGCCGACCCCGCCACCATCGACGCCGTGCTGCGCGACGGCACCGGCTTCAAGATGGGCCCCTTCGAACTGACCGACCTCATCGGCCAGGACGTGAACGAGGCGGTCACCCACTCCGTGTGGACGTCCTTCTTCCAGGACCCGAAGTTCACGCCCTCTCTGGCGCAGCGGCGGCTGGTGGAGTCGGGGCTGCACGGCCGCAAGTCCGGGCGCGGCTGGTTCGACTACGCCGAAGGCGCGGAGCGTCCGGCGCCCCGGACCGCCGCGCCGTGCCCCGCGCCCGAGGCCGTCGGCATACACGCCACACTCGACGGCCCCTCCGAGGTGCTGCGCGAACTGATCGAGGAAGCCGGCATCAAGATCACCCGCGACCGTACGCCAGGGGAGTCCGAGGGCTTCATCAGGCTGCCCGGTGGGGCACGGCTGGCCCTGACCAACGGCCATCCGGCGACGAGCGTCGTCCACGGCAGGTGCATCCGCTTCGATCTCTCGCTCGACTACCGGGCGGCGACCCGGATCGCGCTCGCCGCCTCGGAGGACGCGTCCGAGGCGGACCTCGCGGAGGCCGTGGGGCTGTTCCAGGCGCTCGGCAAACAGGTCAGCGTGATCAATGACGTCCCCGGCATGATCGTCGCCCGTACGGTCGCGATGATCGTGGACTTCGCCCTGGACGCCACGGCCCGCGGGGTCGCCACCCCGGAGGACATCGATACGGCGATGCGGCTGGGCGTGAACTACCCCGGCGGCCCTATGGAGTGGGCCGATCGGCTCGGCGCCCGGTGGGTGTGGGATGTGCTGGACTCGATGCACCACCAGAACGCCGGCGGACGGTACGCGCCCTCCTGGGCACTGCGGCGCCGCGCGGATCTCCAGGGACAGGTGGTCTAATCATGGTCATGACCAAGCGTGACACCTATACGCCCGATTCGCTGCTCGCGGTCGCCGTCGAGGTGTTCATCGAGCGTGGCTACGACGGCACCTCCATGGAGCATCTCTCCAAGGCCGCCGGCATCTCGAAGTCCTCGATCTACCACCACGTGCGCAGCAAGGAAGAACTGCTGCACCGGGCGATAAGCCGTGCCCTGGACGGGCTGTTCGGGGTGCTGGAGGAGCCGGGCGCCACCGAGGGACGGGCGATCGAGCGGCTGGAGTACGTCACCCGGCGCGAGGCCGAGGTCCTGATGGACGAACTGCCCTATGTGACGCTGCTGTTGCGGGTGCGCGGAAACACGGACACCGAGCGCTGGGCCATGGAGCGCCGCCGCGAGTTCGACCATGAGGTCGCCGACCTGCTCAAGAAGGCGGCCGCCGATGGTGATCTGCGGGCCGATGTCGACATCCGGCTGGCCACGAGGCTGCTCTTCGGCATGATCAACTCGATTGTGGAGTGGTACCGGCCGGGGCGCGGCGGCGCGGCCAGCCGGGACGAGGTCGCCGAGGCCGTGGTGCGGACGGCGTTCGCGGGCCTGCGCAAGCCCTGAGGTACCGGTGGGCCTTCACCCGTACGCACGGTTGAAGCTCACGCCTGCTCCGGCCCGAGGTCGGTCTCCTCGAAGACCAGCAGGGTGCGGGTGCTGAGCACTTCCGGGATCGACTGGATGCGGGTGAGGACCAGTTCCCGCAGCTCCCGGTTGTCCTTGGTGTGGACGAGCAGCAGCACATCGAAATCGCCGCTGACCAGCGCGATGTGGGTGGCCCCGGGCAGGGCTGTGAGCTGTTCGCGCACGGTCCGCCAGGAGTTCTGCACGATCTTCAGCGTGACATACGCGGAAGCGCCCTGGCCTGCGCGTTCCTGATCGACGCGGGCGCCGAAGCCGCGTATCACGCCATCGTCTATCAGCCGGTTGATCCGGGCGTAGGCGTTGGCGCGCGAGACATGGACCCGCTCGGCGACGGAGCGTATCGAGGCCCGGCCGTCGGTCTGCAGCATGCGCAGGATCGAGCGGTCGATGGTGTCCAGCGGGCGCGCGGCCGGCGATGGCACGGCGGAAGCCGCCGGTGGCTGTCCGCCAGGATTGGCCATCTGTTCGTCCGGCATATGGTCCCGCCTCCCCTTGGTGGACGCACTGTCTTCATCTCAAGCTGTGGAGAACCGTTTGTCCACAGGCTTGGCCCGCCTGTAGCCAAAATGCATCAGCGACCGAACAATCGGTAGGGAAGGGCTCACCCGCCCCGACCCGTTCCATCCTGCCTCTCGCCCGCCACCCATATGAGGCGCTCCGCGCCACCCCTTCGATTCGAGGAGGTGCTCGTCATGACGGTCCTTGAGCAGCCCGGCAGCAGCAGGAACAAGAGCGACCTGCCCGGCCCGCCGCCCGCCTGGCGGCCGCGCGTCGATCCGGCGCCCCTCCTGCCCGACGCCGAGCCGTACCGCCTGCTGGGTACGAGCGCCGCAGGCCGGCTCGACCCCGGTCTCCTGACCCGGCTGTATGCCCAGCTGGTGCGCGGCCGACGGTACAACGCGCAGGCCACAGCGCTGACCCGGCAGGGGCGGCTGGCGGTCTATCCGTCCTCGACCGGGCAGGAAGCCTGCCAGGTCGCCGCCGCGCTGGCGCTTGAGGACCGGGACTGGCTCTTCCCCAGTTACCGCGACACCCTCGCCGCCGTGGCCCGCGGCCTCGACCCCGTACAGGCGCTGACGCTCCTGAGGGGCGACTGGCACACCGGATATGACCCGCACGAGCACCGCATCGCGCCCCTCTGCACCCCGCTCGCCACCCAACTCCCGCACGCCGTCGGCCTGGCGCACGCCGCCCGCCTCAAGGGCGACGATGTCGTGGCGCTGGCAATGGTCGGCGACGGTGGCACCAGTGAGGGCGATTTCCACGAGGCGCTGAATTTCGCCGCCGTCTGGCAGGCGCCGGTGGTCTTCCTCGTCCAGAACAACGGCTTCGCCATCTCCGTGCCGCTGGCCAAGCAGACGGCCGCCCCCTCCCTCGCCTACAAGGCGGTCGGATACGGCATGCCCGGCCGCCTGGTCGACGGCAATGACGCACCCGCGATGCACGAGGTCCTCACCGAGGCGGTGCGGCGGGCCCGCCGGGGTGGCGGCCCCACCCTCGTCGAGGCCGTCACGTACCGCATCGAGGCCCACACCAACGCCGACGACGCCACTCGCTACCGGACCGATGCAGAGGTCGAGACCTGGCAGGAACACGACCCGATAGCCCTTCTGGAGCGCGAGTTGGCGGACCGTGACCTGCTGTCCGACGAGTTCGTCCGCGCCACCCGGGACGGTGCCGAGGAGCTGGCGGCCGGCCTGCGGGACCGGATGAACGCGGACCCGGAGCTGGACCCGATGGACCTGTTCACCCACGTGTTCGCCGAGCAGACCAGCCAACTGCGCGAGCAGGCGGCCCAGTTGCGTGCCGAGCTGGATGCCGAGGCCGCCGGACACCCCGATCACAGCGATCACGGCGATCTCGCCGGAGAGTCGGCGGCCGCCGGTCGGTCCGCCCAGGAGGCCAGGCCATGACGACCACCGCCCCGGCGACCGCCCGCAAACCCGCCACGATGGCGCAGGCGCTGACCCGCGCCCTGCGCGACGCCATGGCCGCCGACCCGTCCGTCCACGTCATGGGCGAGGACGTCGGCACCCTGGGCGGCGTCTTCCGGGTCACCGACGGCCTGGCCAAGGAGTTCGGCGAGGACCGCTGCAGCGACACCCCGCTGGCCGAGGCCGGCATCCTCGGTACGGCCGTCGGCATGGCCATGTACGGGCTGCGGCCGGTCGTCGAGATGCAGTTCGACGCGTTCGCCTACCCGGCGTTCGAGCAGCTGATCAGCCATGTGGCGCGGATGCGCAACCGCACCCGCGGCGCCGTGCCGATGCCGCTGACCATCCGCGTTCCGTACGGCGGCGGGATCGGCGGGGTCGAGCACCACAGCGACTCCTCCGAGGCGTACTACCTCGCCACCCCCGGCATCCAGGTCGTCACCCCGGCGACCGTCGCGGACGCTTACGGGCTGCTGCGCGCCGCCATCGCCTCCGACGACCCGGTCGTCTTCCTCGAACCCAAGCGGCTGTACTGGTCCAAGGACGACTGGTCGCCCGACGCGCCCGCGCAGGTCGCCCCCATAGGCCGCGCCGAGGTCCGGCGCCCCGGTGCGAGCGCCACGCTGATCACCTACGGCCCGTCGCTGCCCGTCTGCATGGAGGCCGCCGAGGCCGCCCGTGCGGAGGGCTGGGACCTCGAAGTCGTCGATCTGCGCTCGCTGATGCCCTTCGACGACGACACGGTCTGCGCGTCGGTGCGGCGTACGGGGCGGGCGGTGGTCGTCCATGAGTCCAACGGGTTCGGCGGCCCCGGCGGTGAGATCGCCGCGCGGATCACGGAGCGCTGCTTCCACCATCTGGAGGCGCCGGTGCTGCGCGTCGCCGGCTTCGACATTCCGTATCCGCCGCCGATGCTGGAGCGGCATCATCTGCCGGGCGTGGACCGGATTCTGGACACCGTCGCTCGCCTCCAGTGGGAGTCGGACTGGACCGAGGGGCGTGGTGTGTGATGGCTGTGGTGCGCGAATTCACCCTGCCTGACCTGGGGGAAGGCCTCACCGAAGCGACGATCGTGCACTGGATGGTCGAGGTCGGCGAGGTGGTGGCCATCGACCAGCCGGTGGTGGAGGTCGAGACGGCCAAGGCGATGGTGGAGGTGCCGTGCCCCTACGGGGGCGTGGTGACCGCCCGTTTCGGCGAGGAGGGGGCCGAAGTCCCCGTGGGCGCAGCGCTGGTGACGGTCGCCGTGGGGGCGGCGCCGGACGATCTGGCGGGCGGCCTGCCCGAGCCGGGGGGCGCTGCCGCGGGTGCGGCGGATTCCGGGGCTGCGGACTCCGGGTCGGGGAATGTGCTCGTCGGATACGGGACGAGTGCGTCCGCGGCGCGGCGGCGGAGGGTCCGGCCGGGGAGCGGTGTGGGTCCCGCGGCGGGGGTGCCGCGGTCGCCTGAGCCTGCGCGTGCCGGTGCGGCTGGAGTGGCTGAGCCTGCTGCCGGTGCGGTTGCGGCTGCGACGGACGGCTCCGCAGGTCCGGAGGAGCCGGGCGGGTCGTGGGCAGTGGCCGAGGAGGGGCGCACGGTGGCTGTCATTTCGCCGCTGGTGCGTCGGATGGCGCGGGAACACAGCGTCGATCTACGGGAGCTGACGGGGTCCGGGCGGGATGGGCTGATTCTCCGTACGGACGTCGAGCGTGCGATCCGGGAACGGGAGACGGCTGGGGCGGCTGGGGCCGCTGCGGCGAGCGCGCTGGGGGCCCTGCCCGCGACCGGGGCGACCGCCACCGCGCCCGCCCCCGGGGCCGCAGCGGAAGGTGAGCGCATTCCGCTCCGCGGGATGCGGGGTGCCGCCGCCGAGAAGTTCAGCCGCAGCCGTCGGGAGATTCCGGACGCGACCTGCTGGGTGGACGCCGACGCCACCGAACTCCTCGCCGCCCGTAGGGCGATGAATGTGCCGGGCGCACCCAAGGTGTCGCTGCTCGCGCTGCTCGCCCGGGTCTGCACGGCCGCGCTCGCGCGGTTTCCCGAGCTCAATGCCACCGTCGACACCGCGACCCAGGAGATCGTCCGGCTGCCCGCCGTCCACCTGGGCTTCGCGGCGCAGACCGACCGCGGCCTCATGGTGCCGGTGGTACGGGACGCACACGCCCGTACGGTCGAGCAGCTGTCCGCCGAGATCGCCCGGCTCACCGAGACCGCCCGGTCCGGGGGGCTGTCTCTCGCCGAGCTGACCCATGGCACCTTCACCCTCAACAACTACGGCGTCTTCGGGGTCGACGGCTCCACGCCGATCATCAACCACCCCGAGGCCGCGATGCTCGGCGTCGGCCGAATAGCGGCCAAACCGTGGGTGCACAACGGCGAGTTGGCCGTCCGGCAGGTCGTCCAGCTCTCGTTCACCTTCGACCACCGGGTGTGCGACGGCGCCACGGCCGGCGGCTTCCTGCGGTTCGTCGCCGACTGTGTGGAGCAGCCCGCGTTGCTGCTGCGCACGCTGTGATTCCGTGACAGCCGCGACAGCCGCGGAACTGTGAAAGCTGTGACCTCGTGACAGCTGTGTGATCGCCGTGTTCGCGGTGATACTCATGGGGTGAGCGACCACACCCACTACGACGCCATCGTGCTGGCGGGCGGGGCGGCCCGCCGGCTCGGCGGTGCGGACAAACCCGCCCTGTCCGTCGGCGGCCGCCCGCTTCTGGACCGGGTGCTCGCTGCCTGCCCCGACGCCGCGATCACCGTCGTCGTCGGCCCCCGGCGCCCGGTCGGCCGGGCCGTCGTGCGCACCCTTGAGGACCCGCCCGGTGGCGGCCCGCTCGCCGCGCTGGACGCCGGTCTGCGGCACAGCACCGCCCCGACCGTCCTCCTGCTCTCCGCCGACCTGCCGTTCCTGACCGCCGCCACGGTACGCAGCCTCCTGGCGGCGACGACGCGGACGAACGGCCCTGAAGCATCCAGCAGCGGTTCCGCGCCGTGCGACGGGGCGCTGCTACGGGATGGGGCGGGGCGCGACCAGCCGCTGGTGGCCGCCTACCGGGCCGAGTCGCTGCGCCGCGAGCTTGCCCTGCTGCGCGCCGAACACGGCACCCTGGCCGGGCTGCCGCTGCGCGCCCTGCTGTCCGAGCTGGCGCTCGAACGGGTCTCGGACGCCACGTCCACGGCATCCTTCGACTGCGACACCTGGGAAGACGTCAGCGCGGCACGCGCGCGGATCAGGGAGCATGGCCACGTGTTGGACGAATGGATCACCGCAGTCAAGGCCGAGCTGGGCATCGAAGTCGATGTCGACACGGCGGTACTTCTCGATCTCGCGCGGGACGCGGCGCACGGCGTGGCCCGCCCGGCCGCGCCGCTGACGACCTTCCTGATCGGCTACGCGGCGGGCCGGCAGGGCGGGGATGTGACGGAGCTGTCCCGCAAGGCCGCGGCACTGGCCAACCGCTGGGCCGCCGAGGACGCGGATGCGGGCGGCGCCGGCGGCGCCACGGGTGGCGAAGCGAAGCCCGCGGAATGACCGAGGGGGAGTTCGACGCCGCGCTGGACGACGCGCTCGCGCTGGCCAACGGCGGAGTGGGCGGCCTGGGCAGCCGCCCGGGCGAGCGTACGGACACGCACGGGCACACGTACCAGCACACTCGCTCGGAGGCGGGAGCGGATGCGTTCGCGACGGCCGCCGCGGCAAGCGCATCCGCTCCCGGCAACCGGTCCGGTGACGTCCCCGGCAACCCGACCGGCTCCGGCCCCGGCGACCCCACCCACCCCGGCACCGGCTCCCCCAGGCCCCGCCCCGGCCCATCCGCTGCCCCTTCCCGCTCCTCCTCCCCGTGGCGGACGGCCCGCGAAATCGCCGCGCGTGCTGCGTCCGGGCCGGCCGCGCCCACGGCGTCGGCGCTGGGCGACGCGCTCGGCCGTACGCTCGCCGAGCCCCTCACCGCCCTCACCGACCTGCCGTCCTTCGACACCTCGGCGATGGACGGCTGGGCGGTCTCCGGCCCCGGCCCTTGGCACATCGACCACCCCGGAGGCGACCGCACAGCCGACGAGGCCAAGGGCACCGCCGACGAGACCGCAGACACCGCCGACAAGGCCGCTCACACCGCCGCCCATCCTGGGATCCTCGCCGGTCACGCCCCTACCGAGCCGCTCCCCGACGGACACGCGGTCCGGATCGCCACCGGCGCGCGCGTTCCGGCCGGCGCCACCGCCGTGCTGCGCAGCGAGCACGGCGAGGTCCGTGATCTGGCCGACGGCGGGGCGCGGCTGTATGCGCCGCGGCCCGCGCCGCCGGGCCAGGACATCCGCCCGCGCGGCCAGGAGTGCCGCCGCGGTGACCAACTGCTGCCCGTCGGCACTCTGGTGACCCCTGCCGTCCTCGGCCTGGCCGCGGCAGCCGGCTATGACGAACTGACCGCGTACCCCCGCCCGCGCGTCGAAGTCCTCGTCCTGGGCGATGAGTTGTTGCACCACGGACTGCCCCAGAAGGGCCGGATCCGCGATGCGCTCGGCCCGATGATCGCTCCCTGGCTGGGTGCCCTGGGCGCCGACGCGGCTCCGGCACGCCATCTCGCGGACGACGCCGACACGCTGTATGCCGCCATCGCCACCTCCACCGCCGATGTGCTCATCACCACCGGGGGCACGGCGTCGGGACCTGTCGACCATGTGCACCCCACGCTGCGCCGCCTGGGCGCGCAGGTGCTGGTGGACGGCGTGGCAGTACGTCCCGGGCACCCGATGCTGCTCGCCCGCCTCGGCCCGCGCCGCCATCTCGTCGGCCTTCCCGGCAACCCCCTCGCGGCCGTCTCCGGCCTGCTCACCCTCGCCGAGCCGCTGCTCCGTACGCTCGCCGCGCGCCGCCCCGCCGCAGCTCACCGTATGCCGCTGTTCGGTTCGGTCCACGGCCATCCGCACGACACCCGGCTCGTCCCGGTCGCCTACCGCGACGACGCCCGTTACGGCCTGACGGCGGAGCCGCTGCACTTCCACGGTCCGGCCATGCTGCGTGGGATCGCCGCCGCCGATGCGCTGGCCGTCGTACCGCCCGGTGGCGCGGACCGCGGCACCGAGGTCGAACTCCTTGAACTCCCCTGGTCAGCTGGCGGATCGCCCGGCTGGTCGGCCCCCGGAGCCTGGTACGACCCCGGGGTGCACACCGGCCCGGCAGACCCCGCACCCCCCACCGGAGGCGCCCTGTGAAGCTCCCGTCCCACGACGCGGCGGCTCACGAGGTGCCGGCGACCGGTTCCCACCGGGTGATACTGCCGCGCCGCGCGCCGCTGGCGCCGCTGCGGCAGGTCGGCCGCCGGTTGCTGATGGCTCTGTTCGTGCTGCTCGCGACGGTCCTGATCGTCTGGATCGACCGCAGCGAGTATCACGACAACGCCGATGGCACCGTCGACCTGCTCGACTGCTTCTACTATGCGACCGTCACCCTCTCCACCACGGGATACGGCGACATCGTCCCGTACGGGGACAGCGCCCGGCTGCTGAACATCCTGCTCATCACGCCGCTGCGGGTGCTGTTCCTGATCATCCTGGTCGGGACCACACTGGAGGTGCTGACCGAGCGCACCCGCGAGCAGTGGCAACTGAAACGCTGGAGAAACGCCTTGCGCGATCACACCGTCATCGTCGGCTTCGGCACCAAGGGCCGGTCCGCCGTCCAGACCCTCTGTGCCACGGGTCTGACCCGTGACCGCATCGTCGTCATCGACCCGCTCCCCAAGGTGGTCGAGTCGGCGGTGGCCGAGGGCTTCGCGGGGGTCGTCGGCGACGCGACCCGCAGCGATGTCCTGGTACGAGCCGAGATCCAGCGTGCCCGCCAGGTCGTCATCGCCACCCAGCGCGATGACACCGCCGTCCTGGTCTCGTTGACCGCTCGTCAGCTCAACAAGAAGGCAAACATCGTCGCGGCCGTACGGGAGGAGGAGAACGCCCCGCTGCTGCGGCAGTCCGGTGCCGACGCCGTGATCACCTCGGCCAGCGCGGCGGGACGGCTGCTGGGGCTCTCCGTCCACAGCCCCACCGCGGGCACCGTCATGGAGGACCTGATCCAGCAGGGCAGCGGTCTTGACCTGATTGAACGTCCTGTGGTGAAGGCCGAGGTCGGCAAGTCCGTCCGGGAGACCGACGACCTGATCGTCACCGTCCTGCGCGGCCACCGGCTGCTCGGTTACGACGACCCGGAGGCCAGCCCGCTGCAGATCACGGACCGCGTGATCACGATCGTCCGTGCGCCCGCGACGGAAGAGCCCGACAGCGCCGGCAAACAGCCCGGCCGCCCGGCCAAGCCGACGCTGCCCGGCACCGGCGTCTCCCCGATGCGCCGGTCGGGCGGGTGACCGAGGCGAGGGCGGACGAACACCCGCGCACTCGCGGGGCGGGCGCGGCCCCGTATCCCGCAGGTGTCACGCTTCGCGTACACAGCCATCGGGCCCGCCCCGTCGCCTTGCGCGCGGGCGGCGAGTAGCCTCGCGCTCATGCGAGCGATCACTATCCCCGAGCCCGGCGGCCCCGAAGCACTTGTCTGGGCGGACGTACCCGATCCGCAGCCCGCCGAGGGCGAGGTCCTGATCGAGGTCGCGGCCAGCGCCGTGAACCGCGCCGACCTGCTCCAGCGCCAGGGGTTCTACGACCCGCCGCCCGGCTCCTCCCCGTACCCCGGACTGGAGTGCTCCGGCAGGATCGTCGCGCTGGGCCCCGGCGTGCACGGCTGGGCCGTCGGCGACGAGGTGTGCGCGCTGCTGGCGGGCGGCGGTTACGCGGAGAAGGTCGCCGTCCCGGCCGGGCAGGTGCTGCCGCTGCCGACCGGTCTCGACCTCGTATCGGCCGCCGCGCTCCCCGAAGTCGCCTGCACGGTCTGGTCGAACGTCTTCATGATCGCGCACCTGCGGCCCGGCGAGACGCTGCTGGTGCACGGCGGCTCCAGCGGCATCGGCACGATGGCGATCCAGCTTGCCAAGGCGGTCGGTGCCCGGGTCGCGGTTACCGCGGGCGGTCCCGAGAAGCTGGCCCGATGCGCGGAGTTGGGCGCGGACATCCTCATCGACTACCGCGAGCAGGACTTCGTCCAGGAGATCCGCAAGGCCACCGACGGCAAGGGCGCGGACGTCATCCTCGACATCATCGGCGCGAAGTACCTTCAGCGGAACGTCAAGGCGCTGGCGGTCAGCGGGCGGCTCGCGATCATCGGGATGCAGGGTGGGGTGAAGGCGGAACTCAACCTCGCCGCCCTGCTGAACAAGCGCGCCGCGATCACTGCCACCAGCCTGCGTGCCCGCCCGCTGAACGAGAAGGCGGCCATTGTCGCGGCCGTACGGGAACATGTCTGGCCGCTGATCGGCAACGGCCAGGTCCGGCCGATCGTGGACCGTACGCTCCCGATGGCGGACGCCGCAGAGGCGCATCGCGTGGTGGACGCGAGCGTGCACGTCGGCAAGGTCGTGCTGACGGTCTGAGCCCTGCCCCTCCCGCCCACCGGCATGTAACCCGACCGCCATGTCCGAGATGCCCTGAATCTGGCGACATGTGAATCTGGGCACGTCACTCGACGGCTCGGCACGGGAGGGGCAACGGCTTTGGCTCCACGATTCCGTTCGCGCATCACCACCGGCCTGCTGGTGGCCGCCGCCGTCCTGCCCGTCCCACTGGCAGCCACCGCTGCGACCGCTTCGGCCGAGTGGGCGACACCGGTCGACCGCCCCCCGGACCTCGTCCGCCCGCAGGGTTCCCGCCCGCATGTGCCGCCCGATACCTATGCGGCGGACCCCCGGCTGGCCGGCAGCCTCGCGGGCGCGGGCCGCGGACACCCCGGCCGCCCGGATTCGATGGCGCACACGCCACAGCGCCCGGGCTCCGACGTTCTCGCGGAGCGGCCGGACCACATGCCCAGCCTGCCGGAGAACCGTGAGGGGTTCTCGTACCGGCCGCCACACGTCCCGGGTGATCCGCCCGCCCACCGGCAGCCCCGGCATCCGCGGGATCACTCCGGACCGGACGCCACCGCGCCCTCCTCATCGGCCTCTGCTCCGGCGTCAGGCGCCCCCTCCACCGACTTCCCGGACTCCCCGGACCTGACGGGCGTGCCCGACATGGACGGCGCGGAGATCCCGCCGAGCTCGTCCGCCCCCTCGCCTCCGGTCTCCGACGAGGCCGCGCCCCCGGCGCAGCCGTCCCCTGAGGAGCGCCGGGATCTCGCGGGCGGGTCGGCCCAGCGCCCCTACGAGCCCCTGCCCCCGCTGCAGTCGCCCAGCACGCCCGCGCAGCAGCCCGGCTCCGCGCTGGGGACCACGGACAACGAACCGGCCACCACAGCGAGCCCGTACGCCATGGAAGCCCCGGTCTCCCGCGTCGAAAGAGTCCTCCCACTGGGCGCCGGCCTCGCTTTCACCGGCCTCGGCCTCGCCTTCTTCGGCCTCCGGCTCCGCCGCCGCTGACTCCCGTCGTTTCACGTGAAACGACGATGCGGTTTCACGTGAAACGGAGACGTGGTTTCACGTGAAACCGGGCCGCGAAGCGGCGAACCCCGAAGCGGAGGCACGGAACGGCCCATAGAGACGCCTCCCCCGACGCGGCGCCGGGCACGCCGCCCGATACGGGCCACCCGCCCCTGTCTCGAATCGCCCCCGCGCCCCGGAATCACCGCCCCCCGAAAGGTGGATCACCTTGTCCCAGGGGCACCACTGTTCTTGAGCGCCGGTACGAGAGAATGGCGGCATGGATATGCCGATGAACGAACGGTCGCAGGAGAACCCGCACGTCCTGGTTGTCGGCCCGGACGGCATGGCGCTCGGCAGCGCCGGCTCCGGTGGCGGGGACGACGGTGAGCAGTCCCGCGAGATTCCGGTGACGGACATGGTCGAACAGCCTGCGAAGGTCATGCGCATCGGCAGCATGATCAAGCAGCTGCTGGAAGAGGTGAAGGCCGCTCCTCTGGACGAGGCGAGCCGGGTCCGGCTTAAGGAGATCCACTCCAGCTCGGTCAAGGAGCTGGAGGACGGGCTGGCGCCCGAACTGGTGGAGGAGCTGGAGCGGCTCTCCCTCCCGTTCACCGACGAATCGGTGCCGACGGAGGCGGAACTGCGCATCGCCCAGGCCCAGTTGGTGGGCTGGCTGGAGGGCCTCTTCCACGGCATCCAGACCGCGCTGTTCGCCCAGCAGATGGCGGCCCGCGCCCAGCTGGAGTCGATGCGCCGTGCGCTGCCGCCCGGCGCCCCGGCGGATGGCGACGAAGATCACCTCGGCCATGGCGGCGCCCGCTCGGGCCCGTACCTCTAGGACCCGGGCCCGTTCCACTCGGCGACCCGCAGTAAAAGCAGACGGGGCCGGCACGCAGCGCGTGCCGGCCCTTCCTTCATGCGTGTTCCCGGGTTAGTAGTGCCCTGTCGAGATGGTCAGCTGGATCGTCTCGCCGCTCTTCGGGTCCCATCGGGCGAAGCCCCCCGGCGTCGTCTCGATGACCGTGTTCTTGGCCGTGTACCCACGGTTCACTTCCGTGACCTTGTACTTCCAGTGCGCGGCGTCGAGGCACGCCTTCACGGAGTCCAGGTTCTTGTAGGTGAGGAACGGGAAGTAGATCTTGCTCGGTTCGCTGGCGGGGGAGCTCGGATTGGTGCAGTCGCTCAACGCGACCGTCTTCGTCTTGTCCTCAGGCATGACGCTCTGGGTGGCCGACGGCGAGGACGAGTAGGAGTAGGAATAGCTCGACGTCGGGTCCGGGTCCGGTTCCTCGCCGCCACCGGCGCTCAGGCCGATGCCGATGGCTATCGCGGTGACCACGACCACGCCGACGATCGCCGAGACGACGATCACCGGGGTGTTGTTCTTGCGGGGTGCGGGGCCGCCGGTCGACGGCATCGAGGGCGCCACGGGCGGCGGGGTGTACGGCGCGGGGGTCGGGAAACCGCCGGCGTTGAACGGCGTGGGCGTCGGGGCGGGCGCCGGCGTCGGGTAGGCGTTGTTCACCGGCGGGGGCGTCGAGGGTCCAAAGCCGACCGCCTGCGTCGGCTGGTACGGCTGCTGCACGTTCGGCGGCGCCGGGGTGTGCGGATTGCCGCTCGCCGTCGGGAACACCGCGGAGGAGACCGACGAGCCGCTGGTGCGCGCCTTCGGTCCCTCGCCGATGATCAGCGGCGTCGCCCCCGACTGCGCGGACCCGGCGATGCGCAGACATTCGTCCTGCATCGCCTCGGCGGTCGGGAACCGTTCGTTGGGGTTCTTCTTCAGCGCGCGGGCCACCAGAGCGTCCACGGCCGGCGGCACCGAGCGGTTGATGCTCGACGGAACCGGCGGCTCCTCCTGGACATGGGCGTACGCGATGGCGAGCGGGGAGTCCGCGTCGAACGGCAGCTGGCCGGTCAGCAGCTCGAAGAGCATGATGCCGACGGAGTAGAGGTCGGAGCGGGCGTCCACACCGCGCCCGAGCGCCTGCTCGGGCGACAGGTACTGCGGGGTGCCGACGACCATGCCGGTCTGCGTCATGGACGTCACGCCGGACTGCATGGCGCGGGCGATGCCGAAGTCCATGACCTTGACGACATTGCGCTTGGTCATCATGACGTTGCCCGGCTTGATGTCCCGGTGGACCAGGCCCATCTCATGGCTCGCCTCCAGGGCGGCGAGCACATCGGCGGTGATCTTCAGCGCCTTTTCCGTCGGCATCGCGCCATGCTGGGCGATGTCGGCGTCGAGCTCCGAGCGCAGCGGCTTCCCGGAGACGTACTCCATGATGATGTACGGCACCATGCCGCCGTCGAGCTCGTCCTCACCGGAGTCGAAGACCGAGACGATATTGGTGTGCGTGAGCTTCGCCACGGACTGCGCCTCGCGGCGGAACCGCTCGCGGAACGCCGGCTCGCGGCCGAGTTCGGTGTGCAGTGTCTTGATCGCAACCTCGCGATCAAGCACGCTGTCGTACGCGAGGTGCACGGACGCCATTCCGCCGGCGCCGAGAAGATCACGAAGCTGGTAACGTCCTCCGCCGACCGAACGGCCCTCGTATTGGCCTTGAGCGCCGTCCTGGCTCATGGTTCCGCTTCCCCCTAGGCACACTGCCCGTACGTCGATCAAAATCTGGAATTCCGCAGCCAAGTCTGCCCCAGGGCACGGACACGTCAAGCCGTGTGCCCGTTCCGTGACCAGATGTGCAAGATCCGGTCACGGCAGTGAGACGTTTTGTGGCTTCGATTACCCCTGGTGAACTTGCCACACTTGGTATCTGGAAGGTTTGATGACCGGTCCACGACGGACCGGCGGGTGCCGCGGAACCTGTAGCGTGCTCTAGCGAAGACCGAGACCTTACCGCTTACACGCGGATCGATTCGACGGCGAGGACCGATGGCACCGACGCAGAGCCCACAGGGCCCGTCCGACCCTGAGGCCACCGGCTCCAATATCCCCGATTCACCGGAGATGTGGGGCAACGGCGGGCTTGTCGGCGATGGCCGCTACCGGCTCACGCGCCGGCTCGGCCGGGGCGGTATGGCGGAGGTGTTCGCCGCCGAGGACGTACGCCTGGGCCGCACCGTCGCCGTGAAGCTGCTGCGCTCCGACCTTGCCGAGGACCCGGTGTCCAAGGCCCGCTTCACGCGTGAGGCACAGTCCGTGGCCGGCCTGAACCACCACGCGGTGGTGGCGGTCTACGACTCCGGCGAGGACTTCGTCGGCGGCAACACCGTGCCGTACATCGTGATGGAGCTGGTCGAGGGCCACACCATCCGTGATCTGCTGCTCAACGCCGACGCTCCGCCGCCGGACCAGGCGCTGATCATCGTCTCCGGTGTGCTGGAGGCGCTGGCGTACAGCCACCAGCACGGCATCGTGCACCGTGACATCAAGCCGGCGAACGTGATCATCACGCACAGCGGCGCGGTCAAGGTCATGGACTTCGGCATCGCCCGTGCCCTGCACGGCGCGCAGTCCACGATGACCCAGACCGGCATGGTCATGGGCACCCCTCAGTACCTCTCCCCGGAGCAGGCGCTCGGCAAGACCGTCGACACCCGCTCCGACCTCTACGCCACCGGCTGTCTGCTGTACGAACTGCTGGCGCTGCGGCCGCCGTTCACCGGTGAGACTCCGCTTTCGGTCGTCTACCAGCATGTTCAGGACATGCCGGTGGCGCCGTCCGAGGTCGCCGAGGCGGTGCCGCCGGAGCTGGACGGCCTGGTCATGCGGTCGCTGGCCAAGGACCCCGACGACCGTTTCCAGACCGCGGAGGAGATGCGCGGCCTGGTCCAGTACTCGCTGCAGATGCTGAACGAGCTGGGCGGCCACACGGGCACCTGGAACACCGGGCCGGTCGCCGTGCACGAGGGCGGCAACACCCCGGCGATGGGTACTTCCGCCACCACCGCGCTGCCGCACCCGGACTCGGGGAGCACCAAGGCGAGCCCGATCCTGCCGCCCGGTATGCGGGCGGACGACGGCGGCTTCGACGGCGGGCCGCGGCGCTCCAAGAGCGGCCGCGGCAAGGTCTGGCTGATCGCCGCGCTCGCGGTGATCGCCATCGCGATGGGTGTGGCGGTCGCGATGCAGAACACCAAGGGGTCGGAAAAGAAGCAGGAGACGCCCACGACACAGTCTCCGTCGCCGTCGAAGGAAGACAAGACCACCGAGCCGCCGACGGAGGAGCCGACCACGCCGGAGACCCAGCCGGGCACTACGGACGGCGGCACCACGTACACCGAGCAGCCGACCGAGGAGCCCAGCACGCCGGAGACGTCCGAGCCGCCGACCTCGGAGCCGCCGACGTCCGAGCCGCCGACCTCGGAGCCGCCGACGTCCGAGCCGCCCACGACCACGGATCCCACCGACAGCAGCATCGGCGGTTCCATCGAGGGCACCGACGGCGGGGCCACCAGTGGCCAGGACACCGGCACGACCGAAGGCACGACCGGCTGATCCGGACGCCGATTCTCGGACGGCGGGCCGGGCACCAGGAATCCCTGGGCCCGGCCCGCCGTTCCGTTTACCTCGGTCAGCAGCCCGCGAACGCGTCCCGCACCGCCGCGTACTCGCGCGTCCACCACACCGCCAGGGCGGCCGCCGCCGGGAACTGCGGATCGGTGCGCCGGTCGCCCAGGCGGTAGCGCCAGGTGAGCATCCAGAAGTCGTTCAGCCGCTCCCACCACACCCGGTGCACGGCCGCCGCCAGCTCGTCGGCGCCGGCCCCGCAGGCGCTGCGGTAGGCGCCCGCGTACGCCGCCACCTTGGCCAGGTCGAGGGTGCCGCAGGGGCGTACGAAGAAGATCGCGGCGGCGCGTACCGCCTCCTCGGCGCGCGGCTGGACGCCCAGCCGGTCCCAGTCGACGATCGCGGCCGGCTCCGCGCCCCGGTAGAGCACGTTCAGCGGGTGGAAATCGCCGTGCACCCAGCCTGCGGCGGGCTCGGCGCCGGCCGCCGGGCGCCGGTGGGCCTGCCGTTCCAGCAGGCTCCTGCGCTCCAGCAGCCGGTGCTCGGCGAGCTCGTCGAAGCTGGTGCGGGGGCGGGCGCCGCGGGCCAGCGCCAGCAGCTCGTCGATCATCTCGAAGGTCCGTGCGGGATCGGCGGCGGCGTCTGCGTACGGCGGCTTCGGCGGGTACGGGGCATCCGCCATGACCTGCTCCAGGGCGGTGTGCACCAGGCCGAGAAGGGCGCCTAGCCGGCGGGACTGGCCGCGGGTCAGTGCGGCGCCGCCGAGGTGCCGGCCCTCGACCCACGGGTGCAGCGCGTAGCAGCGGCCGTCCAGGACGGTGACGGTGCGGCCGTCCGGGCCGGCGACCGGCGGGGCGACCGGCAGGCCGAGAGCGGCGAGCCGGAGGGTGGCGCGGTGCTGGCGGGTGATGGCGGTGCGGTCGCCGTCGAGATGGTGCTTGAGGAAGTAGCGGCCGCGGGTGGTGGCGAGGAAATATCCGTGGTTGAGCAGGCCCTCGGCGACCGGTTCGCACGACAGTGGTTCCCCGGCGCCGTCATAGCGGCGCAGCAGGGATCCGAGAGCGTGCCTGTCGGGCGTCGCCGCCGTCCGGGCTACAGATGAGCGCAGCACGCGCCAGATGTTAGATCAACCGCGCCAGGCGGAGTAGGTGTCGCGCAGAGCCTCACGCAGCGTGGTCGTTCGGGGGCGGTGTCACGCGGACTCCGCGTACCGGAAAACCGGCACGTCCGTGAGGTGATGCAGGGTCACGAACTCGGGCGCGATTCGGAGGAAGACCGGCTCGAAGGGTACTCCGTCGGCCAGCCGGGGAGTGCGGCCGAAGAGCGCGCGCTCGGCGGGGGCGGGGGTGGCGACCCGGGCGGTGCCGGTGAACTGCACCGACCAGGTGTCGCTCGCGCCGGTGTTGACGTTGTCCGCCTCGTACGCGACGACGCTGCCGTCCAGCGCCTGGTGGTAGCCGTAGCCGCGGTGCAGCCGCAGGGTCAGGCCTCCGTCCAGGACGAGATGCCGGGTGACGGTGGTGAAGGGCAGCGCCCGGCGGCTTGCCGACACCCGCCCGTAGGGGGTGCGGCTCAGCAGCTCGATGGCGCGGAATTCGTCCGAGGGCATGGTCCTCAGACTGCTGGTCGGGGTCGGCCGAAAGTAGGGGCCGGGGCCCCGAGAAGGCGGGACGTTGGTCCCGAATGCGGCACGTCATTTCGCTGGCACTGGGGCCGACTCTGGCGCTAAAGGCCTGGTCAGTGCCTGTTCAATGGCCGGTCAGTGTCCGCTCAGCGCTTTTCCGCCTGCATTCGCGCGACATACGCGGCGGCCTGGGAGCGGCGTTCCATGCCGAGCTTCGAGAGCAGGCTGGAGACGTAATTCTTGATCGTCTTTTCGGCAAGGTGCAGCCGTTCGCCAATGGCGCGGTTGGTCAGTCCTTCGCCGATCAGATCGAGGATCCTGCGTTCCTGCTCGGTGAGGTTGGCGAGCCGTTCGTCGCCGTTCGCGGTGTTGCCGTCGCGCAGCCGTTGCAGGACGCGGGCGGTGGCCACCGGGTCGAGCAGCGATTTTCCGGCCGCCACATCGCGTACCGCGGACAGCAGCTCACCGCCGCGAATGGCCTTGAGGACATAGCCGGCCGCGCCTGCCATGATCGCGTCGAAAAGCGCCTCGTCATCCGCGAACGAGGTGAGCATCAGGCAATTGATGTCCGCGTTCTGGGAGCGGATCTCACGGCATACCTCGACGCCGCTGCCGTCCGGCAGCCGGACGTCGAGTACCGCCACGTCGGGGCGGGTCGCGGGGATTCTGACCAGGGCGTCCGCGGCGGTTCCGGCCTCGCCGATGACCTCGATGTCCTCTTCGACCGACAGCATTTCGTGGACGCCGCGCCGGACGACTTCGTGGTCATCGAGCAGGAATACCGTGATTTTTCCATCTTCGGGCACGGGCCCAGTCTCACACACGAAGTCTTCCCGTGCTCCGGGTCACCGATATAACGTGCCGTTGTCCCGGCGGCCTGCAACGCTGTGACCAGGAGTTGTTCCCAGCCCTCGCGATTTACTTGGAAATCCAAGCAAAATCGCAGGTCAGCGCCGTTTCCACTTAGGCTTTGACAATGGGTAACGTGCAATGAGCAGGCCACTGTCCGGGGCGCTTTGTTCCACCCGGATCCGGCCCGTTCGCACACACCCCGTGCGCCGTATCGGATACCGGGTGAGCCGCAATACGGCCACCGGCGGACCCCGGGGGCCGGACAGACGGAGGAGCAGCACGTGACCGTGGAAGGCACTGCCCAGCGGAAAACCACCCGCGCCGGCAGCAAGCGCACCACCGCCAAGAAGGCATCGCAGGCCAACACGGCCGGCACTGCCAAGAAGGTCTCATCGTCGAAGGCCGGCACCAACGGCCCGACGGACCAGGCGGAGCAGGACCAGCTCGTACAACTGCTGACCCCGGAAGGGAAGCGGGTCGAGCACCCGGACTACGCGATCGACCTTTCCCCCGAAGAGCTGCGCGGTCTCTACCGCGACATGGTGCTGACGCGGAAATTCGACGCCGAGGCGACCACTCTCCAGCGTCAGGGCGAACTGGGCCTGTGGGCATCGCTGCTGGGCCAGGAGGCCGCTCAGATCGGCTCGGGCCGCGCACTGCGCGACGACGACTACGTCTTCCCGACCTACCGGGAGCACGGTGTGGCCTGGTGCCGCGGCGTCGACCCGGCGAACCTGCTGGGCATGTTCCGCGGGGTCAACCACGGCGGCTGGGACCCGAACAGCAACAACTTCCACCTCTACACCATCGTCATCGGTTCGCAGACGCTGCACGCGACCGGCTATGCGATGGGAGTGCAGAAGGACGGCGCGGATTCCGCGGTCATCGCGTATTTCGGTGACGGCGCCTCCAGCCAGGGCGATGTCGCCGAATCCTTCACCTTCTCCGCGGTCTACAACGCCCCGGTCGTCTTCTTCTGCCAGAACAACCAGTGGGCGATCTCCGAGCCCACCGAGCGGCAGACCCGCGTCCCCCTCTACCAGCGCGCCCGCGGCTACGGCTTCCCCGGCGTACGGGTCGACGGCAATGACGTCCTCGCCTGCCTGGCGGTGACCAAGGCGGCGCTGGAGCGGGCGCGCACGGGCCAGGGCCCGATGCTCATCGAGGCGTTCACCTACCGCATGGGCGCGCACACCACCTCCGACGACCCGACGAAGTACCGGGCCGACGAGGAGCGGCTGGCCTGGGAGGCGAAGGACCCGATCCAGCGGCTGCGGACGTATCTGGAGGCCGAGGGCATCGTCGACGACGCGTATCTCGCCTCGATCGACGAGGAGAGCGAGGCCCTGGGCAAGCGCGTCCGTGACGTCGTACGGGCGATGCCCGACCCGGACACCATGGCGATCTTCGAGAACATCTATGCCGACGGGCACGCGCTCGTCGATGAGGAGCGCGCGCAGTTCGCCGCGTACCAGGCGTCGTTCGCCGACGCCGATGCCGTCGCGGAGGGGAACTGACCATGGCCGTCTTCGAGAAGATCACCATCGCCAAGGCGATCAACGAGTCGCTGCGGACCTCCATGGAGGCCGACCCCAAGGTCCTGGTCATGGGCGAGGACGTCGGCAAGCTCGGCGGCGTCTTCCGCGTCACCGACGGCCTCCAGAAGGACTTCGGCGAGGACCGGGTGATCGACACCCCGCTCGCCGAGTCCGGCATCATCGGCACCGCGATCGGCCTGGCCCTGCGCGGCTACCGCCCGGTCGCCGAGATCCAGTTCGACGGCTTCGTCTTCCCCGCCTACGACCAGATCGTCACCCAGCTCGCGAAGATGCACGCGCGGGCGCTGGGCAAGGTCAAGGTGCCGGTCGTCATCCGCATCCCGTACGCGGGCGGCATCGGCGCGGTCGAGCACCACTCCGAGTCCCCCGAGGCGCTGTTCGCGCATGTCGCGGGCCTCAAGATCGTCTCGCCCTCGAATGCCTCGGACGCCTACTGGATGCTCCAGCAGGCCATCGCGGGCAACGACCCGGTCATCTACTTCGAGCCCAAGCGCCGCTACCACGACAAGTCGCGCCTGGACACCGAGGCGATCCCGGATCCGCTGCACAAGGCCCGGGTCACGCAGGCCGGTACGGATCTCACACTCGCCGCCTACGGGCCGATGGTGAAGGTCTGTACGGACGTCGCGAAGGTCGCGGCGGAGGAGGGCAAGTCGGTCGAGGTGCTGGACCTGCGCTCGATCTCGCCCATCGACTTCGACACGATCCAGTCCTCGGTCCAGAAGACCGGCCGCCTGGTCGTGGTCCACGAGGCCCCGGTCTTCTTCGGCAGCGGTGCGGAGATCGCCGCCCGCATCACGGAACGATGCTTCTACCACCTGGAGGCTCCGGTCCTGCGGGTCGGCGGCTTCCACGCCCCGTATCCGCCGTCCCGTCTGGAAGACGAGTACCTTCCGGGACTGGACCGGGTGCTCGACGCCGTCGACCGCGCGCTGGCGTACTGAGGGTTAGAGGAGAGTCGTGACCATGACTGCAAGTACCGCCGGCGCCCAGACGCAGCGTTTCCGCGAGTTCAAGATGCCCGACGTGGGCGAGGGGCTCACCGAGGGCGAGATCCTCAAGTGGTACGTCCAGCCGGGCGACACCGTCACCGACGGCCAGGTCGTGTGTGAGGTCGAGACGGCCAAGGCCGCCGTCGAACTGCCCATTCCCTACGACGGTGTGGTGCACGAGGTGAACTTCGGCGAGGGCGAGACCGTCGACGTCGGCACCGTGATCATCTCGGTGGACACCGACCCCGGTGCGGGGCCGGTCCAGGAGCAGCCCGCATCCGCGCCGAAGGCCGAGACCGGGCCCGCCGAGGAGGACGCGGAGCCGCAGGGCCGGCAGGCCGTGCTCGTCGGCTACGGCGCTGCCCCGTCCTCGACCAAGCGCCGTGCGCGCAAGCCGCAGCCCGGGGTGCCGGCGCAGCCGGAGCCGGTGAACGGCGGGCTGCAGGCGGAGCTCAACGGGCATACCGTCGCTGCTCCGGTGGCTCCGGCGCCGGTGGCCACCCCGTCCGGTGTGCGGCCGCTGGCCAAGCCGCCGGTGCGCAAGCTCGCCAAGGACCTCGGGATCGACCTGGCGGCGGTCGCGCCGACCGGGCCGGACGGCATCATCACCCGCGAGGACGTGCACGCGGCCGCCGCACCGGCTCCGGCGCCGTCGGTTGCCGCGCCGGTCGTCGAGGCGGCCGTCCCGGTCGAGGTGCCCGCTGCCGGCACCTTCGACGCCGCTGCCCGCGAGCGCCGGGTGCCGGTCAAGGGCGTACGGAAGGCCACCGCGCAGGCGATGGTCAGCAGCGCCTTCACCGCGCCGCATGTCACGGAGTTCATCACCGTCGATGTGACCCGCACGATGAAGCTCGTCCAGGAGCTGAAGCAGGACCCGGACATGGCCGGCCTGCGCGTCAACCCGCTCCTGCTGGTCGCCAAGGCCTTCCTGGTCGCCATCAAGCGCCACCCGGAGGTCAACGCGGCCTGGGACGAGGCGAATCAGGAGATCGTCTACAAGGACTACGTGAACCTCGGGATCGCGGCGGCCACCCCGCGCGGGCTGATCGTCCCGAACATCAAGGACGCGGGCGTCAAGACGCTCCCCCAACTCGCCGCGGAACTGGGCGAGCTGGTGTCCACCGCCCGCGAGGGCAAGACCTCACCGGCGGCGATGTCCGGCGGTACGGTCACCATCACCAATGTCGGCGTCTTCGGTGTCGACACCGGCACCCCGATCCTCAACCCGGGGGAGTCGGCGATCCTCGCCTTCGGCGCGGTCAAGCTCCAGCCGTGGGTCCACAAGGGCAAGGTCAAGGCGCGGCAGGTCACCACGCTGGCGCTGTCCTTCGATCACCGGCTGATCGACGGCGAACTGGGCTCCAAGCTCCTCGCGGATATCGCGGCGATTCTGGAGCGGCCGAAGCGGCTGATCACCTGGGGTTGATCCGGGATACGGGGCTGATCGGTACGAGGCGTCGTTTCACGTGAAACGACGCCTCGTTGCCCTCTGCCTGCGACTGCCGTGGCACGGCCGGTCGGTGGTCGAGCTGACCAGCCATGTCCTGCTGCCGATCAGTCGGCCCGGCATCCGCTTCGTGGTGATCGCCCCGGTCAACGTTCCGCCGGAGGGCATCAGCCCCGGATGAGCTCCACGGCGCGGCTGAAGTGCCCCACCGGCCCGTTCGGGCCGGACTGGTCGGCGTGCGCGGCACCGCGGGACAGCGTGGCGCCCGCCCACACGGCGGCGACGATCAGTGCCACCACGACGGCGTTCCGGGTGCGCCGGCCGGCGTTCGTCCTGGGCTGCATGGTCAACTCCCCTTGAATGGTGGAGCCTCCCGGCCCCTGCCTCCATTCACCCATGAGATCCGGGGCGATCCGTACGCGTCAGGTACGGACTCTCGTCAGACTTGAGTCTGATGCGTCGTCCCCCTTTCGACAGATGCGATCTGCGCCCGGTCCCTCTGAGGCGGGGTACGGAAAGGGTTTGCCCCCGTCGGCCCCGCTGTTTACCGTCGGCGCCATGAGCGACATGATCATCTGCGGTGGCACGACCATCCGGCGCTATCGGGCGGCCGACGCCGACACCGTGACGGATCTGTGGTCCCGGGCCTCGAAGCAGGCGCACCCGTTCATCGACGGGGAGGGCGAGTGCGAACGGGCGCGCACCCTCCGCGAGGTGTATCTCGTCCAGGCCGAGAACTGGGTCGCCGAGCGCGACGGCACCGTCATCGGGCTGCTCGGTCTGCTGCCGGGGCAGGCCGAGGGCGGGGTCGAGATCGGTGGGCTGTTTGTGGCACCCGAGGCCCAAGGGGGCGGCACCGGGCGGCAGTTGCTGGAGCATGCGGCGGAGCTGCACGGTGCGCTGACGCTGGAGGTCTTCGAGGGCAACGCGCGCGCCCGCCGCTTCTACGCGCACCTCGGCTTCACCGAGCGGGGGCGCCGGGTGGACGAGGAGACCGGCCATCCGCTGCTGGCCCTGCAGCGCGGTGCGCCGCTGAAGTCGGTGGGCTGGCTGCATCTGCGCGAGGGGCGGCTGCTGAGCGTACGGACACGGGGCAACGACACGTTCTATCTGCCGGGCGGCAAGTACGAGCCCGGGGAGACCGCGCGCGAGGCGCTGTCGCGCGAGCTCTCCGAGGAGCTCGGCCTGGTACTGCCCGCGGGGAAGCTGTCGGAGGCGTTCGTCATCCATGACGTTGCGCACGGCAAGGGCGGCCGTCGGCTGCATATGACCTGCTTCACGGGCGGGCCCCAGGACATCGCACCGGCCCCGGGTCGGGAGATCGCCGAGTACGCCTGGTTCGACCGCCAGGAGGCGCGCGAGCGGTGTGCCCCCGCGCACTGGCAGGTCGTGGACCGGCTGATCGCGCAGGGGCGGATGCCGGCCTGAGGTGTGTCCGGTGCGGCGGCCGGGCTCGCCCGCAGCGGAGGGGCGAGCCGCCGTAAAACCGGTCGGTCGGGCCATAAAAGAGCCTCTACCAGGACAAACTCCCCGATGATTGTCCGCATCGCGGAACGGTCGGGCGGACGCATACCTGTTGTATCTATGCTGTGCACATGTCGCCCGCCCCCGCTCCCACGCACACCGCCTCCGCCAAGCAGCCCCCCGCCGCCGAGCGGGTTTATGCGCATATCAAGGACGCCGTCCTGGACCGTCGCTACGAGGGCGGGATGCTGCTCACCGAGGGGGAGCTGGCGGAGGCCGTGGGTGTCTCGCGGACGCCGGTGCGGGAGGCGCTGCTGCGGCTGGAGGTCGAGGGGCTGATCAAGCTCTACCCGAAGAAGGGCGCGCTGGTGCTGCCGGTCTCCGCGCAGGAGATCACCGATGTCGTCGAGACCCGGCTGCTGGTGGAGAAGCACGCGGCGGCCAAGGCGGTGCCCGCGGGCGATGCGCTGATCGGCGAGCTGAGCGGGCTGCTGGAGACGATGCGGGAACAGGCCGCGTCCGGCGACCTGGCCGCCGTCTCCGTCACCGACCGGGCTTTCCACGCCGCCATCGTCCGCAGCGCCGGCAACCAGATCCTGGACCGGCTCTACGAGCAGCTGCGCGACCGGCAGCTGCGCATGGGCGTCGCCGTCATGCATGCGCACCCCGACCGGATCGCCAAGAACATCGCCGAGCACGGGGAGATCCTTCAGGCGCTGCGGGCCGGTGACGCGGACGCGGCGACCGAGGCCGTGCACCGGCACGTCAGCTGGGTCCGCAACCTCGCCCAGGGGGACGTGCGATGAGCGAGCGTGGCGTGGGGGTCCCCCCGGTCGGAGACTGGGGGAGAGTTATTGAGGGGTGCGCGCCTCGCGAATGCGGGGCCTCGCGAAGCGAGGTGTCGGCATGAGCGAGCGTAGCGAGCGAGTCATTGAGGGGTGCGCGCCTCGCGAATGCGGGGCCTCGCGAAGCGAGCTGTCGGCATGAGCGGGAGCGGAGGAATAGCGGGTGGGTCCGCCCGGCTGCTGTCCTCGGATCCGCCCGGCGGCCGGAAGGCCATGGCCGTCTGGGGTATCGGCGTCGCGGTCTACTTCGTCGCGATCACCTACCGCACGAGCCTGGGCGTGGCCGGCCTGGACGCCGCCGAGCGGTTCCACATCAACGCCTCGGCGCTGTCCACCTTTTCGATCCTGCAACTGCTCGTGTACGCGGGCATGCAGATACCCGTGGGCCTCCTGGTCGACCGGTTCGGTGCCAAGAAGGTGCTGACTCTCGGGGTCGTGCTCTACACCCTCGGCCAGTTCGGCTTTGCGCTCTCCGAGTCGTACGCCATGGCGCTCGGCTCCCGCGCGCTGCTCGGCTGCGGTGACGCGCTGACGTTCATCAGCGTGCTGCGGCTGGGCTCCCGGTGGTTTCCGGCCCGCCGCGGCCCGATGATCGCCCAGATCGCCGCGCTCGTCGGGATGGCGGGCAACCTGATCTCCACCCTCGTCCTCGCCCGGCTGCTGCACACCTTCGGCTGGACCCCGACCTTCGCCGCCAGCGCGGCCGGCGGCATCGTCGTTCTTGCCCTGCTGCTGGCCTTCCTCAAGGACCACCCCAAGGGCTTCGAACCGCCGCCCGCGCCCGTCGAGCACACCGGCGCCGCGTTCATCCGCCGCCAGATCGCGGACGCGTGGCGCGAGCCCGGTACCCGGTTGGGGATGTGGGTGCACTTCACCACCCAGTTCCCCGCGATGGTCTTCCTGCTGCTGTGGGGCCTGCCGTTCCTCGTCGAGGCGCAGGGCCTGTCCCGTGGCACGGCCGGTGAACTGCTCACCCTCGTGGTGCTCTCCAACATGGCCATCGGCCTGGTCTACGGCCAGGTCATCGCCCGTCACCACGCGGCCCGTACGCCGCTGGCGCTCGGCACCGTCGCGGCCACCGCCCTGATGTGGGCGCTCACCCTGTCCTGGCCGGCCGATCACGCGCCCATGGGGCTGCTGATCGCACTCTGTGCGGTGCTGGGTGCGTGCGGCCCTGCCTCGATGATCGGCTTCGACTTCGCCCGCCCGGCGAACCCGCCGGAGCGTCAGGGCACCGCCTCCGGCATCGTCAACATGGGCGGCTTCACCGCGTCGATGACGACCCTGCTCGCCGTCGGCGTGCTGCTGGACGCCACCGGCGACAACTACCGGATCGCCTTCGCCTCGGTCTTCGTGCTGGAGGCGATCGGCGTCTCGCAGATTCTGCGGCTGCGCCGTCGCGCGGTGCGACGCGAGCGGGAGCGGCTGGTCGTGAGCCGGGTCGAGGCCGTTCACGTCCCTGTGTGACGGCTCGGGGCGATGGATCGGCCAAGCCTGTTCAGGAGCATCTTGGCGGGGCCCCGAGCGCCCAGGAGCGCCATCTGGTGGCGCTCCAAGGCGCGGAATCCGGCGATGAGTTGGCCGAGGTATCGGCGGCGGCGTCGTTTCACGTGAAACAGCCCACCTCGCGCTGCCGGCCGGGCCACTCGTGGCCCCCACCCTCGGGTTCTCGCTACGGCGTGACCGCGAAGTGGTCCAGGATCGTCTCGGCCAGCTCGTGGTCGCCATCGATCTTGACCTGGTCGGCGACGGCCGCCGGGCGGACCCGGCCGCACGCCAGCCGCACAAAGGTGTCCCAGTCCAGGGCCAGTGTCACGGTCGGGCCGAGCGACACACTGCCGTTGATGGTGCCATTGCCCTCGGCGTCCACCCGGACCGTGCGCATGAACTCCACGGGGCCGCTGACATCGAAGACCACCACGGAATCGGCGGGCGCCTGCGCCCGCTTGGCGACGACGCCGGGCAGCACCTTCAGCAGCAGATCGCGCGTCACGTGCGCGCCGGGGGAGTCGAGATTGCCGGGCTTGCCGAGTGCCCGGCGCAGGTCCTGCTCATGTACCCAGACATCGAACGCCCGCTGCTGGAGTACGAACTCCAGCGTCCGGTCCTCGTCGAGCGGACTGCGCACCACGGCGTCCGGCTGGCGGGATTCGTTACGCAGCTGCCGGGAGCGGCGGATGACGGTGTATTCGAGCTCGCCGAGCATCTCCGGCGCGGTGTGGTGCCGACGGACGTCCACCTGCACCTCCATGCGGCGGGCGGACTCGGTGCGCACGTGGTAGAGGTCGCGCGGCAGCGTATGGATCGGACGTGGGTCGCCGAGCATCTCGCATTCCAGGCCGATGATGTGCGAGATGACATCGCGCACGGACCACCCTGGAAGGTCCGTCGCCCTGCTCCACTCGCCTTCGACGAGCGGCGTCACCAGCTCGGCTATCGCTTCTATGGAGTGCGTCCAGGCATCGATGGAGGACTGAAGGCTGGGATGGACGGTCACGGGACCCCTCGGACGGTTCGTACGCGGGCTGCTGTCTGTGCAGTTAAGTTACGCTGCGCACGGGCACCCCGGCAGTGCTTTCGGGGGACCATCGTAGGCGGATGTTTGACTGACGGCCCGGTTCGAAAGCTTAGGCGGTGGTACTGTGCGCGCCTCATTGATCCAGATTGGTGTGGACCCGGCGGAATCGGTCAATTCCCGGCGAGCGCGGGCGGCTTCGCTCGTCCGCGCGCAGGCGGGCAGCGACCTCGTCGTGCTTCCCGAGCTGTGGCCGGTGGGTGCTTTCGCCGCTGATCTCTTCGCCACCGAGGCGGAGCCGCTGACCGGTCCGACGCATGAGGCGATGGCGGCGGCCGCGCGGGACGCCGGGGTCTGGCTGCACGCCGGATCGATCGTCGAGCGGGCCCCGGACGGCATCCTCTACAACACCTCGCTGGTCTTCTCCCCCGACGGCCAACTCGTCGCGTCCTATCGCAAGATCCATCGCTTCGGCTTCGATCAGGGCGAGGCCGTGCTGCTGGGCGCCGGTGACCGCGTGGTCACGGTCGGCCTGCCGGAAACCACGCTGGGCCTGGCCACCTGCTATGACCTCCGCTTCCCCGAACTTTTCCGGCAGTTGGTGGCGGATGGTGCCCAGATGCTGGTCGTGCCCGCCGGCTGGCCGGCCCGCCGCCGTGCGCACTGGTCGCTGCTGGCCCGTGCCCGCGCCGTGGAGAACCAGACGTATGTGCTGGCCTGCGGCACCGCGGGTACCCACGCCGACGTCGAACAGGCAGGCCACAGCGTCGTCGTCGACCCCTGGGGCGAGGTGCTCGCCGAGGCCGGGCCGGACGAAGAGGTGCTGACCGTGGACCTCGATCCGGCCAAGGTCGGCAAGACCCGCGCCGACTTCCCCGTCCTCCGCGACCGCGTCCTGGGCCTCGACCGCCCCTGACGCGCAAACCGTATGTGGAGCGCGCGGTGAGCCCGGCCGGCGTCGTCCGGCGGCTTCTTGCCGACGGCGGCGGCCCTCAGGCCCTCAGTCCTCCCCGCGCTCCCGCTCCGCCAGCCGGATCACGCACACCGCGACGGCGATCAGCAGCGCCGGGTCCGTGTCCTCCCGAACGACGTTGACCGCGTAGGTGTCGCGCACGCTCAGCCAGCGCCGCGAGATCTCCGCGAGCAGTTCGCCCTCGTACTCGATCGCGAACTCCCGCTCCAGGATCCTGCCGCTGACGTCCAGCTCGGTGCCGTCCGCCAGCTCGACGCGGTAGTGGTTGCGCAGCAGTGACAGCCGCTTGCGCCTGATGGTGGCCAGCGGCTCGCCGTCCCGCTCGATGGTCATCGTGTCGCGCAGGCTGAGCATCTTCTTGCGGATGGTGACCAGTACCCGCCGCTCGGGATCCTTCAGCTCGAAGGTCTCCCGCAGCCGCAGCGCCTTCCCGTCCACGAGGAAGGCGTGCCGCCCGTGCTCGTCGTCGATCCAGTAGTCGTCGCCGATGCCGAAGATCCGGTCGCGGACCAGGTATTTTCCGGGGTGCGGGGGGCGTCCCCCGGGGGATTGCAGCATGCGTCAGGTGTTCCCCGGGGTCCCTGCGGAATGCGCACGCACCGGAGTGACGTTGAATGTCCACATGGCTTCACGTGCGCGCGTCCGGGCCCCCGAGCTGATCGGCAAGGGTGGCTGGCTGAACACCGGCAATAAGGATCTGACCCTCTCTGACCTGCGAGGACGCATTGTCGTCCTCGATTTTTGGACCTTTTGCTGTGTGAATTGTCTGCATGTCCTGGACGAGCTGCGGGAGCTGGAGGAGCGGCACCGCGACACCGTCGTGATCATCGGGGTGCACTCGCCGAAGTTCGTCCACGAGGCTGAGCACCAGGCGGTCGTGGACGCCGTCGAGCGGTACGGCGTCGAGCACCCGGTGCTGGACGATCCGGAGCTCGGCACCTGGAAGCAGTACGCGGTGCGGGCCTGGCCGACGCTCGTGGTGATCGACCCCGAGGGGTATGTCGTCGCCCAGCACGCCGGCGAGGGCCATGCGCACGCCATCGAGAAGCTCGTCGAGGAGCTGGAGGCCGAGCACGCGGCGAAGGGCACGCTGCGGCGTGGCGACGGCCCGTACGTGCCGCCCGAGCCGGTCGCCACCGACCTGCGCTTCCCCGGCAAGGCGCTGCGGCTGCCGGGAGGCACGTTCCTCGTCTCGGACACCACCCGGCATCAGCTCGTGGAGCTGGCGGCGGACGGCGAGCAGGTGCTGCGCCGGATCGGCAGCGGTGAGCGCGGGCTCACCCCGGACTCCTTCAACGAGCCGCAGGGCCTGGCGCTGCTCCCCGGGGGCAAGGTCGCCGTCGCGGACACCGTCAACCATGCGATCCGCGTCTTCGACCCGGAGACCGGCGCCTTGGAGACGGTGGCCGGCACCGGCAAGCAGTGGTGGCAGGGTTCGCCGACCTCGGGTCCGGCCCGCGAGGTGGACCTCTCCTCACCGTGGGACATCGCGTGGTGGCGGGACCAGCTGTGGATCGCGATGGCCGGGGTGCACCAGCTGTGGACGTACGACCCGGCCACCGGCACGGTCGGGGTCGCGGCCGGCACGACCAACGAGGGGCTGGTGGACGGCCCGGCCGCCGAGGCGTGGTTCGCGCAGCCCTCGGGGCTCGCGGCGGCCGGCGACCGGCTGTGGGTCGCCGACTCGGAGACCAGCGCGGTGCGGTGGGTGGAGCCCGATGAGGGCGGCGACGGATATGCCGTCCGGACAGCCGTCGGCACCGGCCTGTTCGACTTCGGGCACCGCGACGGCGCCGCCAGTCAGGCGCTGCTGCAGCACCCGCTGGGTGTGACGGCGCTGCCCGATGGCTCGGTCGCCATCTCGGACACGTACAACCATGCGCTGCGCCGCTTCGACCCGGCGAACGGCGAGGTGACGACGCTGGCGACGGATCTGCGGGAGCCGTCAGCCGCGGTGCTCGTCGACGACGACATCGTGGTGGTGGAGTCGGCCCGGCACCGGCTGACCCGGCTGCGGCTCCCCGAGGAGGCGGTACGCGTCGAGTCGGTGGCGCACCGCACCCAGCGCGCGGCCACCGAGGTCGGCCCCGGCACGCTCCGTCTCGACGTGGTCTTCCAGGCCCCGGCGGGCCAGAAGCTCGACACCCGCTACGGCCCGTCCACGCGGCTGCTGGTCAGCGCGACACCGCCGGAGTTGCTTGCGGACGGCGCGGGCGCGGGCAGCGATCTCGCGCGGGACCTGGTGCTCGCGGACGGTGTGACCGAGGGCGTGCTGCATGTCTCGGCGATGGCCGCGTCCTGCGACGACGCTGGGCCGGACAGCGGCTCCGCCGCGGGGGGAATCGAGTACTACCCAGCGTGCCATGTGCACCAGCAGGACTGGGGCGTTCCGGTGCAGATCGTCGACGGCGGGGTGGCCCGGCTCGGACTCGTGCTGGCGGGGCTGGACGCCGGGTAGCCGAGCCGGGCCTGCGGCCGGGCGGTGCGCCGGATGAGGTCGGCTACAGCCCGGCCTCCAGATTGGCGCCGTGGATGCTGAAGTTCCAGTTGGTGACCTTGGAGTTGCCGACGGAGATCGGCAGGCTGTTGTGGCCCTGGCCTGTCCCGAACTCGATGTCGGCCGACATGTTGGGCGAGGTGTCACTGTCGTCCACCCCGCCCATGAAGGTGACCCTCACGGTCTTCTTTTTGGTCCCCTTGGTGGCGGCGGTGGTGGTCGGGATGACCGCGTACGCCGAGCCCTTGGGGGGAACGGTGATGCTGGTTCCCAGCGTCTGATCGCCCTTCACCAGAGGCAAGGGCTTCGCGGCGTTGTTGAAGCGCAGCAGCGGTCCGTCGTAGAGCCTGCAGGGGCGGCTGGAGCTGTTGGCGAACTTCACGATCACGTGGTCCTTCGGGTTCGCGATCTGCGAGAACCGGACCTTGTACGTGCTGGGGAGGCAGGTGGTCGTCCTACGGGACGCGGCGCCCGCGCCCGCCCCCGCCGCTGCCCCGCCGCCACCGATGATCTTGTGCTTCTTGCTCTTGGACGATGACGACGACGAGGTCTTCTTCGACTTCTTGGATTTGCTGTTGCAGCCCGTCAGCGCGAGCGAGCCGCACAGTGCTAGGGCCAGCGCGGCGTACGCGGCAGAGCGGCGGCGGGAGCGGCTTGCGGTCATGGGTGGTTCCCCCAGTGAGATCACTGCGATCAGCGAAGCGTGTCTGTCATGGCACGGCCACGATATCGATTGCCGCCCGATACGCCAGGGTGGGTTCATAGACCGAGAATCGTCGCAGGTCAGCAGGGGTGAACTCGGTCAAGATCAGTCCGGGCAGCTGGGTAGCGAGGTGTTCTCCAGCTGTTCCGGCCGGATTCGGATGCCCGGCACCCACGCCTGCTCGCGGCCGTTGTCGACCCGGAACCAGATGCTGCTGTGCCCGCCCACCTCATCGGTCACCGTGATGCCGTTGGCGACGCGGCAGACGGCGTGCAGCACATCGTCGTGCCAGACATGGCCGGCGACGTTGGAGCGGCGATAGGGCATGAACGGGTCGCGGGCGAGGCCGAGCGCGCAGTCCTCGGTGTGCTTGTGCTGACAGGCCTTTTCGACATTGTTGACGGTGATCCGGGCGGTGCCGGTGCCCGACGCGGAGGCCTGCGAGCCCTGCACGCCCTGTGCCTGGCCGCCGTTCGTCGATCCGCCCGTCGATCCGTCCCCGTCCGAGCCGGTCAGTGCCGGCACGGCGAATGCGGCGGCGGCGAGGACGGCGGCGGTGCCGAGCCCGGCGAACACCAGCCTCAGCCGACGCCGGACGGGCGGTACTTCGGACGCGTCCCCCGAGGGCGCGGGCTCCACGTCGGCCTGCTCCGTATCCGTCCGGCTACCGCGCTCTCCCCCGTCCGCCGCCTCGTTGGCGCGGTGCAGCAGCTCGACGAGGGCGGGCAGCCGGTCTTCGCCCGTGAAGGAGAGCTTGCACCACTGCACCAGGAGGCGTTCGTCGGGCAGGCTCTGACCGCGCAGATAGCGCGAGAGGGAGGAGCGGCTGGCGGGCAGCCTGCCTTCCAACTCCTTGAGGCTGTAGCCCAGTTCGCCGTGCATACGGCGCAGCGCGGCGACGAAATCCCGTATGGGTCCGGAGAGTTCGTCGGGGAGAGGAGCCAGTGGTTTACGGCGGGCATTTGCGGCGTGGTTCGGATTGCCAGGCACGTCTCGCATTCCAGCACAGCGGACATGCGCGCGCGAGGGGCACTTCCGCTCCCCTGTGGCGGAAGTGCCCCTCGTTACACGATCCGGATCGGACCCGGATCAGTCCATGAAATTTCTGCCCTTGATCACGTTCCTGGTGAGGTGCGGCGGGCTCAGTCGCCGAACTTCACGGGACGGTACGGCTTGAACTCCGCGTCGCCGCCCGGCAGTCCGTACGTCAGCGTCCGGTGATCGGTCCCGTGGCCGCCACGCTGCTCGAAGGCGGTGTACGAGGAGTGCGCGTCGTTGTTCCACTTCTCGAAGATCACGACATGGCGGTTGTTGTTGTCGCCGGCGGCGTCGATGAGCAGGTCACCGGGGGTCAGCTCGCCCAGCGAGATGGGACGGGTGATGTTGCGGTCGGTCGCGAGGCCCACGGTGTTGGTGCCGGGCGTCGGCAGACCGAGCGCCATCGACACATAGCCCGAGCAGTCCTGGCGGTAGCCGTCCTTCCAGACCTTGGCCTGGCTGTACGGGACCTGGGCACCGTTGTTGGCGGTGAGCCAGGTGGCGGCGCGGTTGAGCATCTCCTGCCGGGAGCCGCCGGGCTGCGGGGGCTGCGGGCTGCCCTGGACCGGTACGCCCGGCAGCCGGTCCTCCGGGATGTCCACCGCGACGACGCTGAGGAAGCCGGTCACCGGGCCGGTGATATGGGCCATGTACGTCGAGCAGGCGCTGCCCTCGCACACCTTGCGGCCGGTGTCGACCTGGTAGTCCGCGGTGATCCGGTCCTGCCCGGGGGCGGACTTGTTGATCATTCCCACGGAGGGCGAGTTGATGTCCGCGGTGGCGTGCACCACCCAACGGGTGCCCCAGGTGGGGAAGTCGGCGGCCGCGGCCTTGCGTATGGCGCCGGTGTTCGCGGCGCGGGCGGTGAGTGCGGAGACGGTGTCGCGGGAGAGCGCGGTCTTGGTCGCCGCATGCCCGCGGCCGGCCGCTGCGTCGGACGCCTCGCCGCCGTGGGCGAATCCCGCGAACCCGGCGACGCCGATGCCGGCCGCGGCGACCGCGGGGAGCACCTTGCGCAGCATGGTCCTGCGGAGGGGGGAGCGGCCCCTGTGGGCTCCGCCGCCCGTGCTCTCCAGGGTCTCCGTGGGATTTGTGGTGTCTGCCGTATGCGTGGTCCTGTGCTCGTACATGCCGATTCCCCTCCACGGCTGGCTGATTGGTGCCGCCCGGCCGGACGGCGTTTCACGTGAAACGTCGCCGGATGGTCTGGTCGCGGCGACGGGAACCATCGTGTGGCGGGGTACGGCAGCCGGCCCGAGGTTTCTTGTCCCGTGGGACGTCCCGCCCGTGCGCACGGCTGTGACCTGCGAAGACGTAAGAGAAGCGGGCTGAGCGCGGGACATCGGACGCCGGTCGGTGGGACATGACGGGACGGCCCGCCGCATGGGGAGCCGTCCGGACACGCCAAAGGGCGCCCGCTAGGGGGTACGGGCGCCCTGGTTCATGGGGTTACCGGTAGGTGATCTACCGCGGGTGGCTTACCAGTTGGCGGCGTCACTCGGATTCGGCTGCCAGTACGTCACCCATGCGCTGTCATCGACATACGCCGAGCCTCCCGGCAGCGCCACGTTCGCCGAGCCGCCGATGCTGCCCCTGCCGTCGCGGCCGGGGAGACTGACCGTCAGCGAAGTCATCTTGAGGCCGTTGTCGCCGGAGCCATCGGCGGCGGAGGTCATCACCGCGGCGTAACCGGACTCGCCGGGGGCGAGGGTCACCACGGCCTGCGGCTTGCTCTCTGGGAGGTCGGCCAGCGGGGCCTGCGCGTCGTCGAACTTCAGGAACGGGTAGCCGTAGAGATCGCAGCTGGCACCGGTGGTGTTGGTGGCCTCAAGCAGCAGGTGGTTGATGGGCCGGGTCAGCGGCTTCGCCACGATACGGATCTTGGCGGCGTCGCAGGCGGGATGCGGGGTGGTGTCGGGCGCCCGGACGCTGTGACCGTTGGTGACGCCGTCTGTCCCGGTGGCGTTGCCGATGTGGCCGGCCGACGCAGGCTCCGCCTCGGCCGCCATCTGAGAGGTCGGGTGGAACGGCTTGGCCGGTGCCGTCTTGAGCGCGTCCTCCTCGCTGCTGCACGCGGTGAGGGAGAGCGCAGCGACGGCGGTCAGCCCGGCCATGGCGATCCGCAGCGTACGGCGGCGGACGATCCGGCCGGTGCGGGCAGTACGAGCGGTGCTGGCGGTGGTGTCGGTGCGCGGCATTCCCGGCCTCCCCGGTAGGCGGTACGTCCTGCGGAACGTCCTACGGCGCGTTCCTGTGGTCTGAGCAGTCCCGTGGTCTGAGCAGTCCTGCGTTCTGTCCACAAGGTTGCCGCCCGCCGCTGCCGTATCACTAACGCTCGCCTAACGTCCCGCGGGAGTCGCACGCCAAAGCCCGCCGAGGTGCGTCGCACCGCGGCCGGTCACTCCGCCACGCCACCCCCGCGGCCGTCACCCCGCTCATCCCGCGCGAACAACTGCGTGAGCGTGCTGATCGTGTAGACATCGGTGGCCTCTTCGTCCACCAGGTGCATCTCCGCGAGCCGGTCCAGGCCGTCCTGCGTACGCTCCGGGTCGTACCCGGCGAGCGCCGCCGCCACAGAGGCGTTGAGGTGTCCGTCCGCGCTGGTCGCCAGCGCGCTGAGCAGCCGTGCATCGTCGGCCGACAGCCGGGCGACGGACATCCGCAGCGCCGCCGCGATGCCGGTGTCCTCCGCCGACAGCAGCGCCAGGCGCCGCCGTTCATCGCGCAGCGCGGCGGCGAGCCGGGCCAGCCGCCAGCGCGGCCGGGCGGTCAGCTGGGCGGCGGCGGCCCGCAGCGCCAGCGGCAGACCGTCGCACAGATCGACGAGTTCGCGTGCGGCGGCCGGGTCCTCGGCGACCCGCTCGGAGCCGAGCATCGCGCCCAGCAGCGCCGCCCCCTCCTCGTGGCCGAGCACCTGGAGGCCGACCGGCCGGGCGCAGTCGGTGGCGACCAGGCCGTCCAGCCGGCTGCGGCTGGTGACGACCGTGGCGCAGTGCGGGCCGCCCGGCAGCAGCGGCCTGACCTGCGCCGAGTGGCGGGCGTTGTCCAGGACGACCAGCAGTCGGCGTTCCGCGACCAGCGACCTGAACAGCGCCGAGGCGGCCTGCGCGGAGGTGGGCACCCGCTCCGGCGGAGTGCCGAGCGCGAGCAGGAAGTCGCGCAGGATCTCGGCCGGCGGCGCCTCGTCGCCCTCGCCGAAGCCACGCAGATCGGCGAAGAGCTGGCCGTCCGGGAAGGCCGCAGCATGCAGATGCGCCCACTGCACGGCGCATGCGGTCTTGCCCACGCCGGCCGGTCCCGCCACCACCGCGAGCGGGCTCTCACCGGTCGTACGGTCGGTCAGTGCGTCGGTCAGCGCGGCGAGTCGGTCCTCCCGGCCCAGGAAGCGGGCGGGCGGCCTGGGCAGCAGCCGCGGCGCCGCTCCGGCCCGCACGGCCCCGGCCCGGACACCGGCCGCACCGGGCGCACCGGTCGTCGGTCCCTCCGTATCAAGAGAGACGCCGCCACGTGAGGTCTCACGAGAGGACGTCTCACGAGAGACGCCCGTCCCAGCGCCGCCCCCCTGCGCGGGCACCCGCCCGCGCTCACCGGCCACCGGATGCGCCACACCGGCCGCCGGGCCGGGCCGACCGGCCGCCACGGATCGCCCGCCGGCGGCTGTGGCCCCCGCCTTGCGCCCGCTCGCCGCCTCCGCCCGCAGAATCTCCTCGTACGCGCCGCTCAGCCGCTCGCCGGGATCGACGCCCAGCTCCTCGTTGAGCAGCCGACGGGTGCGGTGGAACCACTCCAGCGCGTCGGACTGCCGCCCCGTACGGAACAGCGCCCGCATCAGCGCCGCGATCAGCCCTTCCCGCAAAGGGTGGTTGACCGCGGCGGAGTAGAGGATGGCCGCGGCCTGCTCATGCTCGCCGAGCGCGCTGTGCGCCCGCGCCAGCGCCTCGACGGCCGTCAGCCGGCGCTCCTCCAGCGCATGCGCGGCGGCCGCGAACGGCGGGCTGGTGACGGTGCCGGTCAGTGCCGGGCCGCGCCACAGCCCCAGCGCCTCGCGCAGCAGCGGTACGGCGTCGGCCGGCGCCGCCTCGGGCCGTGCCAGCGTCACCAGCTCCCCGAACCGGTGGGCGTCGATCAACTCCTCGGGCAGCCGCAGCAGATACGCGGAGCCATGTGTGGTGAGCTCGATGCCGTACCCGTCGGCGCCGCCCTCGGCGAGCGTCGCGCGCAGCCGTGAGACATGCCCCTGTACGACCGTGCGGGCGTGCTCGGGTGGCTCGTCCTCCCACAGGGAGTCGATCAACTGCTCCAGGGGGACGGTGGTGTTGGGCTGCAACAGCAGCAGCGCCAGCACACTGCGCCGCTTGGCCGGCCCGAGCGACAGCTCCCCGGAGCCGGTCGTCACGGCGATCGGGCCCAGCAGTGAGAATTCCAACTCAGCACTCCAGGAAGGCCGTCAGGGCATTCGCCAGCAGATACGGGTCCTCGGCGCCGCACAGTTCGCGCGCCGAGTGCATGGAGAGGATCGCGACGCCGATGTCGACGGTCGCGATGCCGTGCCGGGCGGCGGTGATCGGCCCGATCGTCGTCCCGCACGGCATCGCGTTGTTGGACACGAAGGACTGCCATGGCACGCCTGCCCGCTCGCAGGCCGCCGCGAACACCGCCCGCCCGCTGCCGTCCGTCGCATACCGCTGGTTGACGTTCACCTTGAGGATCGGGCCGCCGTTGGGCATCGGGTGATGGCCCGGCTCGTGCCGCTCGCTGTAGTTGGGGTGCACGGCGTGCCCGGTGTCGGACGACAGGCACACGGTGCCGGCGAAGGCCCGCGCCCGGTCCTCGTACGAGCCGCCGCGCGCGTAGACAGAACGTTCCAGCACCGTGCCGAGCAGCGGGCCGTCCGCGCCGGTGTCCGACTGGCTGCCGCTCTCCTCGTGGTCGAAGGCGGCCAGCACCGGGATGGTGGTCGGCTCGCGGTCGCTGGCGGCGGTCGCGGCGAGCGCGGCCGTACCGGCGTGCACGGACAGCAGATTGTCCATCCGCGGCCCCGCGACCAGCTCGCGGTCACGCCCGAGGTAGGCGGGCGGCTCGACGCTGTGCACCATCAGGTCCCAGCCCCGCACCTCCCCGGCCGCGACCCCGATCTCCTGCTCGACGAACGCGATCAGCTCGCCCTCGGCCACGTTGCCCAGGCCCCAGATCGGCGTCATGTGCCGCTGTTTGTCCAGCTTCAGACCGTCGGTGTTCACCGTCCGGTCGAGGTGCACGGCCAGCTGCGGCACCCGCAGCAGCGGCCGGTCGACATGCACCAGCCGGTCGCTGCCGTCCCGCAGCGTCACCCGGCCGCTCAGCCCGAGGTCGCGGTCGAGCCAGGTGTTGAGCAGCGGGCCGCCGTAGACCTCCACGGCGATCTGCCGCCAGCCGCGCGCACCGGTGTCCGGAATCGGCTTGACCCGTAGATTGGGAGAGTCGGTATGAGCCCCCACAATCCGGTACGGAGTCGTCGCGCCGGCGCCCTCCGGCACATACCACGCGACGATCGCGCCGCCCCGCAGCACGTACTTCCCGCCGCTCTCCCCGTCCCATGCGTCGGTCTCCGCGACCTGCCGGAAACCGGCCTTCTCCAGCCGCTCCGCCGCGTTCGCCACCGCGTGGTACGGCGACGGACTGGCCGCGAGAAAGGACATGAGGTCGTCGGTGTGGCCGCGATCGAAGCGGGCGGAGTGGCTCATGCCTTCAGCATAAGGAGCCGCACCCCGCATTCCCCGTGCCCGTGCAACGTAATGCCGCTCCCTTCCGGCCAGGAATTCGTGCAACCGACATCGAATTCCCGGTCGGAACCAAAGATTCCGGCCACCCGGGCGGCCGCACCGGGCTCCGCGCACACAACGAAGCCCGCCTCCCCGGGGGAAGGGAGGCGGGCACCGTCATTGTGGACGCCGATTCTGAGAGACCTCTAAGAACGTGCTGTCAGCGCATCGCGCAAAGAGGTGGAAGGCTCGTCGGAAACGTCCTGGAGAGGCTTAGAACGCGGCCTCGTCCAGCTCCATCAGCGACTGGTCGACGGACTCGGCGAGCGAGCGCTGGACGGCGACGCCCGGCAGGACGTTGTGCGCGAAGAACTTCGCGGCCGCGATCTTGCCCTCGTAGAACGCCTTGTCCTTCGACGAGGCGCCGGCCAGCTTCTCCTGGGCCACCGCGGCACCCTTGAGGAGGAGGTAGGCGATGACGACGTCACCCGAAGCCAGCAGCAGGCGGGTGGTGTTGAGGCCGACCTTGTAGATGGACTTGACGTCCTTCTCGGTGGCGGCGAGGTCGGTCAGCATCGTGCCGACGATCGCCTCCAGGTCGGCGGCGGCCTTGGCCAGCTCGCCGCGGGCGCCCTCCAGCTCCTCGCCGCCGACGGCGTCGGCCAGGAACTTCTTGATGGTCTCGGACAGCTGGCTCAGGGCCGCGCCCTGGTTGCGGACGATCTTCCGGAAGAAGAAGTCCTGGCCCTGGATCGCCGTGGTGCCCTCGTAGAGGGTGTCGATCTTGGAGTCCCGGATGTACTGCTCGATCGGGTACTCCTGCAGGTAGCCGGAGCCACCGAAGGTCTGGAGCGACTGGGCCAGCTGCTCGTACGACTTCTCCGAACCGTAGCCCTTGACGATCGGCAGCAGCAGGTCGTTGAGCGCGTGCGCGGCGGAGGCGTCCTCGCCGGCCGCCTCCTTGATGAGGATCTCGTCCTGAACGGTGGCCGTGTAGAGCACCAGCGAGCGCATGCCCTCGGCGTACGCCTTCTGCGTCATCAGCGAGCGGCGCACGTCGGGGTGGTGGGTGATGGTGACGCGCGGCGCGGCCTTGTCGGTGAAGGCGGCCAGGTCCGGGCCCTGCACGCGCTCCTTGGCGTACTCCAGGGCGTTCAGGTAGCCGGTCGAGAGCGTCGCGATGGCCTTCGTGCCGACCATCATGCGGGCGAACTCGATGATCATGAACATCTGGCGGATGCCGTCGTGCTTCTCGCCGATGAGCCAGCCCTTGGCGGGGTGCTTGTCGCCGAAGGTCATCTCGCAGGTGTTGGAGGCCTTCAGGCCCATCTTGTGCTCGACGTTGGTCGCGTAGACGCCGTTACGGTCGCCCAGCTCGCCGGTCTCGAAGTCGAACTCGTACTTCGGGACGAGGAAGAGGGAGAGGCCCTTGGTACCCGGGCCGTGGCCCTCGGGGCGGGCGAGGACGTAGTGAAGGATGTTCTCCGACATGTCGTGCTCACCGGAGGTGATGAAGCGCTTCACACCCTCGATGTGCCAGGAGCCGTCCTCCTGCTTGACGGCCTTGGTGCGGCCCGCGCCGACGTCCGAACCCGCGTCGGGCTCGGTCAGCACCATCGTGGAGCCCCAGCCCTTGTCCACCGCGATCTTGGCGATGTGCTTCTGCTGCTCGGTGCCCTCGTCGAAGAGCACGCCGGCGAAGGCCGGGCCGGAGGCGTACATCCACACGGCCGGGTTGGCGCCCAGGATCGACTCGGCGAAGGCCCAGAGCAGGGAGCGCGGCGTGGTGGTGCCGCCGATCTCCTCCGGGATGCCCAGGCGCCACCACTCGGCGTCCATGTAGGCCTGGTAGCTCTTCTTGAAGGTGTCCGGGACCGGTGCGGTGTTGGTGTCCGGGTCGAATACCGGCGGGTTCCGGTCGGCGTCGGCGAAGGAATCGGCCAGCTCGTTCTCCGACAGCCTGACGATCTCGGACAGCACGCTCTTGGCGGTGTCGACATCCATCTCCGCGAACGGTCCGGTGCCGTACACGCTGTCACGGCCGAGCACCTCGAAGAGGTTGAACTCGATGTCGCGGAGATTCGACTTGTAGTGCCCCATGGGTACGGCTCCGTAAGGGTTCGGGGAGGAAGGCACCTCGGAACGAGGCGGTGACCTCAATACGCAATACCAGCAAGTAGCTACGATGATGCTACCCACCGGTAATAAGAAGCAACCCCTAACCACCCATCTGTGACGAGCGTCCCCCGCCGAACGCGCGAATCAGTACGCTGTGCGGCATGTACGGCTACGACCAGAACACGGGTGCCGGGCAGCAGCAGTACGGCGCGCCGCCCCCGCCGCAGCAGCCGGCCCCCGGGGGCTACGGCGAGCAGCCGCTGTATCCCGAGCCGTCCCCGCCCTCCCTCGCCGACGCGGTGCGCGCCTTCACCACCGGCTCGATGTCGGCCGAGGACTTCCAGGGCATCTTCTCGACGTCCAAGATCTACTGCCCGCGCGGTGAGAACCCCGGCTTCCTGGCGCTGCACAACACCCAGCAGCCGGTGATCCCGATGTTCACCTCGCTCAAGGAGCTGCGGCGGTACGCGGGCAAGGAGTCCAAGTACTTCGTGATCACCGGCGCCGAGGTGCTCGACCTGCTGCCGACCGGTTACGGCTTCGTCCTCGACATGGAGGGCGACCACCGGATGGTCTTCGACGCCAAGGCCGTCGAGGAGATGGTCGACTTCGCGATGCGGCGGATGTACGGCTAGCGGATGTACGGCTAGCCGCCATCGCTTCGTGGCCGGCCGGCCCCGCCCGATTCCCCGTCCAGCGGCCCTGTCGGTCTACGGAAACGCGCACGGGAATGGCGCATGCCTTGTGGTTTGTTAAGGATTCAACTAAGTTGAATGGTGAACGACCGAGGAGGCCGTCATGCCCGCTGTGACCGTAGAGAATCCGCTGACCCTGCCTCGCGTGGCGGCGGCCACCGGGTCGCGCACCCGCCCGGTGCTGGCCGTCTCGACCGCTCCCAGCGGATTCGAGGGCGAGGGCTTCCCGGTGCGCCGGGCGTTCGCCGGCATCGACTACCAGCACCTCGACCCGTTCATCATGATGGATCAGATGGGCGAGGTGGAGTATCAGCCCGGGGAGGCCAAGGGCACTCCCTGGCACCCGCACCGCGGCTTCGAGACGGTCACCTATCTGATCGACGGGACGTTCGTGCACCGGGACTCGCACGGTGGCGGCGGCGTCATCAACGACGGCGACACCCAGTGGATGACGGCTGGCTCCGGTCTGCTGCACATCGAGGCGCCGCCGGAGTCGCTCGTCATTTCCGGCGGCCTCTTCCACGGCCTCCAGCTGTGGGTGAACCTGCCGAAGAGCGACAAGATGATGGCCCCCCGCTACCAGGACATCGGCGGCGGCCGGGTGAAGCTGCTGACCTCCGCCGACGGCGGGGCGCTGCTGCGCCTGATCGCCGGTGAGATCGACGGCCACCAGGGACCGGGCGTCACGCACACACCGATCACGATGATGCATGTGACGCTCAACCCGGGCGCGGAGCTGACGCTGCCCTGGCGCGCGGACTTCAACGCGCTGGCGTACGGCCTGGCCGGGCGCGGCACGGCGGGTGCGGACGGACGCCCGTTCCGGATGGGCCAGTCGGTCGTCTTCGGCAGTGGGGGAGACTCGGTCACGGTCCGGGCGCACGAGTCCCAGGATTCGCGCAGCCCGAACTTCGAGGTCGTGCTGCTGGGCGGGCTGCCGATCCGCGAGCCGATGATGCATTACGGCCCGTTCGTGATGAACACCCATGCCGAACTGGCCCAGGCCTTCGAGGACTTCCAGGCCGGCCGCCTCGGGACGATCCCCACCGACGCGCACTGAGCCGTATCGGCACCGGGGGCGTGGTTTCACGTGAAACCACGCCCCCGACCCGTGCCCTGCCGCGACCCGGAGCACCCCCGTACGCGGTGAATACGGGCCGCCCGCCGCCGCGCTGTGGTGGACTGTCCGGGTGCGAAACGACTCGGATCAAGACCGGCGCGGGAGCGGGCACGCTCAGCCGCTGCTCCCGATCGAGGCCCGGCGGGCCGCGGCCTGGTGCGCGGTGGGGCTGCTGGTCGCGGCCGTTCTGGCCCTCGGCGTGTGGCTCTGCGTCTGGCTGAGCGCGGCGGTTGTGCCCGTTCTGCTGGCGCTGTTGGGAAGCGCGTTGCTCGGGCCGCTGTACCGGCGGCTGGTGGCGATGAAGCTCCACCGCTCGCTCGCCGCCGGACTGACCTGTGCCGTGCTGCTGGTCGTGGTCGGCGGCGCCGGCTACATCGTCGTCAGCGCGCTGGTCGACACCGGTGACCAGATCATCGCCTCGCTCAAGGACGCCGCCCAGGGCGTGTCCGAGCACTTCGGTACGGCCGGCACCTCACTCAACGACATCGCCTCCAACGCCAAGGGCCTGGTCAGCAGGTTCGGCAGCACCGCGGCCTCGGGGCTGCTGGCCGGTGTCAGCGTCGTCGGCCAGGCCATCGCAGCGGCGGTGCTCGCCCTGCTGCTGACGTTCTTCTTCCTGCGCGACTCGGACAAGGCAGTGCGTGCCCTGCACGACTGGGCGCCGGGCGAATCGGCGCCGCAGCTGGAACGGATGGCCCGCCGCGGTTTCCAGTCCATCGAGGGCTTTATGCGCGGCACCACCTTCATCGCGCTGATCGACGCCATCTGCATCACCGTCGGCCTGCTGATCCTGAAGGTGCCGGGCGCGCTCGGCCTGGGCGCTCTGGTCTTCGTCGGCGCCTACATCCCCTACCTCGGTGCGTTCATCTCGGGTGCGGTGGCGATCCTGGTGGCGTTCGCGGACCGCGGTTTTGTGATCGCGCTGTGGGCGCTCGGCATCGTCCTGGCCGTGCAGGTGCTGGAGGGCCATGTCCTCCAGCCGATGATCCAGAGCCGTACGGTCCAGATGCATCCGGCAACGGTGATGCTGGCGATCACGGCGGGTGCGAGCGTCGCCGGGATCCTCGGCATGCTGCTGTCCGTGCCGCTGACCGCGGCCGTCACCGGCGTGCTCCACGAACTGCGCCTGCACTATGCCGCGGGCTCGGGCACCGGCTCTCCGGGACCGGACGGACCGTCGGGGCCGGACGGACCGGAAGGCCCGACCGGCCCGGGTGGTCCCGCCGACGCGGACCCGCCCGGGGACGCCGGCTCGGCGCCTGCTCGTCCGTCGCCTCCGTCCTCGTAAACCTCGAACCACGTCGACTTGCCGTCCCCGCGCGGCTCCACGCCCCATGCGCCGGCCAGCAGCTCCAGCAGCACCAGACCGCGCCCCGAGGACGCCAGTTCGCCGGGGCTGCGGCGGTGCGGCAGCTCATCGCTGCTGTCGGCGACATCGACGCGGATGCGCCGGCTGCCCCGCTCGCCGGAGATCTCGGCGACCAGCAGCGCGTCCCCGTCCGTGTGCATCAGGACGTTGGTGACCATCTCGGAGACCATCAGCACCGCCGAGTCGACCTGGTCCGGGTCGGCCCAGTCGTGCAGCACATCCCGGACCTGCCGGCGCGCTTCGGCTATCCGCTCCGGCTCGGCCTGCGCGACGGTCAGGACAGTGCGCCGCACGGGCTGCGGCAGCCGGCCGCCGGTGCCCACCGCGCAGCTGGCGCCGTCGCGGAGCAGGAGCAACATCGCGATGTCGTCCTCGCGGCGGTCGATCAGCGGCCCGGTGGTGTGGTGCGAGGACGGCCCGTGCACGGCCTGTACCAGGGCATCGGCGAGCTGTTCCAGGCTCTCGGCGTCCTCCGCGCCGTCATACGCCTCGATGATGTCGCGCAGCCGCGCCCAGCCGGTCTCCAGGTCGTGGCCGCCGGTCTCGATCAGCCCGTCGGTGCAGACCAGCATGGTTTCGCCGGGCTCCAGCACGAATCGGGTGGTGGGGTAGTCGGTGTCCGGGTCGATGCCCAGCGGCAGCCCGCCCGCGGTGGGGCGGACCAGCATCGTGCCGTCGCTCATCCGGATCGCCGGGTCGGGGTGGCCGGCCCGTGCGATGTCGAGCAGCCCGGTCGACGGGTCCACCTCGATGTAGAGGCAGGTCGCGAAGCGCGGGTCCTCGCCCTGTCCACGGGCCTCGGTCTCGTTGATCCCGGCCAGAAAACGGGAGGCGCGGGAGAGCACCGCGTCGGGGTGGTGGCCCTCCGATGCGTAGGCGCGCAGCGCGATCCTCAGCTGCCCCATCAGGCCCGCGGCCCGTACGTCATGCCCCTGGACGTCCCCGATGACCAGCGCGATCCGGCCGGACGGCAGCGTGATCATGTCGTACCAGTCGCCGCCGACCTCCAGGCCGCCGCCGGTCGGGACGTAGCGGGCGGCGACCGTCATCCCGGGGATGCCCGGCTGCACCGTCGGCAGCATGCTGCGCTGGAGCCCGGCCGCCAGCTCCTGCTGCGACTCCTGCACACCGGCCCTGGCCAGCGCCTGGGCCAGCATCCGGGCGACGGTGGTCAGCACCGAGCGCTCGTCGGGCGTGAAGGTGACCGGCTGGCCGAACCCCGCCATCCAGGCGCCGATCGTCCGGCCCGCGTTGACCAGTGGCAGAAACGCCCAGGAGGTGCGGTCGAAGCGGGCGGCCAGCGGCCAGGTGCCGGGGTAGCGGCGGCGGTAGTCCTCGGGCGTGGGCAGATAGATCGCCCGGCCGGTCCTTATGACCTCGGCGGCCGGATAGTCGGTGTCCAGCGGCATATCGAGGAAGGGCCGCTCGTCGCCGGGCTCATGACCGTGGTGGCCGATGACCGAGACCCGGTCGCCCTCGATGCCGAAGACCGCCAGGCCCTCCGGCATGAACCCGGGCATGGACAGCCCGGCCGCCACCCGCAGCACCTCGGCGGTGGACCGCGCCTCGGCCAGCGCCCGGCCCGCGTCCAGCAGGAACGCCTCCCTGGAGCGCCGCCAGTCGCCGGTGATCGGGGTGCGTGCGGCGGAGGTGCCGGGCTGCGGCTCGGGGACCTCCTGGAGGGTGCCGACCAGCTCGAAGTCGCCGTCGATGATCCGGGGACGGGAGCGGGAGCGGACGATGCGCAGCACCCTGCCGCGCTCGTCCACGATGCGCATCCGGGCCTCGGCGACCGTCTCCTCGGTGACCGCGAGCTGCACGACGCCGTTGATCTCGGCGAAGTCGACGGGATGAAAACGGGAGCGCACGGCCGCCTCGGTGAGCTCCACCGGCATCGCGGGAAGCCCGAGCAGCCGGGCCGCTTCGGCGTCGAGGGTCACCCGTCCCGTTGCGTTGTCCCAGCGCCACAGGCCGGTCGCGATGGCGGCCAGGAGGTCCTTGGTGCGCATTGCCTCACTTTAGGCGGATTTCCGGGGGCCCGACCAGCGAGCCGGATGTAACCGGACGTGACCATCGTGCCAGCAGTCGCCCTCCGGTTCACCCCGGGACGATCGTGATGGGCATATGTCAACGAAGTGCGGGGTGCCGGGACGGTAACCTGGAGCGGTTATGTCAATCCTGGGGTGGCCTTTCCGGTGATCCGGGTGCTCCGGGTGACTCAGCAGGCGATCGGGCGAATGCTCGGTCGCGCGCCGTGTCTCCCGCCTCTCCCCGTATCCCCCGGCAACTTCTCAACTCCCCACCTCGACTCGCGACGACTTGGATGAGCGATGCATCGGTACCGGTCCCATAACTGCGGCGAGCTCCGGGCCGCGGACGTCAACACGGACGTCCGCCTCAGCGGCTGGCTGCACAATCGACGTGACCTGGGCGGCATCCTCTTCATCGATCTGCGCGACCACTACGGCATCACGCAGCTCGTCGCCCGCCCCGGCACGGCCGCCGCGGAGGTCCTCGACAAGCTGACGAAGGAGACGGTCGTCCGCATCGACGGCAAGGTCGTCTCCCGCGGCGCGGACAACGTCAACCCGGAGCTGCCCACCGGCGAGATCGAGATCGAGGCCGCCGAGGTCGAGGTGCTCGGCGCCGCCCAGCAGCTGCCGTTCCAGATCAACCAGGACGACGGGGTCGGCGAGGAGCGCCGCCTGGAGTACCGCTTCCTGGACCTGCGCCGCGAGCGTATGCACCGCAACATCATGCTGCGCAGCGCGGTCATCGCCTCGATCCGCTCGAAGATGGTTGCGCTCGGCTTCAACGAGATGGCGACGCCGATCCTCACCGCGACCTCCCCCGAGGGCGCCCGTGACTTCGTCGTCCCGTCCCGGCTGAACCCCGGCAAGTTCTACGCCCTGCCGCAGGCCCCGCAGCAGTTCAAGCAGCTGTTCATGATCTCGGGCTTCGACCGCTACTTCCAGATCGCGCCCTGCTTCCGCGACGAGGACGCCCGCGCCGACCGTTCGCCGGGCGAGTTCTACCAGCTCGACATCGAGATGTCCTTCGTCGAGCAGGAGGATGTCTTCCAGCCCGTCGAGAAGCTGATGACCGAACTCTTCGAGGAGTTCGGCGGCGACCGCCATGTCACCTCGCCCTTCCCGCGGATCCCGTTCCGCGAGGCCATGCTGAAGTACGGCTCCGACAAGCCGGACCTGCGCGCCCAGCTGGAGCTCGTCGACATCACCGACGTCTTCGAGGGTTCGGAGTTCAAGGCGTTCGCCGGCAAGCACGTCCGCGCGCTGCCGGTGCCGGACACCGCGGGCCAGACGCGGAAGTTCTTCGACGGCCTCGGTGACTTCGCCGTCGAGCAGGGCGCGAAGGGCCTGGCCTGGGTGCGGGTCGGCGAGGACGGCTCGCTGACCGGCCCGATCGCCAAGTTCCTCACCGAGGAGAACGTCAAGGTCCTCACCGAGCGTCTGTCGCTCGCGCCGGGCCACGCGATCTTCTTCGGCGCGGGTGACTTCGACGAGGTCTCGAAGATCATGGGCGCGGTCCGTGTCGAGGCCGCCAAGCGCGCGGGCCGCTTCGAGGAGGGCGTCTTCCGCTTCTGCTGGATCGTCGACTTCCCGATGTACGAGCGGGACGCGGACACCGGCAAGATCGACTTCTCGCACAACCCCTTCTCGATGCCGCAGGGCGGACTTGAGGCCCTGGAGACCCAGGACCCGCTGGACATCCTGGGCTGGCAGTACGACATCGTCTGCAACGGCGTGGAGCTCTCCTCCGGCGCGATCCGGAACCACGAGCCCGACGTCATGTTCAAGGCGTTCGAGATCGCCGGCTACTCCAAGGAGACCGTCGAGCAGGAGTTCTCCGGCATGCTGCGCGCCTTCCAGTACGGCGCCCCGCCGCACGGCGGCATCGCCCCGGGCGTCGACCGCATCGTGATGCTGCTGGCCGACGAGCCGAACATCCGCGAGACGATCGCCTTCCCGCTCAACGGCAACGCCCAGGACCTGATGATGGGCGCGCCGACGGTGCTGGAGGACGCGCGGCTGAAGGAACTCCACCTGAGCATCTACAAGGGCCCGGCGAAGCCGACGCCGTACAAGCCGACGAAGTGATGCGGCCTGAGCCGACGAAGTGATGCGGCGCGCGTGACGCAGTGCGACTGACGCAGTGCGAGTGACACAGTGGGAGGGCCCGGGACCGGTGGCGGTTCCGGGCCCTCGCCGCGTCCGCGGTCGGGCGGCTCGTCCGCACGGTCGGCGGCCCGCTCGCTCCGCCCTCACGCCCCCCGCCCTCACACGCCCGTCACGCCGTCCACCCGCTCCCGGATCAGATCCGCGTGCCCGTTGTGCCGCGCGTACTCCTCGATCATGTGGACGTAGATCCAGCGCAGCGACACCGGAGTGCCCTGGAAATCCCCCGTCGCGTCGAGGTCCAATCCCGCACAGGCCGCGCGCGCCGCGCGTATCTCGGCCTCCCACAGGGCCAGCGTCCCGGCGAGCGTGGCGTCATCCGGCAGCGCGAAGCCGCCATCGGGCACCGTCGGGTCGTACGGCTCCCCGTGGAGGGTCGGCAGCTCGGCCCCCAGCAGCACCCGCCGGAACCACGTCCGCTCCACCTCCGCCAGGTGCTGGACCAGCCCGAGCAGGGTGATCGGCGAGGGCTCGGCGGACGCCTGCCGGGCGCCCGCCTCGTCCAGCCCCGCGCATTTCGCGGCCAGTGTGCTGCGGTGGAAGTCGAGCCAGGATTCGAGGGTGGTGCGCTCGTCGGCCGTCATGGGCGGATTGATACGACTCTCAGCGATGGTCACTCAGCCAGCGTCGCACCCACCACTGACAATCGACCGGCGACAATCGACCGGCGAGCAGCGAGCAGCGGCGGCGACCCACGCCGCCCCGGAACCGCCACGCCACCCCGGAACGACAATGCCCCCGGACCGCATCCGGTCCAGGGGCATCGCCGTCGTTACGTATCCCGCTTACGTATCTCGCTTACGCGTCCGCGTCCTCACTGCCGCCGAACCGCTCCCGGTACCCAGCCAGGTCATCCTCGGTGATCTTCGCGAAGAGCACCGGCGGCACCGTGAACGGCGTCCCGGCCGGAACGGAGGCCAGGGCCTTGGCCTCATCCGCCGAGACCCACACCGCCGTGTCGTTCTTCAGCGCGAACGCGCTCCGCATCGCCTTCGCCGAGCTGGGGATGAACGGCTCGGAGACGATCGCGTACAGGTGGATCAGGTTCATCGCGGTACGCAGCGTCAGGGCCGCCGCGTCCTTGTCCGTCTTGATCTCCAGCCACGGGGCCTTCTCCTCCAGGTAGGAGTTGCCCGCGCTCCACAGGGCACGCAGCGAGGCCGCCGCCTTACGGAACTGCAGGGCCTCCATGTGGCCCTCGTACTCCGCCAGCAGCCTGGCGATCTCCTCGCCCAGCTTCTGCTCGGCGGCACCGGCCTCCGCGCCCGCCGGGACGTCGTCCCCGAAGCGCTTGCGCGAGAACGACAGCACCCGGTTGACGAAGTTGCCGAGCGTGTCCGCCAGGTCCTTGTTGACCGACGACGAGAACAGCTCCCAGGTGAAGGACGTGTCGTCCGACTCCGGGGCGTTGGCGATCAGGAAGTAGCGCCAGTAGTCGGCCGGCAGCAGCTCCAGAGCCGCGTCCGTGAAAATGCCCCGCTGCTGCGACGTCGAGAATTTCCCGCCGTAGTAGTTCAGCCAGTTGAAGGCCTTCAGGAAGTCGACCTTCTTCCACGGCTCACGGGTTCCCAGCTGGGTCGCCGGGAACATCACGCTGTGGAACGGGACATTGTCCTTCGCCATGAATTCGGTGTACCGGACCGTGTCATCGGCCTCGTACCACCACGACTTCCAGTCGCGGTTCTCCGGGTCGACGTCCGCCCATTCCTTCGTCGACCCGATGTACTCGATCGGCGCGTCGAACCAGACGTAGAAGACCTTGCCCTCGGCCGCCAGCTCCGGCCACACATCGGCCGGCACCGGAACGCCCCAGTCCAGGTCACGGGTGATCGCCCGGTCCTGGAGCCCCTCCGTCAGCCACTTGTGCGCGATGGAGGAAGCGAGCGTCGGCCATTCCTTGCTGCCGTTTCCCTCCAGCCAGCCCTCGACCTCGTGCTGCAGCTTCGACTGGAGGAGAAAGAGGTGCTTGGTCTCGCGGACTTCCAGGTCGCCGCTGCCGCTGATCGCCGACCGTGCGTCGATCAGATCGGTCGGGTCGAGCACCCGGGTGCAGTTCTCGCACTGGTCGCCGCGCGCCTTGTCGTAGCCGCAGTGCGGACACGTACCGACGATGTAGCGGTCCGGCAGAAAGCGCTCATCGGCATTCGAGTAGACCTGCCGGATGGCACGCTCCTCGATAAAGCCGTTCTCGTGCAGCTTCCGGGCGAAATGCTGGGTCAGCTCCACATTCTCCTGCGACGAGCTCCGGCCGAAGTAATCAAACTCCAGCGCGAAGCCTTCGTAGATCGCCTTCTGCTTGTCGTGCTGCTCGCTGCAGAACGCGTCCACCGACTGCCCGGCGGCCTTCGCGGCCAGCTCGGCGGGCGTGCCGTGCTCGTCCGTAGCGCAGATGTAGAGCACATCGTGCCCGCGCTGCCGCATATACCGGGAATACACGTCGGCCGGGAGCATGGACCCCACCATGTTGCCCAGGTGCTTGATCCCGTTGATATACGGAAGGGCGCTGGTGATGAGGTGTCGAGCCATTGCCGGCTGCTCCCAAGTCGCTACGGTGAGTGATGATTTGCTTTACGGAACGTCAATATCGTACTGGACGGGGTGGGGGCGGTGGGGCGGGCGGCGGTGCAGGCCCGTACGGGCTCGTTGTACGGGGCGGGGTGGTCGCCGTACGGGACGAGGCGGGGGGAATTTCGCTGTTCGTACGGTGTACGGCCCCGCTGGCCGGAATAGCCTGCGAGTGACGAGGCGGGTACGCACCGTGCGTACGCGCCGGGGAGGGCGGATCTCATGGCCGACGAACCTCAACTTCCGGACCCGTACCGGTACTTCGGCAACCAGTTCCAGCTGTGGCGCAAGGACGCGGGGGTCAGTCGCCAGCAGGTGGGCGAGGCGGCCCGCTACTCCGCGGCCACGGTGGAGTCGGTGGAGTGCGGAAGGCGGCCGGTGCCGCCGAAGCTGGCGGAGGTGGCGGATGAACTCTTCGGGGCGAGGGGGAAGTTGGTCGCCGGGCTGACGTATTTGAAGAGGGGGAAGTTTCCGGAGCGGTCGCGGGACTTCTTTGAGTTCGAGATGGACGCGATCAGTGTGTCGTCGTACCAGCCTCTGCTCATCCCGGGGCTGTTGCAGACGGAGGAGTACGTACGGGCGTTGATCGGAGACCACTCTCCTCCGCTGGACGACGAGACGGCTGAGCAACGAATTCAGGCGCGGCTGGAGCGACAGCAGCTGCTCACTCGTACCCCGCCGGTGGACTTCAACTTTGTGCTGTACGAAGCCGCCCTGTATTGCCCGATCGGCGGCGCTGGAGCGCGTGAGCGACAGTTGCTGCGCTTGCTGGAGGTTGGGCGTCTCCGGCACGTCTCTCTTCAAGTGCTGCCGTTCGACCGCCCTACGGGTGCGGCGCTCAATGGCCCGATGGTGCTGCTGGAAACCCAAGATCATGCCCACTTCGCCCTGGCTGAGGGGCAGTCCCTGAGCCAGTTCACCTCAGATCCGGCCGATCTGAGTTTGCTTACAGCTCGCCATGGCATGATCCGCACCCAGGCCCTTAGCGTTGAGGAATCGGCGAAATTCCTCGAACGGATGTTGGAGAAGCTATGAGCGGCAACCTGTCCTGGTTCAAGTCCAGCTACAGCGACTCCGAGGGCAGCGAGTGCGTCGAAGTCGCCCTCGCCTGGCGCAAGTCCACGTACAGCGACGACCAGGGCAGCGAGTGCGTAGAGGTCGCCACCTGCCCGGATGCTCCCGCCGCCACCACCATCCACGTCCGTGACTCCAAGAACACGTCCGGCCCCCAGCTCACCTTCCCCGCCCCCGCCTGGACCGACTTCCTCACACTCGCCGCCGGTCGCTGACCGGCGGCGCCTCAACTGCCGGGCCGGTCGGGCGGGTTAGCCGTCGTACTCGCCGGATTCTCGCGCCAGCCGTTCGTCGAGGTCGCTCACCCATTGTTGGGCCCAGCTTCTGAGTTCGGCGATGGCGTCATCGGTGAGGCCGTAGGCGGCGAATTCCTCATCGTCGTACCACTCGGCGCCGGCCAGACGGTCGCGCAGGTCATCGAGACGGAACGCGTCGCGTCCGTGGCGCTGGCCGAGCTGTTCGAGTTCTGGGCGGCCGCGGTGTTCCGCGGCGTGGACGTCGATGAGGTCCCGGACGGCGCCACGATCGGCCAGGGCGCGGACCTTGGTGCCGATGACGTCATCGAGGGAGAGGACCGGGCCATAGGCGGTGTTCTGCGGCGGCGACCAGAGGTTCTCCTTGAGGACGTCGACTTCGCATGCCGCGCCGTCGGCGTCGGTGGCCACGAGGCGGGCGGAGAGGGGGTCGGTGCTGATCACCGTGACCTGCCAGCCGCGCTCGGACAGGCCCTGCTGGAGGACGCGGGCGATGTCGGCCATGGGCGCGGGGTTCTCGGTGGCGAAATCGAGGTCCTGGCTGAGGCGGTTGACCAGCCCGTGGGCCTGGACGGCGTAGCCGCCGGTGATGACCAAGGGGTAGGGACTGCCGATGGCGAGGACGTCGGCCAGGAGCCGGCGGTGGAGTGCGCTGAGGTTCACGCGGCCGCGGACGTCGCGCCGGCCAGAGTGGGGAAGGCCGCCTCCCACACCTCGCGGAGGTGACGACTGACCAGCGTGCGCAGCACCGGCCACTGCGAGACCAGCAAGCCGCCGTCGAGCAGCGCGGTCAGATCGTCGCGCTGTCCCTCGGCCAGGACGGTCCGGTAGTAGCTCATGCACTGGCGTGGCCGGCGCAGATCGTAGGTGCGCAGGCCGGACCAGGCGACGTGCAGCGGCAGCTCTACGTGGCCCTGGGTGGGGCCGGTGAGGTCGTCGAGGGAGGCAGGCAGGCGGTCGGAGTACCGCTGGCGCAGCACGTCCGCGCTGGACGGTGCGGCGGTGGGGGAGGACTGCGAGGCCATGAAGCGATTATCCCCTGCCGGGGCGCTGACGGGTACTGGCGGGCCGTATCCGCTGTGCTTGCGTCGCTGGCCTGGTGCGTCACACTCGCCGCCGGTCGCTGACCGGCGGCGCCTCCTCCGCCACCGGCCCCTGCTTCGCCGTACGGGTCGTGATCATCAGGCCGGCGACCACAGCGGCCAGCAGCATGATCAGCGAACCGATGCCCATCGCCACGTTGAACCCGTGCACCACGCCCTCCTTCACGACGGCATCCCGCATGGCCGGCGTAATACGGCCTGCATTCCTCCGGGCGGCGTCCGCGAGATGGGACGCGACATACGTCGCACTCGCCGACGTCGCGATCGTGTTGAGCAGCGCCGTACCGACCGAACCGCCCACCTGCTGGGCGGTGTTGACGGTCGCGGACGTGACGCCGGCGTCCTGTAGCGCCACCCCGGACGTGGCTGTCGCGATCACCGGCATGAAGATCAGGCCCATGCCGAGGCCGACGAGGATTTCGGTGGGTAGCACGTGCGAGGCGTACGCGGGGCGCGCGGTCAGGTACGTCAGCAGATACAGGCCCACGGCGACGAGCAGCGCGCCGGGGACCATCAGCATCCGTGGCGCGACGAGATGCAGCAGCCGCGCGGAGATCTGCGTCGACCCGATGACGATCGCACCGACCATCGGCAGGAACGCCAGGCCCGCCTTGACCGGCGAGTATCCGAGCACGGCCTGGAAGTAATAGGTCATGAACAGGAACATCCCGAACATCGCGATGATGGACAGGCCCATGGTCAGGAAGGCCCCGCCGCGGTTGCGGTCGCGAACGATGTGCAGGGGCAGCAGCGGGTGACGGGACCGTGTCTGCCACCACGCGAAGACGCCGAGCAGCACCACGCCACCCACCAGCAGCGCGATCACCCGTGAGTCACTCCAGCCGCGCGGCTGGGCCTCGCTGCACCCGTAGACGATCGCGACCAGACCGGTGCAGCCGAGTACGACACCGGGTACGTCCAGGTGGGCGGGGGCGCGGACGGGCTTGTCGTGGAGGAACACGGCCGCGCCGGCGAACGCGATGGCGGCGATGGGGATGTTCACGTACAGACACCAGCGCCAGTTCAGGTACTCGGTCAGCAGCCCGCCGGCGATCAACCCGATGGCGGCGCCCCCACCCGCGATAGCGCCGTAGATCCCGAACGCCTTGCTGCGCTCCTTCCCGATGGTGAAGGTCGTGGTCAGCAGCGACAGCGCGGACGGGGCCAGCAGCGCGGCGAAGGCGCCTTGAAGGGCGCGCGCCCCGAACAGCAGCGCAGGGCCGGTGGCGGCGCCGCCGAAACCGGACGCGATGGCGAACCCGACCAGCCCGATCATGAAGGTCCGCTTACGCCCCACGAGGTCCGCGATCCGACCGCCGAGCAGCAGCAGCCCGCCGAACGCGAGCGTGTACGCGGTGATCACCCACTGCCGGTTCGCATCCGACACTCCCAGGTCCTGCTGTGCCGACGGCAGCGCGATATTCACGATCGTGGCATCCAGCACCACCATCAACTGGGCGAGCGCGATCACCACGAGCCCCCACCAGCGGCGCGGATCGGGCGCGGGCTGCGTTGCCCAGGTGGGAGTGCTGGGCTGGCCGGGAGGGGGCGCGGGGTCTCCCTCTGAATCACCCTTCACCTATTCAGCGTAGGCAGGGGGGCGGGGGCTCGCCTGTTGTGAGGCGGGCGGGGGCCGAGCCGGATCCCGGCTCCCGGATCTCGGGTCCCGATCCTCGGGATCCGAGCCCCGAGACCCAAGCTCTGTTGGTTTTGTTGTTTTTGGTGGTTTGGGTTTGGGTTGGTAAATCCCCCCAACCAAACCCGCGCGCACGGGCCCGCGTACGCCTCAACTGGCCTGCCTACCACCGCAGATCACTTTTCGTGACCGCCTTGCGACGCGCCGTCCCGATCCTCTAGCGTTCGCCGCAACTCTTCACAGCAACTAAAACGACCCCGGCCGGTGCGCCAACACCAAACCGAGGTCTAACCAGCAAGATCACGTCCTCTAACCAGGAGATCTCGTGGCTAACGCGCAGCCTATCGCCGCCTTGCCCGTCCCCACAGGGCCGTCGCACCCAATGGCCCGCCCGGGCTACGGAAAACGCACGGTGGCTGACGCGGTCACTGACACCGACAGCACCGGCGACTCCTTCTCCCACCTCCCACCCCGTGAGGCGTACCTCGCCGGAGTCATCGACGCGCTCCCCGAAGGCGCCGCGATGAGCATCAAAGTCCTCGCAGACGCGCAGCCGTACTACGGCCAACAGGCCGTCGCCACCGCCCTGCGCACCCTCTCCGCCGAAGGCCACTTACGCCGCGTACGCAGCGCCCCACCCACGAGCAACAAGCTCGTCACCCACACGTTCTTCTCCCGCACACCGCGCCCCGACGCCTGGTGGTCGGCCTACCTCAACCAGTCGCCAACACCGGCAACTTCGCCCAACAAGCCCCCGACTCCCCGCCCCACCAAGCCCCGAACACTCGGCCGGACAAGCGCGCCCACCCTTGAGAAGACGCCCCACTCCCGCGCCTACGCCACACTCGCCGGACTCGGCCACGTCGACGACCGCGTCACGCTCTCAGCAGCCGAATGCGCCGCCTTGGAGGGACTCGCCTCCCAATGGCTCGCCCGAGGCGCCACCGAGGACCACCTCATCCGCTCCCTGACCGCCGGCCTCCCCGATGAGGTCAGCAGCCCAGGCGCCTTCATCCGCACCCGCCTGACCAGCAAACTCCCCCCGGAACCCAGCCGCGCCCCAAAGCCCACCCCCTCCCACCGCTGGCTAGTCGAATGCACCAACTGCGGCGCCCCGGGCCGCCCGGAAGCCCTCCCTGGCGGCCTCTGCTGCTCCTGCCGAGACGAAGCTCCACCCCAGCCGACGGGGCCACTCACCCCAACCGAGGTCCACGCCCGAGCCACCGGCCTTCGCACCGCCGCGGGCCTCCCCGCCCGGCCACGCCAGATCAGCCCAGCGGCTTCTTGACCTCGGTGCGTATCTTGTCCGCCCTATCTGCAAACGCCTGTAGATCGACCGATGCGGGATCCTTCCCCAATTCCGCAGCATCGGTCTCCGCGACACTGCCGCTGGTGCTGTAATCAGCCCACACACAGAATCCCAGCGTGATTTTCTGCCCTGCTTGGGTCTTCACATCCACCCCGCAGGTCAGAGAGTCCCCGCCACCGCTGGGCGTGAACTTCTTCTCGGCGACGGCGACTTCCGTATCCACATTTTTCGTCATGCCCCCGATGGCGCTATCGACGGCCCTCTCGGGATCATCGATGGTGCCGTAGAGGCCGAGCATCACCAGCGACTGCGTGCCGCTCGTGTACTGACCACCCACGGCTTTCATGCCGTGCTCATTCGACCCGTCACTCGGCACCGATTCGGCGGCCTGCTGGGATATGTCCTTGGCGAGCTTGTACTCACCACCGGCGAGCGTCTGCGGCACGGTAATCCGGTACTTCGGGCCGGCGTGACCACCACTCCCGCCCCCGCTCCCCCTCCCCGAGAAGACCACGGCCGACGCCACACTGCCGATCACCAACACCCCGACGATCGCGCCGATGATTCCCCACGTTTTCCCGGCGTTGCTCTTCGGCGGCGGAGGCGGCAACATGCCAGGCCCGCCGTACCCATAAGGAGCCTGCTGCGGCGCCCCGTATGGCGCCTGCGGAGGCGTGCCGTACGGCGCTTGCTGCCCATACGGCCCTGGCGGCACCTGATGGCCAGGAGGCTGCTGCGGGTACCCGCCCGGCTGCCCCGGCTGCGGCGCCCCCGCCGGTGCGCCATACCCCGGCGCACCCCCAAAGCCATGTTGCGGCTGCTGCGGCGTACTCATTCGCATCCCCCACTCGACTGTTCTCTGGCAGAGCGCCTGATGGCATGCTCATGGCCGATCAAGTCTCAGGAAATCACACCTGGATCGCTACGTCCGCATATCTACTCGCCCGGCTTGTGGTCGGGTAGCTCCGGATTCTCCTCGGCGGTTTGGCTACCTTCCCCGACGGATTTAACGAGTTCCTCAAGAAGCTGGGCAACGGCTGCACCATCTTCCTCAGGAAAGTCCTGGGTAATGGCCTCGGGGGTGCCGGGGGCGTGGAAAAGCCGCCGGCCGCGGTCGGGCCCGGTTAAGGCCCGGCCGCGGCCGGTGAGTGAAGTAAGGCTGGGGGTGGGTCAGTTGTCCTTGAGGACGCCGGCGGTGCGGGCCTCGGTGAGCCATTCGGGGAACTCGACCATCAGCTGCTGGTAGAGCTCGTCGGCGGAGAGGCTGCGGGGGTCGCGGCCGGCGTGGAAGAAGCCGGCGTTGTCGACGACGCGCTTTTCCGGGACGGCCAGGTCGTCCAGCTTGCGGAGGAAGTCGAAGCCCTTTGCGTCCGGGTCGCCGAAGCCGATGAACTGCCAGAAGATGGGGAGTTCGGCGGCTTCGCACAGGGCCTTTTCGGCGGCCGGCTTGGAGGTCGGGGCGCCGTCGGTCTGGAAGATGACGAAGGCGGGGGCCGTCGAGCCGGACTTCTTGTAGTGCTCGACCACGGCGTTGATGGCCCAGTGGTAGTTCGTACGGCCCATGTGGCCGAGGCCGGAGTGCAGCTCCTCGATGCGGCCTTCGTAGTTGGTGAGGTCGACCTCGGCGGTGCCGTCGACGTCGGTGGAGAAGAAGACGACCGGGACCTTGCCGTCGTCGTCGAGGTTCGCGGAGAGGCCGAGGGCCTGTTCGGCGAGGTGCTGGACCGTGCCGTCCTTGTAGTAGTTGCGCATCGAGCCGGAGCGGTCGAGGACCAGGTAGACGGCGGCGCGCTGGGTGGCGAGGCCGTGCTTCTGGAGGGTGGCGCCCGCGGACTTGTACAGGCTGACGAGGCCGGGGGCCGTGGATTCGACCTTGGTGAGGGAGATGGCGGGGGAGGGGGAAGGGGAGGGAGAGGGGGTTTCCGTCTCCGTCTCCGGCTCCGGCTTCGCCTCGGGTTCGGGGGCTGAGGACTTGGGCTCGGGCTTGGGCTCGGGCTCGGGTGCTGCTTCTGCCTCCGGCTCCGCCTTCGCCGATTCGGTGGTCGGCTCGGGGGCGGCCACCGGTGCGGGGTTGTCGAAGGCCTGGCTCACCAGGTCGGAGATGGCCTCGGGGGCGTCCAGAGCGGTGGCATCGGTTGCCGGAGCTGCAGCCGCAGCCTCGGCCGGAGCACTCGCGGTGGTTGCGGGGGAGGTGTCCTCGTTGCGCTGGTCGGTGGCTTCGGTGGCTTCGGTCGCCTCTGCGGTCTCCGTCGTCGACGGCTTGGGCTCGACGGCCTCAATGGTCGCGACGGGCTCCGTGGCCGCAGCGGTCGCAGTAGTCGCAGTGGCCTCTGTCGACTCTGGCTTCTCTGCCTCCTCCGTCTCCTTCGGCTTCGCGGCCTCGACGTCCACCGGGCTGCCCTGTGCCGGGAGCGTGGCGGTCGTGGGCGTCGGCTCCGGGGCGGGGGCCTCGGCCGGGGCCGTGCGGGCGGCGGGGACCTCGGCTTCTGGCGCCGGGGTGGCGGATGCCGGGGTGGACTCCTCGCGGGCCTCCGGGATCGTGGCCGACTCCGGCGTATCAGCGCCGCTCGGTGCCGCGCCGGTTTCTTCGCGGGTCGCCTTCGAGCGACCGAAAGCGTTGCGTAGCAGACTCCGAATGCCCATCGGCGAACCTCTCTTGCGTGTGGTGGGTGCGGCGTATGTCCGTGAAGCACAGACATGTCCCTGACCAGGACGGATACGTAAGGGTAGCGGCCTGCACCGGGCTCATCGTGGGACCCCGCGCCTTGTGTGGTGGGCCATCCGGGGGGCTGATGGCGGGATGCGGTTTCGGCCATGGGCCGTTCGTTGTGGCGGGGCGGTGAGTGGCCGGCGGGACGGGAGCGTTGTGCCTGATCAGAGGTGGGGCCTTGGCGCCGGGGACGATTCGTCAGGCGTGGCGTGACGCTTCGTATGGCAGTGGGGTGACGCTTCGAAGGCGGCCGCATGACGCCTCGAACGGCGGCCGCATGACGCCTCGGATGGCAGCGCTTGGCCCTTCGTACGGCGCCGCAAAGGCTCGTAGTCCCCTCGGATTCACCGCGAGTTCATGTTTGCGACGCCGTCCGGCGGGGCGGCGGGCCTACCGTCACGGCGAATCGAACGAAGAGAACGAAGAGAACGAATCGTTCGAAGCGTTTTACGCGTTTTACGGAGGGGAAAGCGTGCGCAAGTTTCTGCCGCTGATCGGCTCGCATCCCGGCGGGCGTTCGGCCATGACGTGCCGGTACCGCTGTGGTGACGCCTGTTTTCATGAGACGCCCAATGTGAGCGATAACGAATATGTCGGTGATGTCATCGCCGGTGCGCTGTCGCGGCGTTCGATGGTGCGGGCGGCCGCGGTGGTGACGGTCGCGGCCGCGGCCGGCGGTGCCGTGCTGGCCGGGACGGGAGCGCCGCAGGCCGTTGCCGCGCCTGCCGCGGACCGGAACGACCTCCGTGGGAAGGGCGGGAAGGCCGCGCGTGGGCTGCGGTTCCCGGTTGTCGCGCCGAACACCGTCGACGATGTGGTCGTTCCCGAGGGGTATGCGCAGAATATCGTCATCCGCTGGGGCGACCCGATTCTGCGTGGTGCGCCGGCCTTCGACCCCGATCGGCAGTCGGCCAAGGCGCAGGCGGGGCAGTTCGGTTACAACAACGACTACATGGCCGTGCTGGAGGTGCCGGGCGAGCGGCACCGGCAGCTGTTGGTGATCAACCACGAGTACACGGACGAGCAGCTGATGTTCGCCGGGTACGACGCGGACGCGCCGACGCGGGAGCAGGCCGAGATCGGCTGGGCGGCGCACGGCCTGTCCGTACTCGTCGCGCAGGAGGAGCAGCGCACCGGCCGGCTGACGGCGGTGACCCGGCACCACCTCAACCGCCGGATCACCGGGACCACGCCGTTCGAGGTCACCGGGCCGGCGGCGGGCAGCGATCTGCTGAAGACGTCCGCGGACCCCGACGGCACCCGCATTCTCGGCACGCTGAACAACTGCGGTGGCGGTATCACTCCGTGGGGCACCGTGCTGTCGGGTGAGGAGAATTTCAACCAGTACTTCGCCAATGGGGGGTCCGTTACCGATCCGGTGGCCGCCGCGCGCCTCAAGCGGTACGGGATTGCGGGGGCCGCCAGTGAGCGGAAGTGGGAGCGGTTCGACACGCGTTTCGATGTGGCGCGCGAGCCGAATGAGGTGAACCGGTTCGGGTGGGTCGTGGAAATCGATCCGTACGATCCCGAGTCGACGCCGCGGAAGCTGACGGCGCTGGGGCGGTTCAAGCACGAGGCTGCCGAGCCGCGGCTGACGGACGATGGCCGGCCCGTGCTCTATATGGGCGATGACGAGAAGTTCGATTACTTCTACAAGTTCGTTTCCGCGAAGCGGATGAAGAGGGGCAGCGGACGGGACGCCCGGGAGCACAATCGGACGCTGCTGGACGAAGGGACGTTGTACGTCGCCAAGTTCACGGGGGACAGCGCGCCGGCGGAGATCGACGGTTCCGGGAAGCTGCCGAAGGACGGGGAGTTCGACGGGTCCGGGAAATGGATTCCGCTGGCCAGCGGCGATACGTCGTATGTGCCGGGGATGACGGCGGAAGAGGTGTACGTCTTCACGCGGATGGCCGCCGACAAGGTGGGCGCCACGAAGATGGACCGGCCGGAGGACGTCGAGCCCAGCCCGCGTACCGGGCGGGTCTATGTCGCGCTGACGAACAACAGCGATCGCGGCAAGGCGGGGAAGGCCGCCGCGGATGAGGTCAATCCGCGGAACAGCAACAAGCACGGGCAGATTCTGGAGTTGAGCGAGCTGTGGGGCGACCCGTCGGCGGACCGCTTCCACTGGCGGCTGTTCCTGGTCTGCGGCGATCCCGAGGACCCGGCCACATACTTCGGCGGATTTCCGAAGGATCAGGTCAGCCCGATTTCCTGCCCGGACAACATCACGTTCGATGCCTACGGAAATCTGTGGATCTCGACGGACGGGAATGCGCTGGGCAGCCACGACGGACTGTTCGGGGTGGCGACCGCGGGCGAACGGCGCGGTGAGGTCAAGCAGTTCCTGACCGTGCCGACGGGGGCCGAGACCTGTGGGCCGATCGTGCAGAACCGCAGGGTGATGATCGCCGTGCAGCATCCGGGCGAGGTGGACGGTGCGAGCGTCGAGAAGCCGGCGTCGCAATGGCCGGACGGGGCGGGGACGTTGGTCCGGCCGTCCGTGGTGACCGTGTGGCGGGAGGACGGGCGGGACATCGGGAGGTGATCCCGTGAAGTACGCATGACCTGGGCGCCCCTGTAACCGGGGGGAGGGGCGCCCAGCCGGACGTACGCCACCGCCCAGGCGTACGTCCGGCACTCTCGTCCCGCCTTTTGTGGCTATCTGCCCCATCCCACATCACGCCCCGGAAACGGAACGGCAAGAGCTGGGTAAGGATTAGTCGCTCAGGTATCCGATACGCAGTTGTGCCCGTCTTCTCCGGTGACCATTGTCCGGAGCCGTCCGTTGTGCCACTAGGCGGCCGGTAATGAAGGCAAGAACCCTTTCTGGGTGACGGGAGATGTGGGCGCATGGGGCTGACCAGTCAGTCGCTCGAATACACGGTGATCGTGGTGGCATTGGCCTGCGTGGCCGCCACGGTGTGGCTCTGGCCCCGGTTGTCGCGGCAGGGCGTACGGCCCATCCTGGGCAGGCTCGGCGCCATCGTGCTCACCCAGATCTCCATCGTGTGCGCCCTCGCTCTCGCGGTGAATTCCAGCTTCGAGTTCTACGGCAACTGGGACGAACTGCTGGGCAACAACGAGGAGGCCCCGGCGTCCGTGAGCCAGGGCGGCGGGGCGTACGCCGCGGTCGGCAACATGAATGGCGGGCTGGTCCAACCGGCCGGTCCGCAGGGTCTCGATCGGGTGAGCGGGCTCCCGCAAGGTACCCCCGACAAGGTCGGCAAGGTCGAGTCCGTACGGTTCATCGGCCGCCGGTCGCGGGCCATCAATCCCGGATTCGTCTATCTTCCGCCGCAGTATTTCCAGCCGCAGTTCCGTCGGCAGCGGTTCCCCGTCATGGTCGTCATCAGCGGCTATCCCGGCGGGATCATGAATCTCGCGCAGCATCTTCAGGTGCCGCAGAACGCGGGCAAACTGATCGCGCAGGGCAAGATGCAGCCGACCGTGCTCGTGATGGTCCGGCCGACGATCGCGCCGCCGCGGGACACCGAGTGCGTGGATGTTCCGGGCGGGCCGCAGGCCGAGACGTTCTTCACCAAGGATCTGCCGGACGCACTGAAGTCGGCCTATCGGGTGGGCCGTGACCCCAGTGCCTGGGGCGCGTTCGGCTATTCGTCCGGTGGTACGTGCTCGCTTCAGCTGGCGATGCGCAACCCGAAGGTCTACACGTCCGCGGTGTCGCTCTCCGGTGACTTCGCGATCAAGGACGACCTCACCACCGGCAGCCTTTTCGGCTCCGGCGAGGCCGGTGCGCGGCGGGAGCGTGAGCACGATCTGTTGTGGCGGCTGAAGCATCTGCCCGCGCCGCAGGTTTCCGCGCTGGTCGCCAGCAGCCGCAAGGGCGAGCAGGGGTACGGCGACACGATGAAGTTCATTCGTGCGGCGAAGGCGCCGATGATGGTCGACTCGATCATCCTGCCGCAGGGCAGCCACCAGTTCACGACATGGCGCCGGGAGGTCGCCCCGGCGCTGGAGTGGCAGAGCCGGCAGCTGACGTTCCCGCAGGACACGGAGGCCGTTCCGCCGCCCAAGCCGGAGCCGAAGCCGAAGCCGGGTGCGGGACCGGCGAAGGAGTCGGGGCGGGGGTGATGCCCCCGCGCCGCCCCGGCGGTCGTCACGGCGGCCGGGGCGGCGATCGTCACGGCAGCGTCACTGCCTCATGGCCGGTAGACCATCCCCGGCTCCGGCTTGGCCGGTGACAGCAGCTGGGAGACGGTGACGATCGTGAAGCCGCGCTTCTTGAGCTCCTTGAGGATGCCCGGGACGGCCGGCACGGTGCCCTTGTAGATGTCGTGCAGCAGGATGATGCCGTCCCGCTCGGTCTGGTCCAGCACCCGCTTGGTGATCAGCGCGGAGTCGTTGGTCTGGTAGTCCTTCGCGGTCACACTCCACAGGACCTGCGCCAGGCCGAGATCGCGGCTGATCTTGGAGACCTCTCCATCGGTCTTCCCCTGCGGCGGGCGCATCAGTGTGGGCTTCTTGCCGGTGATCTTCTGGACCGCGTCCTGGGTGCGGGACAGCTCCAGCTTGGCCTTCGCCGGCTCGATCTCGGTCAGGATCTCGTGTGACCAGGTGTGGTTGGCCAGCTCGTGGCCCTCGGCGTCGATCCGCTTCACGTCGGCCGGGCGCTTGACGACGTGGTTCTTGCCGAGCATGAAGAAGGTCGCATGCATCTTCTCCTTCTTCAGGATGTCCAGCAGCCGGGGCGTGTTCTCGCTGGGGCCCGCGTCGAAGGTGAGCGCGACGCACTTGGCTTTGCGGCAGTCGACGTCGTCGCCGTCCGCGCTCTTGGCCGGGGAGTTCCCGCCCTTCCCTGCCCCGCCCTTCGCGTCCTTCGCCTTCACGTCGGCCGCCGGTGCGTCGTCCCGGGCGTCGGCCGGCGCGGTGACGTCGTAGGTGGCGCAGCTGCTGAGGGCCAGGACCAGGGACGTGGCCGCCAGCAGCCCGGCTATGGCCTTGCTGCGGGCCGCGGACATCTTCTTCGGCATGCGAGGTCTCTCTTCGGACGCGGGCGACGGGATAGGGGCCTCCCCTGCTCGAACGCAGTCGAGAGCTTGGGGAAGGGTCCGTGACCTGCGCTTTGAGACGGCTTTCGGGCAGCTTTGAGGCAGCTTGCAGGTGGCCTTTCCGGCGGCCTTCGGGCATGGCGAAGCTGACGCGGACGAGCCGTGGCTCGCCGCGCCGACCAGTGGTCGAACGGACTCCAGGAACTATACATAGGCAGTACACACTGTGTGTATACGTGAGGTGTCTACATGGCATGAGTAGGGCAACACCCCGATCGGACGCGCCCCGCGCGACACCCCGTCCCGCCCGCGATGGACTCGTACCGTGACCGCCCCGCCGGACGACTGCCTGGCCCGCAACGACTGGATCTGCGGCGACTACCTGAGCACCCGCCGCCAGATCCTGCTCGACGCGTCGGTCGAGCACGTCCAGCTGACGGTGATCTCCGTGGGCCTCGGGCTGGTGATCGCGGTCCCGCTGGCGCTGCTGGCCCGTCGCAGGCGCTGGACGGTCGGCCCGGTGCTGGGCATCACCACCGTGATCTACACGATCCCGTCGCTGGCGATGTTCTCCCTGCTGCTGCCGCTCTACGGGCTCTCCGCCACCCTCGTCGTGGTCGGCCTCGCCCTCTACTCCCTCACCCTTCTCGTACGGAACCTCCTGGCGGGGCTGGCCGGCGTGCCCGCCGAGGCCAAGGAGGCCGCCCGCGGCATGGGCTACGGGCCGATGCGCCAACTGCTCACCGTCGAGCTGCCGTTGGCGTTGCCCGCGGCGATGGCCGGGCTGCGGATCGCCACCGTCTCGGCGGTCGCGCTCACCACCGTCGGGGCGATCGTCGGACACGGCGGCCTGGGCAACCTCATCTACGCCGGGATGAACTCCTTCTTCAAGGCGCAGGTGCTCACCGCGTCCGTGCTGTGCGTGATCATCGCGGTCGCCTTCGACCTGCTGCTGCTCGGCGCGGAACGCCTGCTCACCCCATGGCGGCGGGCCGCCCGCAGGACCCGGCCGCGCGCCCGGACGGCGGGACCGAAGCGGCTGGTCACCGCTCCCGGGCAGCGGACATGAACACCCTTTCCGCGGTCTGGACATGGCTGACCACCGCCGCCAACTGGTACGGCGAGAACGGCGTCTGGAACAGGCTCGGCCAGCACCTCGTACTGACCGTCGTCTGCCTCATCATCAGCGCCCTGATCGCGCTGCCCATCGCGCTGACCCTCGGCCACCTGGGGCGCGGCGGTGCGCTCGCCGTCAACCTCGCCAACATCGGCCGCGCGGTGCCGACCTTCGCCGTACTGGTGCTGCTTCTGCTCACCCCCATCGGGCAGTACGGGGAGTGGCCGACGGTCATCGCACTGGTGCTGTTCGCCATTCCGCCGCTGCTGACCAATGCGTACGTCGGGATGCGCGAGGTGGACCAGGACGTGGTGCGGGCGGCGCGGGGCATGGGGATGACCGGTACGCAGCTGGTGTGGCGGGTCGAGGTGCCGCTGGCGTTCCCGCTCGTGCTGACCGGCGTACGGATCGCCGCCGTCCAGCTCGTCGCCACCGCCACCCTCGCCGCGCTGGTGGGCGGCGGCGGGCTCGGCCGGATCATCACCGCGGGCTTCAACCTCGCCAGCACACCGCAGGTGGTGGCCGGCGCGGTGATCGTCGCCGTGTTCGCGCTGCTGATGGAGGCCGCGTTCGAGATCGGGCAGCGGTTCGCGCCGCCGTGGGTGCGCGGGCGGGTCCGGTGAGGGCGGGGAGCGGGAGAAGCGCGCGCCGGACACCGGTTCCGTACGTCTGCGCGCTTCTGCTTCTCCTCGCCGCCTGCACCAGCGGCCCCTCCCTGGAGAACCGTGGCGCGATCACCGCCCCGCCCGGTGACAGCCGCGACCTGTCCATCGGCTCGGCCGGCTTCACCGAGAGCGAGCTGCTCGCCCGGATGTACGCGGCGCTGCTCGACGAGGCCGGGTACCGGACCGACATCCTCACCGTCGGCAACCGCGAGCTGTACGAACCCGCCCTGGAGAACGGCCAGGTCGATGTCGTCCCGGAGTATGCCGCCACCTTCGCGGACTGGCTCAACGCCAAGACCAATGGGCCGGAGGCCGCCCCGGTCGCCTCGCCCGACCTCGCCGCCACCATGGCCGCCCTGCGCGGGCTCGCCACCCCTCGCGGGCTCACCGTCCTCCCGGCCGGCCGGGCCGTCGACCAGAACGCCTTCGCGGTGAGCGCCGCCTACGCCGCCAAGCACCGCCTCAGAACCCTCAGCGATCTGGGCCGCGCCAAGCTGCCCGTACGGCTGGCGGCGGGCGATGAATGTGTTCAGCGGCCGTTCTGTGCACCGGGGCTGAAGAAGACCTACGGGATCAACGTGACCGCCGTCGACCCGAAAGGCGTCGGGACCACGCCCGCCAAACAGGCCGTCCAAAGCGGGCAGGACCAGATGGTGCTGACCACCAGTACGGACGCCACCCTCGACCAGTTCGGCCTGGTGCTCCTCGCCGATGACAAGAAACTGCAGAACGCCGACAATGTCGTTCCGGTCGTCAACCGCGCACGGGTCGGCAGTGAACGGGCCGCCGCTGCGCTCAACCGCCTCAACACGGTCCTGACCACCGCCGATCTGGCGCGCCTCAATGAACAGGTCGACAGCTGGCGGCGGTTGCCGGCGGATGTGGCCCGCAACTACCTGAAGTCCAAAGGGTTGTTGCGGAAGAGCTGACACAACTCGCCGGCCCAGGAGGCTGTTTCACGTGAAACGCTGCCGCCCGGACGACGTTTCACGTGAAACGCCGCCCTCCTCATTCTGAAAGGGCCGAGGCTCATTCCGTAGGGACCGAGTCCACCGTCGCCCGGTGCCGCGGGACACCGCGTTCGTCCGACCCGATCGTGCGGCGCAGTGCCTCGTGGAGCTTTGCCGGGGTCAGGACGCCCAGGAAGCGGCGGTCGTCCAGGACCGCGATCCAGCCGGCGTCATGCTTGAGCATCTCGCTGAATGCCTGCTTCAGAGTGCCGCTCACCGGGACCCAGGCCTCCATACGGCGGGCCCGGTCGGCTACGGTTCCGGTCGCCTCGGACAGCTCGTCGACGCCCACCCAGCCATGCAGTTCGCCGTCGCCGTCCAGGACGACGGCCCATCGGGCGCCGTCCGTGCGCATCCGGGCCGATGCCTGGCCGGCCGGTTCGTCGAGCCGGGCGAAGGGCGGCCGCTCCAGGTCGTCGCGGTCGATGCCGGTGACCGAGAGCTGCTTCAACGCGCGGTCGCTGCCGACGAATTCGGCGACGTAGGGGGAGGCGGGGGCGCCGAGCACACTCGCGGGGGTGTCGTACTGCTCGATCCGGCCCTCCCCGTAGACCGCGATCCGGTCGCCGAGCCGGATGGCCTCCTCGATGTCGTGGGTGACCAGCAGCACCGTTTTGTGCATGGTGGCCTGGAGGCGCAGGAACTCCTTCTGGAGGCGGTCGCGGACGACCGGGTCGACGGCGCCGAACGGCTCGTCCATGAGGAGTACGGGCGGGTCCGCGGCGAGTGCGCGGGCGACACCCACGCGCTGGCGCTGACCGCCGGACAGCTGCTCGGGGTAGCGCGGGCCGTAGACGGCCGGGTCCAGGCCGACCATGTCGAGGAGCTCGGCGGCCCGCGCCCGTGCCTTTGCCCTCTTCCAGCCGGTCAGGAACGGCACCGTCGCGGTGTTGTCGAGGACGGTGCGGTGCGGGAAGAGGCCGGTCTGCTGGATGACATAGCCCATCCGGCGGCGCAGTTGGACCGGGTCGGCCTCGGAGATATCGGAGCCCTCGACGAAGATCCGCCCGTCGGTGGGGTCGATGAGCCGGTTGACCATCATCATCGTGGTGGTCTTGCCGCAGCCCGACGGGCCGACGAGGGTCACCAGCTCGCCCTCGTTCACCTCGAACGAGAGGTTGTCGACGGCGGTGGTCCCGTCCGGGTAGCGCTTGGTGACGGAATCGAACCGGATCATTGACTCATTGATCCATTGAAGCCCGAGGCCCGCCACCGGAGCGTCAGCCGGGCAGCCGATCCGGGAAGACGACCCGCACCGTCAGGCCGCCGCCCGGGTTGGGGTGGGCGGTGGCCGTGGCGGCGTGCGCGCGGGCGATGGACGCCACGATGGACAGGCCCAGACCCGCGCCCTCGCCGGGGGCGTGCCGGCGCTCCTCCAGGCGGCGGAACGGCTCGAAGAGGTAGGGGATGGAGTCGGCGGGGACGGCCGGTCCGGTGTTGGTGATCTCCAGGGTGCGGCCGTCGACGCGGACGGTGATGCGGCCGTCGGGCTGGTTGTGGCGTACCGCGTTGGCGACCAGATTGCGTACGAGATGGGCGAGCAGGACGGGGTCGCCGTCGACGGTCAGCGGGCAGGTATCGGTGCCGACGGCCGACGATGGGGGTGCCCCCTGCTCCTCAAGAGCTCGGGGGAGGGTATCGGTGGCGATCGTCAGGCCGCGCTGCCAGGCGTCGTCGGCGTATTCGGCGGCGACGGTCGCGGTGAGCGCGCCGAGCGCCACCGGCTCACGGCGCTGCAATCCCTGGTCGGAGACGGACAACAGCAACAGCCCCTCGATCAGCTGCTCGCTGTCCTCGGCGACCTCGATCAGCTTGCCGCGGATGCGCCGTACGTTGGCCGGGTCCGGGTCGGCGAGACCGATCTCGGCGGCGGCGCGCTGCACGGCGAGCGGGGTGCGCAGTTCGTGCGCGGCGTTGGCGGCGAACCGCTGCTGCGCGGAGACCAGATGCTCGATGCGGTCGAGCATGCCGTCGAAGGTGTCGGCGAGGTGCTTGAGTTCGCCGGGCGGCGCGTCCAGCGCGATGCGTTCGTGCAGGTTGGCGGCGGACAGCCGGCGGGCGGTGCTGGTGATCACCGAGACCGGGCGCAGTACGCGGCCGGCCATCCACCAGGCCAGCGCCACCGAGATCACGGCGAAGAGCAGCAGCGCGATCAGGGAGACGGTCAGCAGACGGCTGAGCGCGGCCTGTTCGGCGGCGTCGGTGATGTTCCTGGTGGCGCTGTAGAGGCCGCCGTCGCCGAACGGCAGGTGGGTTCCGGGGGCGGGGGAGGCGGGCGCCATGGTGCGGGCGGGGACGGGTATGCCGGTGGTGGCGCCGGACGGCGCGAGGGGGCCGGGCCGGATGGGGGCGGCGGTGGTGACGGCTGTGATCAGGGTGGAGTAGAGGCCCTGCCGTACGAGGAAATAGACCAGGCCGATGAGCATTGCGCCGGCCAGCACCAGCAGTCCGCCGTAGAGGCCGGTGAGCTGGACGCGTTCGCTGCCGGGGAGCCAGCGGCGGCCCAGCGGGCAGCGGGCGAACGGACGGCGGTCCGAGAGGGAGGAGGTCATCCTTCGTCACCCGTTCGCTGACCGTCGCTCATCGGCTGCCCGCTGTCCGTCCGTGCCCCGCCGCTCATTCGGTAGCCCGCGCCCGGGACGGTTTCGATCACCGGTGGCTCGCCGAGCTTGGCGCGCAGCTTGCTGAGCGTGACGCGGACCGCGTTGGTGCGGTAGCTGGTGTGCTCCTCCCAGACCTCCTCGATCAGGTCATCGCCGCTGACCACCGCCCCCTGGGCACGCAGCAGCACCTCCAGGACCCCGAATTCCTTGCGTGAGAGGGCGAGCTGACGGCCGTCGCGGACGGCGAGCCGGCGCGCTGTGTCGACGGTGACACCGGCCTGTTCGATGACCGGCGGCAGCGCGGGCCGGGCGCGGCGGCCGAGCGCCAGGACCCGGGCGAGCAGCTCCGCGTACGCGAAGGGCTTGGTCAGGTAGTCGTCGGCGCCCAGGCCCAGGCCGTCCACCCGGTCGCTCACCGTGCCGGACGCGGTGAGCATCAACACCCTGGTCAGCAGCTGCTGCTGGACGACATGGCGGCAGACCTCATCGCCGTGCAGGCCGGGCAGATCGCGGTCCAGGACGAGCACGTCGTAGGCGCCGAGCCGGAGCTTGGCCAGCGCCTCGCGGCCGTCGTGGGCGACATCGGCCGCGATCGCGTCGCGGCGCAGCCCCTCGGCAATCATTTCGGCGAGGAATTCCTCGTCCTCCACCACCAGAACGCGCATGGCGTCATGTGTACCCGAGGAGCACCTTTCGGCGATGTAAACACCATCGACGCGAGGCCGCGCACCAGCGAATTCACCGCCGTGGAGCCACGGCCGGCCGTCCTTCTCGGCGATATGGCTGTTCCCTGCTCGCCCATCCCCCTGTGCGTTTCTTGTCCCTTCCCTGTGCATTCTCTGTTCGCTCCCGTCTGCCCGTTAGAGAAACGAAATGCGGCCCGGTGCCAGCCTCTGCAGCGTCGGTCACATCCGTATTCGGCACGGAGGAAATCCATGAGGCAGCGCAGGGCGTCGGTCGCGGCGGCATCGTTGATGGCGGGTCTGGCGATCTTCGCCACCGCCTGCTCCGGCGGGGGCGGGAGCGGCAACGGCAAGGGCGCCGACTCGGACGCGAACGGCAAGGGAAAGGAAGCCGACGCGGCGTACAAGCACCGCCAGTGCCTGCGGGAGCACGGCGTGAAGGTCCAGGAGCCCAAGGCGGGTGAGGACCCGCGCAGCATGGTCGTCGGCAGCGATTCGAAGACCGATCCGGAAACGATGAAAAAGGCCTTCAAGGCATGCCAGTCCAGTGGTCCCAATGCCGGTAAGAACGGGCCGAGCCAGGCCGACAAGGACAAGGCGCTGAAGTACGCCCGGTGTATGCGGGAGAACGGCTTCAACATGCCCGACCCGAAGTTCGGCGACGGAATGCAGAAGGCGATGCCCATTCCGCAGGGCGCGGAGAAGAAGAAGTTCGACAAGGCCAACAAGGCGTGTGGTGGCCAGAATGCCGGCTGAGGCGGACACGGCGGGAGGCCCGGCCGTCGCCCCGGCACGGGGCCCGGCCGTCGCCCCACGCCGCCGGAAGACGAAGTATCTGGTCTCCGCGCTGGTCGTCGCCGCCCTGCTGGCCGGCGGCGGCGCGGCGGTCGGCTCGGTCACCGGACGGCCGGACCCCGGGCCGCAGCGCGGCGGCAGGAGCGCCCTTCCGCCGGCCACCGACACCGTCGCACGGCAGGACCTCAGCAGCAGCACCCAGGTCGACGGCACGCTCGGCTACGCCAGGGAACGCAAGGTCAACGGCGGTGCGGCCGGCACCCTGACCTGGCTCCCGGCCACCGGCTCCACAGTGGCGAGGGACGGCGCGCTCTACGAGGTCGACGGCCACAAGGTCCGGCTGATGTACGGCGAGAAGCCGATGTACCGGTCCTTGAAGGAGGGCGACGAGGGCGACGACGTGCGTCAGTTGAAGGAGAATCTGCGCGCGCTGGGATACGGGGACGCGCTGGCCGTGGACGACGAGTTCACGGCCGGCACCACCGATGCCGTCAAGCGCTGGCAGAAGGCGCACGATCTGAAGCAGACCGGCACCACCGGCCCGGACCAGATCTCCTTCCAGCCCGGCTCGGTGCGGATCAACAAGAAGGACATGGCGGTCGGTGACCAGTCCGCGCCCGGCCGGCCGGTGCTGACCACCACCGGGTCCGCGCGGGAGGTCCTGATCAAGCTCGATGTCGAGCAGGCCGATCTGGCGAAGCCCGGCACCGAGGTCACCGTGAACCTGCCCGGCGGCAGCACCGCCCAGGGCAAGGTCGCCTCCGTCGACCGGACGGTCACCGAGGAGGGCAGCGACCCCGGGGGCAAGACCCCCAAGATCACCGCCCGGATCACCTTCGAGGACCCGGGCAAGGTCACCTCCTTCGACCGCTCGCCGGTCACTGTCGACGTCGTCGGCGAGGTCCGCAAGGACGTACTGACCGTGCCGGTCAACGCGCTGCTCGCGCTCCCCGGCGGCGGCTTCGGCGTCCAGGTCGTCGAGGGCGGCAAGGCACGCGAAGTACGGGTGAAGCTGGGCATGTTCGGGGAGGGCCGGGTGGAGATCTCCGGCGGCGGCCTCAAGGAGGGCACGAAGGTCGGGGTGCCGAAGGCATGAACCCCGCCACGGACCTCACTCCCGGAACTCCCGGAACTCCCAACCCTCCGGCCGTCGTCGACCGCACCGATCACGTCGTCGAGCTCGCCGGGGTCACCAAGGAATACCCCGGCGGGGTCGCCGCGCTGCGCGGGGTGGACCTGCGGGTGGCGCGCGCCGAACTGCTGGCCATCGTCGGCCCGTCCGGCTCCGGCAAATCCACCCTGCTGCACATCGTCGGCACCCTGGACCGCCCGACGGCCGGCGCGGTCACCATCGCGGGCCACGACATCGCCAAGCTGAGCGACCGCAAGGTCTCCGCGCTGCGCGCCCAGCACATCGGCTTTGTCTTCCAGTCCTTCCACCTTGTGCCCGGCATCAGTGCGCGGGACAACGTGGCCGAGGGGCTGCTCTACTCCGGGCTGCCGCGCGCCGAGCGCCGTCGGCGGGCGGCGGACGCGCTGGAGCGGGTGGGCCTAGCGGACCGGATGTCGCACCGCCCGCACGAGCTGTCGGGCGGTCAGAAGCAGCGGGTGGCCATCGCGCGGGCGGTGGTCGGCGAACCGGATCTGCTCCTGGCCGACGAACCGACCGGCGCGCTGGACTCCGCTTCCGGAGCGGCGGTCATGGCGCTGCTGCACGACCTCAACAAGGAGGGCGCCACCATCGCCGTCATCACCCACGACAGCGAGATCGCCGCACAGTTGCCCCGGCAGGTGCGGATCCGTGACGGCCAGGTGGTCGCGGACGGGGGGCGGCCGACCGCCGCCACCGGGAGCGCCGAGCGATGAGCCGAGCGACGAGACGTACCAGGACCGCCAGGCTCTCCCCGGCGTCCCTCGGCCCGCGCGACGTCCTGCACGTCGGCTCCGCGGGGCTGCGCACCCGCCCGATGCGGGTCGTGCTGTCCGCCCTGGGGATCGCCATCGGCATCGCCACGATGATCGCGGTGGTCGGCATCTCCGCCTCCAGCAAGGCCCAACTCCTTCGGAAACTGGACGCATTGGGCACGAACATGCTGGTCGTCTCGCCCGGCCAGGGGCTGTTCGGGGAGAAGGTGAAGCTGTCGAAGGACGCCCCCGGCATGGTGGGGAGGATCGACGGGGTGCGGCAGGTCGGGGCCACCGGCGATCTGAGCCAGTCGGTACGGCGCAGCGAGAAGATCCCGGCGGAGGAGACCGGCGGCATCACGCTCAAGGCCGCCGACGAGGGGCTGTTGCGCACCCTGCGCGGCTCGATGGCGTCCGGCACCTGGCTCAACGCCGCCAACGGCCGCTACCCGTCGGTCGTCCTCGGCCATGTCAGCGCGCAGCGGCTCGGCATCAGCGGACCCGGCCAGCAGGTCTACATCGACGGCCGGTACTTCACCGTCGTCGGCATCCTCGGCCCGCTGCCGCTCGCCCCGGAGATCGAGCGGTCCGCCCTCGTGGGCTGGTCCGCCGCGGGCAGGCTGCTCGCCTTCGACGGCCACCCCACCTCCCTCTACGAGCGGTCGACGGACGCCTCCGTGCATGCCGTACGCGATCTCATCCCGCACACCGTCGATCCCGAGAACCCGCGCAACGTCCAGGTCACCGACCCGTCCTCGGCGCTCCAGGCCAAGGCGGCGACCGAGGGCGCGTTCACGAATCTGCTGCTCGGGCTGGGCGGGGTGGCGCTGCTGGTCGGCGGTGTCGGCGTCGCCAACACCATGATCATCTCGGTGCTGGAACGCCGGCACGAGATCGGGCTGCGCCGCTCCATGGGCGCCACCCGCGGCCAGATCCGGCTGCAGTTCGTGACCGAGTCGCTGCTGCTGTCGGGGCTGGGCGGGGTCGCCGGCATCGTCCTGGGCGCCGCCGCCACCTACGCCTTCGCGGCCTCGGGCGGCATGCCGTGGGTGGTGCCTCTCTGGGCGGTCGGCGGTGGCTTCGGCGCGACGCTGGTGATCGGCACCGTCGCCGGCCTCTACCCGGCCGTACGCGCCGCCCGCCTGTCGCCGACGCTCGCCCTGCAGGCCGTGTAGGGCGAGGGAACCCTGGCCGGGCGTGGGGGCCCGGCCGGGGTTCCGTCCGCCGGACAGGCCGGTCGGGCCAGGACAGGGGCCGGTCGGGCCAGGACCGGGGGGCCGTAAGAGTTGCTTCCGGGGCACCGCCTACCGTCCTGCCGCATCCGGCCCCACCGGCGTGCTTACGATCCACACCGGCCACCGGTCGGAAGGGTGGAAGGGAACGCCACGATGAGAGCCGTAGCAGTCAGCGCATTCGGTGCACAGCCGCAGCTCATGGATCTGCCACAGCCCGAACCAGGGCCGGGGGAGGTCCTGGTGCGGCTGGCCGCCGCCGGACTCAACCCCGTCGACTGGAAGCTCGCCGACGGTACGTTCGGCGATGCCGTGCCGGCCTCCTTCCCCCTGGTCCTGGGGACGGACGGCGCGGGCGAGGTGCTCGCGACCGGCACCGGGGTACGGCGCTTCACGGTCGGCGACGCGGTCTTCGGTCAGTTCCAGCGGCCGGAGCAGGGCGGCGGCTCGTACTGCGAACTGGCGGTCGCCGACGAGAACGCCATCGCCCCGGCCGCCCGCAGCGTCACCTACGCCACTTCCGCGGCACTGCCGACGGCCGGCATGACCGCGTACAACCTCGTCGAGGAGACCCGGGTCAGCGAGGGCCGACGGGTTCTGATCGTCGGCGCGACCGGCGGCGTCGGCACCCTCGCCACCCAGCTCGCGGCCGGCCGCGGCGCCGAGGTGATCGCCACCGCCCGCCCCGCCAAGGCCGAGCTGATGCGGACGCTGGGCGCCGCCGAAACCGTCGACCACACCGCGGGCCGCGTCGCCGACCAGGTCCTGGCGGCCCACCCGGACGGCGTCGATGTCCTCATCGATCTGGCCAGCGGCCCCGAGGAGTTCGACGAGATGACCCGGACCGTACGGGACGGCGGCACGGCCGTCTCCACCATCGGCTCGGCCGACGCGGACGCCCTGACCGAGAAGAACCTCCGCGGCTTCAACTTCGTCAACCGCCCGTCCCCCCAGCTCCTGGACATCCTCGCCGGCCAGGTCGACGCGGGCCGTCTGACGGTTCTCGTGGGCCGCGAGGTCGCCTTGGAAGAGGCTTCGGACGTCCTCACGGCGAGCCGCAACGGGCGGGCGCAGGGGAAGACGGTGCTGGCGATCTCAGGCTGACGGGCCGTCCGGGGCACGGCACACGGCTGCCCGTCTCCGGACGCCCGCCCCGAAATCCGCTGGTGCCCCGCCCGGCCGCGCGGGCAGTCTGTCCGCCATGTCGACGCCCCAGCACCAGATCCGTGCCGACCACGACGCCGGCACCGTCGTCGTCTACCAGGCGTACCCGCCGTCCGTCGCCGATCCGGCCCTCCGGGCGGGGCGGTTCGTGCCGCCGTTCTCGTTCCACCGCATGACCTGGATCAAGCCGTCGTTCAGGTGGCTCATGCACCGCAGCAACTGGGCGCAGAAGCCGGGCCAGCAGCGCGTCCTGGCGGTGCGGATCGCCCGCGAGGGGTGGGAAGAGGCGCTTTCCCAGGGCGTGTTGACGACCGCGGACCCGGGGGACGTCGCGCGGGCCGCGGTGCATGTGCAGTGGGACCCCGAACGCTCACTGCGGGGCGCGGCACTCGATCACTACAGCATCCAGGTCGGTATCGGCCGTGACCTGATCCGTACGTTCGCCGAGGAGTGGGTGGTGGGCCTCACCGATCTCACGGCGCAGGTGCGGAAGGCCGCCGCGCTGGTGCGGGGCGGCCAGGCCGCGAAGGCGCGTCGGCTGGTTCCCCAGGAGCGGGTGTACCCGGTGTCCCGGACGACCGCGGCCCGGCTGGGCATCGACGGCTGAGCGGTTGACCGAGGTCAGCCCCTCTCCGCGGCTGACTCCCGGTCACCAGGCCCTGATCACCGGGCAGCCCCTAAGGCCGCGGCCGGGCCATCGAACGCAGCGCGCGGGCCATCGGCGGTAGCGCGGCTGCGGCCGTGGCCGTCAGCAGCGCGATGCCGATGACGACCCAGACACTCGTACGCAGCGAGCCCGTGAGCGTGTCCGCGCACGCATCGGCGGCCGGGCGGGAGACCGCGGCGGGCAGCGCGTCCAGCGTGCGGGTGCGGATCAGCGCCAGCGCCGCGGCCAGCAGGGCGGCGGCCGTCGCGCAGCCCGCCGCGGCGCAGATCAGGGCCCGCCGCCGGCGCCGTGCCAGCAGCAGGCCGGACAGCAGACAGAGCGCCGCGGTCGGTGGCAGCAGCAGCGCTCCGGTGCGTACGGCCTGGTAGACGGAGCGGACGCGGGGGATGTCCGGGGACTTCAGCAGCACGATCCGGGCGCCGGTGCGCGGCACCCGGCGGGCGATGTCGATGCCCAGGCCGTTGCCGGACAGCTGGTGTTTGACACGTGCGATGACCGGCGTGAAGTCCACCGTCACCGGGGCGTTGCCGGACGCCGTCAGGGTGCCGTCCAGGGCCTGGTGCGCGGTGCGGTGCACACCGTTCCAGACGCCCGGGAAGGAGCGGCCGGTGACGACCTGGCGCACCTGTTTGTCGACGAACTCGCGGATGCCGCGGGTGAAACGCAGGCGCTGTGCGGGCCGTTCGGCGCGCGGGATGACCTTCAGCAGCCCGTCGAGCCGGACATGCTGCATCACCCCGTTCGTCACATCGTCGACGATGGCGTTCTGGACGGCGCGGTTCGCGGCGAGCGGGGCGACCGTCCGCACATAGCGCTCGGTGTCGGTGAGCTCGGCACGGGCCCACACGGCGGCCAGACTCAACGGCAGCAGCAGGGCCCCGACCAGCAGCAGAAACCACCCGCCCAGCGCACGCCCTGCGCGCCGGGGCCGCGCCGGCAGCCGTTCCGCCTCCACCGCCCGGCCGCCGACGCGTACGGGTGCGCTCGCTGGCATCGCGTCCTGGTCCTTCCTGCCCGGCGGACTACGTACGGCCATGTATCAGGCAAGCCGGAACGGCCCCCGCCCGCGAGCGGGGACGGTGCCAACGGGTGACCGGAGGAGCGGCCTCCCGCCCCTCCGGTCACCCGTTGGCCCGCCCGGAGGTGCCGCGCGGGCCGGTGCGCCCTTCACTGTCGGTAGCAAGAAACGTCACCCTTCGGGAGCCCCGAGCGAAGGCACCCACGGACCGTGGCCGCCGCAACGCCGTCGGCCGTCGGGAGTACGCATGTCATCGCCACCGCCCGCAGCCGGCCGTCCCTCCGAACACGCCACCCCGCTGCGTCCCAAGGGTGCGCTGCGGCGTATCGGCGAATGGTGTGCCCGCCACTTCGTGACCGTCATCGTCCTATGGCTGGCCGCCCTGGTCGGACTCCAAGCGCTCGGGCGTGCACACGGCGGCGATTACTCGGACAACTTCACCCTTCCGGGCTCCCAGGCGCAGCACGGCCTCGACGTCCTCAAGGCGCACGAACCCACCGCCGGCGGATACGGCGCCCAGATCGTGCTGCACGACACTGCCAAGCCGCTCACCGACGTCAGCGGGCAGATCGCGACCGTCGTGACGAGTCTGCAGAAGCTGCCCCATGTGCTCAGCGCGCAGAGCCCCCTGCCCGCACCCGGAACCACGCCACCACCCGCCGGGGCCCACAACGTCGGGCCGCTCTCCACCGACGCCAAGACGGCCTACATCACCGTCCGATTCGACGTCCAGCCGTCCACGCTGGGCTCCACCTACCTGGACGGGGTGGACACGGCCGTCCAGCCGCTGCGCGCAGCCGGCGTGACCGTGGAGTACGGGGGCCCGCTCGGCGAACTGGCCCGGCCCGAACCCGACGACCGGGTCAGCGAGGCGATCGGCTTCGGCGTGGCGATCCTGGTGCTGCTGCTGGGCTTCGGCAGCATCGTGGCGGCGGCACTGCCCCTGGTCACCGCGCTCATCGCGGTGATCTGCGGACTGGCCCTCCTGGGACTGGTGGCCGCGGCGTTCACCTTCGCCACGGTCTCGCCGACGCTCGCCACGATGATCGGTCTCGGTGTCGGCATCGACTACTCGCTCTTCCTGATCACCCGGCACCGCCAGAACCTCATGAACGGGCAGCACCCGGTGACCGCGGCCGGCCTCGCGACGGCCACCAGCGGCCGCGCCGTACTGGTCTCCGGCTGTACGGTCGTCATCGCTCTGTCGGGCCTGTGGGTCTCCGGAATCAGCTTCATCGGCAAGCTGGGCCTGGCCGCCGCCGTCACCGTGGTCACAGCCGTGCTCGGCGCGCTCACCCTGGTACCCGCAATGCTCGGACTGTTCGGCCGACGCATCGACAAGCTGCGGGTACGCAAGCCCGTCGCCGAGACCGACGCCGAACCCGGCGAGGCCCACGGCACCTGGCACCGTTACGCCCAGCGCGTGGAGCGCCGCCCGTGGTGGTTCCTGGCATCCGGCGTGGCGGTCCTGGCCGTCCTTGCGATCCCGCTTTTCTCCATACAGCTCGGACACATCGGCGACGGAGCCGATCCGAAGTCCTTCACCGACCGGCGCGCTTTCGACCTGATGTTCGCTGCCTTCGGTCCCGGTTCGAACGGACCCATGACCCTCGTCATCGACCAGACCGACGTCCCGCAGGCCGACCGCGCCGCACTCGCCACCGCCGCGCAGAACGCCTTGAGCGATGTGCCCGACGCAGCGACGATCACCCCGTTGAAGCCCACCTCGGACGGCGATGTGCTGATCGGCACCGCGTACTCCGTGGCCGCCCCCCAGGACGAGAGAACCACCCAACTCGTCAACCACCTCGTGGACGACGTCCTGCCCCAGGCGGTGTCCGGTACCGATGCCCGTACCTATGTGACGGGCACAACCGCCGCCCAAGTCGACTTCCTGGACATCGTCTCCAGCAGGCTGCCCCTGATCATCGCCGTGGTCGTCGGCCTCGCCTTCGTCGTCATCCTCGCCGTCTTCCGGGGCGTGCTCGTCGCCGTCAAGGCGGCTGTGCTCAACGTGCTGTCGATCGCCGCCGCGTACGGCGTCGTCGTGGCCGTCTTCCAGTGGGGCTGGGGCGGTCCGGCACTCGGGGTCTCCGGCGACGTACCGATCGAGAGCTACGTACCGATGATGATGTTCGCCATCCTCTTCGGACTCAGCATGGACTACGAGATCTTCCTCCTCACCCGCGTCCACGAAGCCTGGCTGCGCACCCGTGACCCGAAGGCGAGCGTCGCCCACGCCCTGGAGATCACCGCGCGCGTCATCACCTGCGCCGCGCTCATCATGGTCAGCGTCTTCGCCGCCTTCATCATCAGCGACAACATCGTGGTGAAGATGCTCGGCCTGGGACTCGCTGCCAGCGTGCTCATCGACGCGACCATCGTCCGGCTGCTTCTCGTGCCCGCGGTCATGACCCTGCTCGGCGAGTCCGCCTGGTGGACACCCCGCTGGCTCGACCGGCTCATTCCCCAGGTGGCGACCGAGGGGGAGGCCGAGACCGCCGCCACTGCGACCGGACCGGCGGCGCGCGGGGAGCCGGCCGGGTGAGCGCGCGGCAGCTGCCGACCCCCGCGTGGCAGCTGCCGCGCCCGCGCACTCGAACTCACGTCCTCCAGGGTGTCGGAACGCGGCCGGTGAGTCGTGAGTGCTGAGTGCACAACTGTGTTGGCAATGCGTTCACTCGTGGCTGTGGAGGGCCTGGTGCCGGTGGTCGGTGGGGGTGGTGCCGTAGGCGGTGCGGTAGGCGCGGCTGAAGTCGGTTGCGCGGGGGAATCCCCAGCGGGTGGCGATGGCGTGGATGGGGATGGTGTGGAGTGCTGGGTCGGTGAGGTCGCGGCGGGCCGCCTCCAGTCGTCGCCGACGGATCCAGGCGGCGACTGTGGCGTCCTCGTCCTGGAAGAGGCGATGCAGATAGCTGGTGGAGATGTGGTGCGCGGCGGCGATCGTGGCTGGGGTGAGGTGCGGGTCGTGCAGGTTGTCCCGGATGAACGCCTGGATGCGCAGGGTGAGGGTCCGTCGGTGGGTCTCCGGGGGGAGGCAGTTCCCGGCTTCGAGCAGGTGGGCGAAGAGCGCGGCGGCCAGATCGGTCAGGACCGTGCCCAGTCGGGGCCCGTCGGCGGGCTGGTACGGGGTGGTGTCCTGGATGAGTTGGGTCAGGAACCGTCCCAGGAGGGCGCCCATCCCGTCCCGGGCCGACACCGGCGCCCCCACTATCCGGCGGGCCACGTCGCGCGGTAGCGGCACCAGGGCCTTGGGAATCTCCAGCGCCACCGTCTGGACCGGGGTCCCGGCGCTGTGGACGTCGTTCGGCAGCGAGGAGGAGTTGATGAACACGTCGTACGGCTTGTACTGGGTTTCCCGGTGCCTCCACACACCTGCCCCGCTCCCGCGTACGACGAGTGAGAGATGGTACGCCTCGGGGTCGGACTGCCGGATCAGCTTCGGTGTGCGCCGGAAGACCAGCGGCTGGAAGGCGGCAGACCACACGGTGACAGCACCGAGGTCCAGCACGCGCTGGGAAGCCTGGAAGTCGTCGACGTAGTCGCTGCGCAGCTCCATGGGGGCATGGGTACGCCCCAGGAGCTCGGCCCAGTAGTCAAACCGGTCCGGCGCGGGCACGTCGTCACTGTGGAACGCCAGCTCGTCCAACAACAGTCTTTCCCCGATTCTGAAACCGCAGGTCAAAGGGCGCTCCCACCAGGTGATACACGGTGTGCTGGACGCTGCGGTTCCATGCCGCGGCGGCCCCCGCGCAGGCCCGTTGCATGCGGCGACGGTAGTACGGCGGCCGGACGGCACACCTAGGGCCGGTCCGATGGGTCAGGGTCGGAAAGGCCCTAGTTGTGCTGTCCCGGCACGTTGGTGACACGCGTGCTGGGTGCTTGAACGGGTGAGGGCCTTCTGGGTTCGGTGTGGATTGCGACACTCCACCGGTACTCAGGAGGCCCTCGTGTCCCACCGTAATGCCCCGCTGACCCCGACCGGCAGGCTGCGTCTGGCGCGGTGCGTCGTGGACGACGGGTGGCCGCTGCGCCGGGCGGCCGAGCGTTTCCAGGTCAGCCACACCACCGCCGCCCGCTGGGCAGCGCGTTACCGGCAGATGGGCACTGCGGGCATGTGCGACCGCTCCAGCCGCCCGCACCACCAGCCGCGCCGCACCCCGGCCGCCGTCGAGAACCACGTCGTGCGCCTGCGACGCGAGCACCGCATCGGACCAGTGCGGCTGGCCACCCGCTGCGGTGTTGCCGCCTCCACCGCCCACCGGATCCTGACCCGTCACGGCCTGCCTGCGCTCGCCGCCTGCGACCGGGCCACCGGCCAACCCGTACGCCGCTACGAACGAGCCCGGCCAGGCGAACTGGTCCACATCGACGTCAAGAAGCTCGGCCGCATCCCAGACGGCGGCGGCCACAAGGTCCTCGGCAGGGCAGCCGGACGCAAGAACCGCAACGGCGCCGGAACCGCCTACCTGCACACCGCCCTGGACGACCACTCCCGCCTGGCCTACACCGAAGATCTCTCCGACGAAACAGCAGCCACCTGCGCCGGCTTTCTCACCCGCGCAACAGCCTGGTTCGCCGCCCGGGGCATCACCGTTGAACGCGTGCTGACCGACAA
>NZ_JBFAIP010000009.1:0-155453 GCF_040654775.1 Streptomyces sp. NPDC050636
ATTCGAGGACGGTGCGGAGATACATCTCCGTGGTGTCGATCAGTCGGGACATCCCGTACGGGCCCGCAGCGCCCCACACCAATCCCTACCCGGAGGAATGAGATCGCTACCCGGAGGAGGATCCGGATTTCTTCGAAGCGGGTCCGGTTCAGCGATATGTGACGTTCCCTCAGTTGGCTTGAAGCCGCCTTGGGGCGTCGTCCCGAGGGCGCGGTATACAAACGGAATGAAGTTTCCGAGGATCAGCCGGCGCAAGGTGCTTGCGGGGATCGGGAGCGTTCCGTTGGCAGCGTGCGCGCCCGTCACGGGCCACGAGCGGCACGAGAGACCGGACCAGCCACCGGGCGGGAGACGAACGACGGTGCTCCGCGGTGCGGACCTCGTCCTCACCATGGACCCCGAGGTGGGCGCCGGGGAGCTGGGCACGTTGGAGGGCGGCGTCGATGTCCTGATGCGGGACGGCACCATCGCCGCCGTGGGACGCGGGCTGGCCGTGCCGCCCGGCGCCCGGGTGGTGGACGCCGGCGGCAAGCTCGTACTGCCGGGCTTCGTGGACCTGCACAACCACCTGTGGCAGTCCAGCATCCGCGGCGGCTGCTCCGCCCAGGACGTCAACGGCTGGCTGGCCGCCTGCAACCGTGCGAACCTGCCGAAGATCGACGCCCAGGACATGTACCGCTTCGTCCACCTCGCCGCCCTCGACGCCCTCCAGACGGGCGTCACCACCGTCGTCGACTGGGTGCACCCGGTCCCGTACGGCACCACCGAGCGCTATGTCCGCGCGCTGGACGACGCGGGGCTGCGGTTCGTCTACGCGATGGCGCAGAGCTCCGCCGACCGTGCCCTCGTCCCCCGGGCCAAGAAGGAGCTCCTGGACCCGCTGCCGCTGGCCTCGCTACAGGTGGCGGTGCATGCGGAGATGTCCACCGTCAAGCATCTGCGCCTGCTGTACGAGACCGCCCGCGACCTGGGCGTGATGCTCAACTCGCATGTCCTGGAACAGCGCGACGACCGCAAGGACGACCCGATCCGCGCGCTGCGCACCGTCGGCGCGTTCGGTCCCGGCCTGCTGATGAACCATGCGGTCCATCTCACCGACGACGAGATCGCGCTGACCGGCGAGCACGACGTACGGGTGGCGCACTGTCCGCTCAGCAATATGCGGCTGGCCTCCGGTATCGCGCCGCTGCCCGCGCTGCACCGGCGCGGGGTGCGGGCCGGGCTGGGCCACGACGGCGGGACGAACGACACCTCGGACATGTTCGGCCTGATGAAGGCGGCCGTCGGGCTCCAGCGGGCACGGCACGAGGACGCCGCGGTCCATCCGACGATCCCGGCGGTGCTGCGGATGGCGACGCTGGGCGGCGCGGAGTGCGTGGGGATGGCGGACCGGATCGGCTCGCTGACACCGGGCAAGCGCGCCGATGTCATCGTCCTCGACCCCGGCACCCTCAACTTCGCCCCGCGCTTCGACTGGACCAGTCAGATCGTGCTCAACGGCCAGCCGCCCAACGTGAGTGACGTCTTCGTCGACGGCCATGTGCGGAAGTCCCGCGGTGAGCTGGTGCATGTGGACACCGCGCGGGTGGTGCGCGAGGCGGAGCGGGCGGCGGCGCACCTGCGCGCCGCCGCCTGACCGGCCCCTGGGCGGGTGTCCCGCCTCAGAACATGCTCAGCAGCGCTTCCGCCGCGTCCACCGGCTCCGACTCGCCGTCCGGCAGGGCGAGTTCGAACCAGACGGTCTTGCCGCGCGGGGTGCGGCGGCTGCCCCAGCCCGCGCTGAGCAGACCGACCAGCTGAAGGCCGCGGCCGCCCTCGTCGGTGTCCCGGGCGCGGCGCCGGCGCGGCTGGGCGAGGTCGGCGTCCCACACCTCGCAGACCAGCGTCCGGTCCAGCAGCAGCCGCAGCCGGATCTCGCCGTGGCCGTGCCGCAGGGCATTGGTCACCAGCTCGCTGACCAGCAGTTCCGTGGTGTCGACCAACGCTTCCAGGCCCCAGTCGGTGAGCTGCTCACGGGCCAGCTCGCGGGCGCGGGAGACCGAGCGGGGCTCGGACACCAGGTTCCAGTCGCCCACCGCGTCCTTGGGCAGGCCGTGCACCCGGGCCATCAACAGCGCGATGTCGTCCTCGCCGTGCGAGGTGTCCAGGGCGCTGAGGACGTGGTCGCAGGCGTCCTCCAGAGGGCGGTCGGCGTCCGAGAGCGCCAGCCGGAACGCCTGCAGCCCCTCGTCCAGCGGATGGTCGCGGGACTCCACCAGGCCGTCGGTGTAGAGCGCGAGCAGCGCGCCGTCCGGCAGATCGACCTCGATCTCCTCGAAGGGTTCACCGCCGACGCCGAGCGGCATCCCCGGCGGTACGTCGAGCAGCAGCGCGTCCTCGCCGTCCTCGACCAGCACCGGCGGCAGATGCCCGGCATTGGCGAACGTACAGCGCCGGGTGACCGGGTCGTAGACGGCGTAGACGCAGGTGGCGAGGTAGACCTCGGAGAGGTCGGCGGTACGGGCCGAGCGGCCCGGCTCGGGGGGAGCGGCGGCGGCGCCGGGGCGGCTGCGCTGGCCCCGGGTCGTGCGGCCGTCGCCGGTGCCGCCGAGCCCGCGGGCGATCTCGTCCAGCGCCGAGAGCACCTCGGCGGGCTCCAGGTCCAGCAGCGCCAACGTCCTTACGGCGGTGCGGAGTTCGCCCATGGCGACGGCGGCGCGCAGTCCGCGGCCCATGACGTCGCCGACGACCAGCGCCGTGCGGTGGCCGGGCAGTTCGATGACGTCGAACCAGTCCCCGCCGACCTCGGTGGCGGTGGTGCCGGGCAGGTAGCGGCAGGCGATGTCGAGTCCGGCGGCCTCCGGGTCGCCGGGCGGGAGGAGGCTGCGCTGCAGGATCAGCGCGCGTTCGTGTTCGCGGCGGTAGAGGCGGGCGTTGTCGATGCAGACCGCGGCGCGCGCGGCCAGTTCGACGGCCAGCGCCGTGTCGCGCTCGCCGAACGGTTCGCTGCCCTTCGTGCGGGAGAACTGCACCAGGCCGACGACGGTGTCCCTGGCGACCATCGGGACGGCGAGGGTGGAGTGCACCACGGCGCCGAGCTCCGGTCCGTCGTCGCTCTCCCGGCCCGGGATTATCTGCGCCTGGGCGGTCCGGAGGGCGCCCGCGCAGGGGGAGTTGAAGGGGTAGCGGTGGACGGCGCCGACGGCGACGGGGCCCGGCCCGTCGTCGGGGACGCAGCAGGTGGAGGTGGCGAGCGGGGCGTCGGAGACGGCGCTGGCGAAGGCGACGCGGCGGAGCTCCGCGCTGCCGTCGGTCATGCCGGGCGGGGCTTCGTCGCCGGCCAGCAGGCCCTGGTAGAGGTCCACCGAGGCCAGGTCGCAGAACTGCGGGACGGCGACGTCCAGGAGGGTGCGGGCGGTGGTCTCCAGGTCGAGGGAGTTGCCTATCCGGGCGCCGGCCTCGTTGAGCAGCGCGAGGTTGCGGCGGGCGTTGGCGGCCTCGCGCTCGGCCCGGCGTCTGCCGGTCACGTCCGAGGCGAGGGCCGCGACGCCGATGGGGCGGCCGCTGGCGCCGTGCAGCCGGTAGAGCGACACGGACCAGCGGCGGCGGTCCTCCTCGTCGCCGGGCAGCAGACCGACCACCTGCATCTCGGTGACCGGCTGGCCGGTTTCCAGCACCCGGCGCAGCGCTGCGGTCATCCGCTCGGCCTCGGGGCGCGGCAGGAAGTCGTACGGGGTGCCGCCGCGGTACTTGGCGGCCGGGCCGCCGAAGACGGTGGCGAACCGTTCGTTGACGCGCAGCAGCTTCAGGTCCGTGCCGAACAGGGTGAATCCCATGGGGGATTGACCGAATACGGCCTGAGAGGCCGCCAGGTCGGTCTCGATGCCGCGCAGCGCCCGGACGTCGACGACGAGACAGACCGCGGCGCGCTCGCCGTCCTCCGTCTCGGACGGCATCACATAGATCTCGGCGAGTCCGTCGGCGGCGCCGCCCGCTTCCCTGCGGTAGGGCACCAGGCCGGTCCATTCCCGGCCGTCGAGGATCTCGGACACCTTGCGGCGTCCGGTCGCGCGGAGTTCACGGGGGACGAACGCCTCGATGGGGTCCTTGCCGATGGCGTAGCGGGCGGGGATGCCGAGCATCTCCGCGGCCCGCTCGCTCCATTGGTCGATCCGTCCGTCGGCGCCGAGCGAGAAGGAGGCGACGCGGATGTAGTCGTAGATCGATCCGGGCCGGCTGCTCTGCCAGACGGGCAGACCGTGCGGCCCGTGCGCGTTCCCTGGGTCACCAGGGCCGTCGGCACCGCCCTGACCATCGGACTGCGCGGGTCCTGCCCCGCCAGATGACATCTCGCTCACGAGCCCCGTCCCCTCCAGCTCATCGTGCCCGGACCGGACACGCCGAGTATCCAGCACCTCGGCTATCCGGAACACGGTCTTCACGATCACAGCACAGTCTCGATCGCAGTCCATCTACAAAATGTCGATGAAATGGCAACGATCAGGCCTCCACCCGTCTCCTAACCAGCCACCGACAGCTCGAACCACACTGTCTTGCCACTCTTTCCCCGGCGGGTGCCCCAGCGCCGCGAACTGCACGCCACCAGCTGCAATCCGCGGCCGCCCTCGTCATCGGGGGTGGCGTTACGTTCCTGCGGCGGATCGGGCAGCGGATCGGACACCTCGACGAGCAGCCCGCCGGTGCTGAGCAGCACCATACGGACGCCGATGGGGCCGCTGGCGTAGCGCAGGGAGTTGGTGACGAGTTCGCTGACGAGCAGGACGGCCACATCGACGGCGCCGTCGAGCCCCCAGTCGGACAGCACCTCGCGCACCCGGGAGCGGGCGGTGCGTACCGCGCCCGGATCGGCCGGAAAGCTCCATTCGGCGATGGGTGATCCGGAGATCCTGCCGCGCCGGCGGACTGCGCTGGAGGCCGACTCGGGGACCCCTGCCGCTGCGCTGTCGCTCACGCCGATCACTTCCCAGCCCGATGGGGTCCCCCGTCGATTAGCCGCTTCGAAAGGGGCTAATCAGGACATACCCGATAACGGGGCCCGAGTATCGCCTTCAAGCGTGCACTGTGGCACAAATGGAGCATCTCCGCGCTACGAGCGGTACAGGGCGGCGCGGCTCAGGGTCGCGCGCCCTCCACCCCCGCCGTCGCCGCCAGCCGGCGCATCACCTCGGCGACCGCCGGGCGGTCCTGATCGAGCCAGTCGACCTGCTGCTCCTCCTCGGGAAGCAGCCAGCGCAGCTCATCGTGATCCTGCAGCGGCCGCGGCACACCGGACACCAGCCGCGCCGTCCACACGCGCAGCACATAGCCGGGCCGCAGCACCCACTCCCCCGGAATCCGCTCCAGGGCTCCGGCTTCGACGCCCAGCTCCTCGCGCAGCTCGCGCACCAGCGCCTGCTCGGGCGTCTCCCCGTCCTCCACCTTGCCGCCGGGCAGTTCCCAGCGGCCGGCCAGGGCCGGCGGTGCGCTGCGCCGTGCGGCCAGCAGCCGCCCCCGGTCGAGCACCGCTCCGCCCACCACTACACGCATGGTCGTCATGCGCGGCAGCCTACGTCCCCCGCCCGCCTCGCGCTTCTCGCTCCCGGCCGCTCAGCCCGCCGGCCGACCGGCGCTCAACCCACCGCCCGGCGGCCTCAACCCACCACCCGGCAGCGCTCAACCCACCGCCCGACACCCCTCAACCCACCGCCCTACAGCCTCAACCCACCGCCCGACGGCCTCAACCCACCGCCCGCCCGACCTTCTCGACCACGTAAAGCTGCTGGTGGCTATGGGAATCCAGCCGGTCGGCCACCCGCTCCGCCTCCGCTCGGGTGGCATAACGGCCGACGCGGTAGCGGTTGCCGCCTTCGTCCTGGCGGATGACCAACCAGGGCAGGACGCCTCCACTGTCGGTCATCGGGCCCCTCCGTCCGCCGCGCAGCGCGCCGCTACGCGCCCTTCCTGTGCTGATGCCGAAATCGCAATCCGCATATGCCCGAGCGTACGCCCGACCTTCACTCACCGGATATGGATTTACACAAAGAGGTACTGAACCGGCCACCCGCGGAACCCGAATTACCGGGAGAGGCCCGCGAGTGGCCGGTTTGAAGCGGTTATGCGTCCGCCGGGTCAGGCCCCGACGGGTGCCTTGTCGTCGTCCGAGCGGCGGTCCGCCACCGGCTGCGCCGACTCGTCCGCGGCGTCGTCTGCGGCGGCCGCGATTTCCGCCTCGGCCTTGATCAGCGACGGGTTACGCCAGGAGCTGCGCACGCCCCAGTAGTAGAAGGCCAGGCCGATCAACGCGACCAGGAGGAGGTCCCAGCCCTGGGGCACATAGCCCCGGCCGCCGAACTCCTTGCCGCCCGCGTACGAAACAGCGGCCATGACCAGCAGATACGCCACCATCCAGGCACCGGCCTTGAGGTGCGGGGCCAGCTCGCCCCACGGCTTGCGGCCCTGGCTCAGCGGCTTGCCGATCTCGTACCAGGCCCAGACCGGCAGCCCGACGGCCATGATCAGGATGACCTTGCCGGTCAGCGGCCAGCGGCCCCAGTACAGGACCAGCGAACCGAAGATCATCGCGACCGGTGCGATGACCGGCATCGCCCGCAGCTTCACCGGGCGCTTGAGGTCCGGCGACAGCCGGCGCAGCGACATCACCGCGATCGGCCCGGTGATGTACGAGATCACCGTGGCGACCGAGACGATCTCGGCGAGCGAGCCCCAGCCGCGGAACACCGCGAGGAAGAGGAAGGCGATCGCGAGGTTGAGCAGCAGCGCCGGACGCGGCACACCGGTCTTCTTGTCGACGCGGCCGAAGACGCCGGGCAGATGGCCGTTCTCCTGCACACCGTGGATCATGCGCGAGGTGGTGGCGGCGTAGATCATGCCGGTGCCGGACGGCGAGACGAACGCGTCCGCGTACAGCAGCAGGGCCAGCCAGTTCAGGCCCCAGGCCACCGCGAGGTCGGCCAGCGGGGAGTTGTAGCCGAGCCCGGCCCAACCGGCGCTGCCCAGCTTGTCGCCGGGGACCGCCATCAGGAACGCGACCTGGAGGGCGACGTAGATGACCAGCGCGATCACGATCGACCAGATGACGGCCTTGGGCAGCGACTTGCCGGGGTTACGGGCCTCGCCGGCGAGGTTCAGCGGGGACTGGAAACCGTTGTAGGCCCAGACGATGCCGGAGACCGCGACGGCGGTGAAGACCGAGCTCCAGCCGTTGGGCGTGAAGCCGCCGTGGTCGGTGATGTTGCCGGTGTCGAAGTGCGCCAGCATCAGCGCGCCCGCGGTCATGACCGGGACGACGACCTTGAAGACCGTGATCGCGGTGTTGGTCTTCGCGAACAGCGAGATCGCGAACCAGTTCAGGAAGAAGTAGAAGACCAGCAGGACGCTGGCGAGTGCGACGCCGGTGCCGGTCAGCTCCTTGCCGTCGTACAGCTCCTGCGCCCAGCCGAACTTCCAGGAGCTCATGTACTGGACGGAGGCGGTGGCCTCGCCCGGGATGACCGAGACGATCGCGATCCAGTTGGCCCAGGCCGCGAGGTAGCCGGCCAGCGAGCCGTGCGAGTACTGGCCGTAGCGGACCATGCCGCCGGCCTTCGGGAACATCGAGCCGAGCTCGGTGTAGGTGAGCGCGATGGTGAGCGCGACCGCCGCGCCGATGACCCAGGCGAGGATCGCGGCCGGTCCGGCGATGGCGGCGGCCCGCTCGGCCCCGAAGAGCCAGCCGGAGCCGATGATGGACCCGAGACCCGTGGCGGTCAGGGCAATGGTCCCGAGGGACCGGCGGTAATTCGAATGCGAACCCTGCTCCGCATCCTGCGTTTTCGTCGTGCTCACGTGCTGGTCTCCTGGTCTTCCCCGGTCCGTGCACAAACTTCGCCATCGTAAGAGCGAATCCGAAGATCGCTTTCCCACCCGCGGCCAAAAGTCCCGCCCAGCTGAGGGTCTGTGAGGTTTCCAACATCAAGATCCGCATGCCATTCACGGAGAAATCCCCACAAATGGGACAGATGAGTGAGGGTTGCGATGGGTGCGGAATCATCCATACCGGGCGCGCAGAAGGCGGGGAGGTTGCCGGGATGGGGAGTTGGGGTGGCGGGTGGGAGACGACAGCGCGGCGCGTGGGAGACGAACGACCGCCGTACCCACTGCCGAGCGCCGGGCCCTCTCGGTTACCGGCTACGGACCGGCTACTCCACCGGCTACTTCACCGGCAGGTGATACGTCACCCGGTGGCGGTCCGCGAGCGTGACGACATCGGCCGTCTCGACGGGCCGTCCGCCGGCGAAGTACGTACGCGAGATGACCAGGACCGCATGCCCCGGCACCCCGCCCAGCGCCATGGCCTCCTCGGCCAGCCCGGGGCGCGCCCCGACCTCCTCGACGACGTTGTCCACCACGACATCGATGGCCGCCATCCGCTCGACCACCCCGCGCCCGGCCAGCGGCCCCTCCTCCGGCAGCATCACGGGGGTCCGCCCGGTGACCTCCAGCGGTTCCCAGGACGTGGAGAGCATCGACGGCTCACCCTCGGCGCGGAAGAGGTAGCGGGTGCGCATGACCCGGGCGCCCGCCGGGATGCGCAGCCGGGCCGCGAGCGCCGAACTGGCCGTCTCCTGCCCGCTGCTGGACTCCCAGGTGCCCTTCACCCGCTCGTCCGTCTGCTCCTGCCGGAACGGGGTGGAGGCGACGCCCGAGTGGTAGCCGGCGCGGGCGATACGGCGTGGGACGGGCTGGGCGCGTACGTAAGTACCGGAGCCCGAGCGGCCCTCGACCAGCCCTTCGGCCATCAGGACCTTGCGCGCTTCCAGGGCGACGGTGTCGGAGACGCCGTATTGCTCGCGGATGCGGGCCTGGGAGGGAAGGCGGGTGTGCGGTTGGAGCACCCCGTCGACGATCTTCTGACGCAGGTCGCCGGCGACGCGGAGGTACGCGGGCTGCTCACCGAAAGGCACGTGCCCCTCCCAACAGCTTGACAGTCAGCAACAGCGTGGCAACCGCGCGTTGTCGCCCGCAACCTTCGGCCAGTGATTCACCCGAAGTTACGAATCCCAGCTCAACCGATATACAGATCAAGGCAGGAGCGGGCGAAACCGCACCCGCCCCGCCCGCTCACGCCCCGCAGTCCGCGTTCCGTCCGCCCTCTGCGCCCCTTGCGCGCCCTTATGCGCCCTCGTATGCGCGGTCTTTCAGAACACCGGGTGTACGACCCGGGGACATGCCAAGATCGAAACATGCCCGAAGCATCCAGCACACCGCCGGCCGAGAGCCCGCTCTCCCCCATGCCCGAGGACTGGCAGCGCGCCCTCGCCGTCGTCGCCCACCCCGACGACCTCGAATACGGCGCCGCTGCGGCGATCGCCGAATGGACCGCCGCGGGGCGCGAGGTCAGCTATCTCCTGGTCACCCGCGGCGAAGCCGGCATCGACGGGCTCGCCCCCGCCGAGTGCGCCCCGATCCGCGAAGCCGAGCAGGTGGCCGGCTCGGCGCTCGTCGGCGTCGATACCGTCGAGTTCCTCGACCACCACGACGGCGTCATCGAGGCCGGTCCGGCGCTGCGCCGGGATCTCTCCGCGGCCATCCGCCGCCACCGCCCCGAGCTGCTGATCACCCTCAACCACCACGACACGTGGGGCGGCGTCAGCTGGAACAGCCCCGACCACCGGGCGGTCGGCCGCGCCGTCCTGGACGCGGCGGGCGACGCGGGCAACCGCTGGATCTTCCCCGAGCTCACCGACGAGCAGGGCCTGGAGCCCTGGAACGGCGTCCGCTGGGTGGCCGTGGCCGGCTCCCCCTACCCCACGCACGCCGCCGAGGTCGGCCCGGGAATCGACCGCGCGGTCGCCTCGCTCGCCGCGCACGAGGCGTACATCAAGGGCCTGGGCGCCGCCGAGCAGGACCCGCACACCTACGCCCGCAACTTCATCGAGCCGATGCTGCGGGCCGGCGGCGAACGCTACCGGGGACGCCCCGCCACGCTCTTCCAGCTCTTCCCCCGCTAGGGCCCCGCTAGGGCCTTTCCGATGGGTCGGGGCCGGGTCCGCGGCGCCGATGTCACATCTGTCGGTGCCTGCTCGTCAAGGGAGTGAGGCGGCTACCGAAGCCGCTCCGACCTGCTTGTACGAGGAGGCACTGCCATGGCACGGATTTCTCTCACCCCGCGGCGCACACTCACCCTGCGACTGGGGGAGTGGTATTCCCGCCGGGCGTACGGGAAGGTCATGGAGCCCGCGCTGGTGCTCGCTCACCACCCGAAGATTCTGCGGGCGTACTTCGCCTTCGAGATGAAGGTGGGGCGGTGGAAGGCGCTGGACCCGACGCTGAAGCATCTGGCGCAGATGGTTTCGGCGGCGAAGATCGGCTGCTCGTGGTGCATGGACTTCGGCCACTGGGAGGCGGACCGGCTCGGGCTGCCGTTGGAGAAGATCAGCAAAGTGCCCGAGTGGCGCTCGCACAAGGAGTCGTTCACCGAGGTGGAGCGGCTCGTCATGGAGTACGCAGAGGCCATGACGGAAACGCCCCCCGCGGTCACCGACGAACTGGCCGAGAGTCTGCGGAGCCGGCTGGGCGATGCGGCGTTCGTCGAGCTGACGACGATGGTGGCGGTGGAGAATCTGCGGTCGCGGCTGAACAGCGCGATGGGCCTGCGCAGCCAGGGGTTCTCCGATACGTGCGCGATTCCGCCGACCACGGCCGGCCAGGGCCTGTCCTAGGGCCGGTCCGGCGAATCAGGTGACCAGGCCACGGCACGACGAGGGCTCGGTACGCGGGGTGCGCGTACCGGGCCCATGGGTCGGTGTTTCGTTGTCAGGCAGGCACGTCCCCCGCCACGAACTCGTCCTCCGCCACGAACTCGCCTCCCGCCACGAACTCGCCTCCCGCCACGAACTCGTCCCCCGCCACGAATCCAGCCACCAGAGCGGCTATCTCCTCCGGCCGCTCCATCACCATCGCGTGGGTGCCGTCCACCCCCGCGACGGTGATGTGCGACTGCGTCCGCGCCAGTTCGCCGAGATCCCGTCGGAGCCCCGCCACATACGCCGCCATCAGCTCGTCGAACCACTCCGGCATGCCGGGCACCAACGGATTGGGGCGCAACGCCCGCGCGATCAGCAGGGGACGGGAGACCCGCCGGTAGAGCGCGAAGAGGTCGAGGCCCGCGATGGCCGCCTGCATCTCCTGTGCGTGCTGCCGCCCCGGCCGCAGGTACAGCTGCCCGTCCGCCGTCTCCCCCAGTGACCGTCGCGCCCCGGCCTCCATCAGGGCCATCGGTATCCCCAACTGCTCCGCCATGGCCGCCTGGTAGCCCAGCACTCCGTCCAACGCCTCGGCGGCAAAGGTCCGCCCGCCCGCCTCCTCAGCGAACTCCCTTGCCTCCGCGAGGCGTTGTTCGACATATGTACGGTCCAGCCCCAGGTACTGATCGGGCCGCCCCATCCCGTGGCCGTCCAGATTCACCGCCGCGGGCGTGCGTTCGTTGTGCTCCAGGCACAGGGCGGCGATCATCCCTCCCAGCGAGTGCCCGACCACGACGGCGTCCGGGATCCCCTGCCGCTCCAGTACCGCCGTGACGTCCCCGAGCACGGCGTCGAAGGTCCACGGCCCGTCCCCGGACCGCCCGTGCCCCCGCAGATCCATCGCCACCACCCGGTGCCGCTCGGCAAGCAGGGGCGCGACCAGCTCCCAATCCATCAGCGTCCGTCCGGCACCGTGCAGCAACAACACCGCGGCGCCGTCCCCGCCGTGATCCCGGACGGCCAGCTCCACGCCGTCGCCCGCCTCACACACCACGTCTTTGCCCGTATTTCCCGTCATGCCTAAACGCTAGGGCCACAAATCCCTTTCAAGATCGTCCGCGAAGCGGATGCGGGCGGCCCCCGATCTGCCGGATAATGAACTAACGCCTTCTCCCGACCGCCAGGTGTCCGTGGCGGGATTCGTGCGGCTGAACGTGCGACGGCCGGCACCCCGCCGGACACGCCGGGCACAGGCGGGAGCATCATGGGGCCATGGCAAATACCCCGGGAGCAAAGGCCGTTGTCCTCGGAATCGGCGCGCTCGGCGCGGTCGCGGCGCTCGCCGTGCTGTGGGTCGTCAGCTACTTCGCTCTCGTCGCGTTCGGCTGACCGCCCCTGGTGCCTGAACCGGCCGGCGAGTTCCCGTTGCCCCGGCTGCTCGGCGCCCTCGGATCTCGGCTTGGCGTCAGCCCCCCGTTCCTCCGTGACGCCCCGTTCCTCCTCCGCGCCCCGCTCGTCCTCGACGTCTCGCTCCTCTTCTTGGACAGCAAGAACCCGCGGTTCGGGACGTCGGTCCCGGACCGCGGGTCTCAGTTCACGGAGGGTGCCGACTACCGTCCCGGGGGCTGGGTCGGGGGGCCGGGCGGGTAGTAGCCGGGGGAAGTGGGGGGCTGCTGGTAGAGGTTGGGCTGGGGCGGGTAGCCGGGGGTGACACCGGGAGGCGGGAAGCTGCCGGGGGCACCGGGGGGCGGGAAGGCACTGGGGGGCGGGCCGTTGCCGTCGTTCTTACGCTTGGAAGCCACGACGAGGCCGATGACGAGAGCGGCGACGGCGAGGACGCCCACGGCGATGGAAACGATGACGACGGGGCTCAGGCCCTCGTCCTTACTCCCGGCCTGCTGATTGCCGTTGCCAGGGGTGTTGGCACCGTCGGAGCCGTTGGAGTCGGCGGGTACATCCGTTTCCGGGGAGGACGGCGCGCCCTCAGGCATCGTGAGCGGCCCGTTCTTCGGGCCGGCCGGGATGCTCTCCTTCAGGGCGCGGAGCGGGCGGATGAGGCCGTAGCCGTAATGCTCGTCCGGGACTTTGGCGACGCCTGAACCTGGGGGAAGGAGCGCCGTCTTCGTCAGACGATTCGTCACCTGACCTGCAGACAGTTTAGGGAACTTCGCGCGGATCAGGGCTGCGGCGCCGGAGACATAGGCGGCTGCATCGGACGTACCGTCCCCATAGCCGTACGGGGAGGTGACACCTGCCGACCGGATGCGCACTCCGGGTGCCGTCAAAAGAACCTGCGGGCCGTAATTGGACTTCTCCCAGACCTTCCCGTCCGACCCTACAGCGCCCACGGTAAGGACGCCGGGGGCGGAGGCAGGGTAGCCAAGGCTGGTGTCGCCTTCGTTACCCGCGGCCGCCACGAGAAGAACATCGTGTTTTACCGCGTAGGCGATCGCCTCCTTCTCCTCGTCGGTAATACTCGGACCACCAAACGACATGTTGACGATCTTCGCTCCGTGGTCCACGGCATATCGCAAAGGTTCGGCATAGGAATCAGAATCCGCCGATTCGCCACCGTTCATGTCCGACCATTTAAGGGGGAGAATCTTCGCACTTGGAGCCAGCCCCTTGATGCCCGAAGAGCCACCCGGCCCATGCCCGTGCCCAGCGATGGCCCCACTCATCGACGTACCGTGATTATTCTTTGATTCCTCGTCAGCAGGTCCGTCGCTAGTGAAGTCCTTTCCCGGTAGAACGTTTCCCTCAAGATCTGGGTGACTACCATTCACGCCGTCATCAATGACGGCAACGGTTATGCCTTTCCCCGTGGATATCTTCGCCATCTCTTCGGATTTGAAGGCCTTCAGGGGCCACTGTGCGTCTCTGACCTGGTCTGCCGAAGCAACCGGCGCGGTTCCGAAGAGCAGCGCTCCGACCAAAACCGTGCCGCCCAACGCACGCAGCCTGCACGCGAAGCTCATGCTCTAACTACCTCTCCCCAAAAGATTGGGGCCCGCAGCCCGAAGACTGCGGGCCCCAAGTCGTTTCCACCGACTGCACTCGGCAGCTAACTACTCGATGACACGAGGAGCCACATTACGTTGCTTTATCCATGTCTCCTCTTCTTCCACGAGGTAGTCAGGGCGATTACCGCCGCCGTTCGCGTTTTTTCTGCCGTTCGCGGCAGGCGCGCCCGGAGCCCCCGCCATTCCGCCACGACCACTTGACTTGCCGGCCTGGGTGCCTCCCCGGCTGCGATGCAGTCCCGAACCGCCCTGCGCTCCAGCCCCGGGCGCTCCCTTCGCAGCGCCTGCGACTCCGCCACGCTGGCGAGCCATTGCACTGCCACGGCCGGCGCCACCGGCCTTTCCTGCACCGGCGCCGGCTCCTGCGCCTCCGCCCATTCCGGACATGCCGCCGCGACCGGTTCCTGCCCCGGCCCCTGCCCCGGCTCCCATCCCGCCCGGCATCCCAGGCGTTCCAGAACCTCCGCCGCTGCCACCTCCAGGGCCACCAGACCCCGCGCCTACCGAGCCACCGCCCAGTCCGGCGCCGCCGCCTCCACCGCCTGCACCGAGGCCGCCACCGCCGGTGAGTCCCTCAAGGCCGGTCCTCACCGACGGCATGGCCGGTCCTGCCGGTTGGGGACGGGTGCTGCCGCCACCACCGTTGATACCGCCCGGATTGGGTGCGGGAAGCGGCACTGGAGAGGTGTAGCCCGGACCCTTCCCACCAGGTGTTACACCACCCGGAGTCGTGGGCCGGGGGCTGGTGATGGACGGGGGCAGCGGAGGATGGACCCCTCCAGGCGGCCTTCCGTCGCCGTCGGGCCGATCCCCACCCCAGTCGTCCCGTCTTTTCTCAGGCCCCCCAGGCCTCCCAGGCGTAGGCACAGTAGGCATCGACTTGCCCACCGTGTTGTACGCCGCCCCCAGGTACTCCATCGCAATCGCGCCGCGGAGTTGCGCCTCCCGGCCCGCCGACAACGAACTGCCGGTGTTCTCCAGTACCTTGCTCGTCGATATGCCCTGTTCGAGCGAGGCTAGAGCGACCGAGTCATCTCGTGCGTCACCGCCGCCGAAGAAGGATTTCACCTCGTCACCGACCCGGTCCGTGCCGCTGTCCCAGCCGCTCGGCTCCTCGATGGACATGACGTACGGGCCGTAGGCCTCCAGCGCATCACCGGCCGAGACCAGGGTATTGCCGGCTGCGCGCGCCCACTCCGCGGCGTGGGAGATGTTCTTGCTGATTTCGCGAGCCCTGGCTTCAAACATCTGGGCCGCCTTGCCGTCCCAGTGTTCCCGGACTTCTGCGATGGCACGGTCGAACGTGCCCTTGATTCCGCCGCCGGAACCCATCGACTTAAGGACGGACTCGACCACGCCCTCTGTCATTTGGTCTATGAAGCCGTTTGAACCGCCGTCCAGGTCGTGACCCACGTCGATCCATGCCTCACCCACGCTCCGCACGGTAGAGGGGCTGGACCCCGCCACCATGGCCTTGAGCTCGGGGAGCGTCTTCTTCCAGAACTTGCTGGTGTGCTGCTCTGTGGACGGCTGCTCCGACGCGTATTGGGCGACCTTTAGCTTTGAGTTGAACTCAGCATTTACGCCGATCCCGTCTTTCATATTGTTGATCGCTATTTGATTCATTTCCGACACTGTCGGCTACCCCCGATTCCGCATCCCACTGTTCCTGACACTTCGCCACCCGCTCAACTCATGTTGAGGGGCGCGTCGTGACGGCGGCCCTGTTTCATGGCGTTGGCCGTCTCTTGCTCCTTGTCCTGGTAACGGCCGTGGGTTGCAGCTGTCTTCTTGGTGAGGTCCTTGATGAAGGACTCAAGCTTCTTGAGGATCTGATTCTCTATGTAGTCCTTCAGGGCCTCATGCTTCTGCCGAAGCTCATCTTCTTCGTCGAACTTCTCGCCGAGCGCCCCGCGGGGCAAATACGTGTTGCTCGTCGCCTTGCCCTTCGTGCACTGCATGTCATTGGTGATGCCGTTGAGCTTCCTCACCACCTCATCCAGCCGGTCGAGATCGACCTTGTACTCGTCAGCCATTGATGGCTTTACCCCCTGAGTTTGCGTGAAGTGTTGCGGAACGGGTCGCGGTGGCAACAGCCGGGCCCACGGCCATGCCGACTGCGAGCAGGTCGCCCGCCATGATCATTAGCCTACCGAGTGCATCTCTGCTGAGTGAGGCGTGGTTCGCAGTGTGGGCGGGGAGCGGGTCGGTATAAGTGCGGGTGGGCTGATTCGACGTCTTCTCCCCCGTGCCGACAGGGGTGTTGGGGATGAGCGAGCCGCGGCGGATGGCGAATCTGAAGGCGTTGATGGCGCGCAAAAGCCGTTGATGGCGCGCAAAAACTCAGGGGCCCACCCCCGGAGGAGTGGACCCCTTCTGACCTGTATTCCGCTAGATCAGCGAAGTGGCGCTACGGCACCGGCTACACGTTGAACCGGAACTCGACCACATCCCCGTCCTGCATCACATACTCCTTGCCCTCCATGCGCGCCTTGCCCGCCGCGCGGGCGTCGGCCACCGAGCCGGTTTCGACGAGGTCGGCGAAGGAGATGACCTCGGCCTTGATGAAGCCCTTCTGGAAGTCGGTGTGGATGACACCGGCGGCCTCGGGGGCGGTGGCGCCCTTCTTGATGGTCCAGGCACGGGTTTCCTTGGGGCCGGCCGTCAGATACGTCTGCAGGCCGAGGGTGTTGAAGCCGACGTGGGCGAGGGTCGCCAGGCCCGGCTCGTCCTGGCCGACGGACTGGAGCAGCTCCAGGGCCTCGTCGTCGTCGAGCTCGGCGAGGTCCGCTTCCAGCTTGGCGTTGAGGAAGATCGCCTCGGCGGGGGCGACCAGGGAGCGCTGCTCGGCCTTGAAGTCGTCGTCCGTCAGCTCGTCCTCGTCGACGTTGAAGACGTAGAGGAAGGGCTTGGTCGTCAGGAGGTGGAGGTCGTGCAGGAGCTCTTCGTTGCCGGAGCCCTGGACGATGCCCGCCGAGAAGAGCGTGTCGCCCTTCTCCAGGATCTCCTTGGCCGCCTCGACGGCCGCCACCTTGGGCGCGATGTCCTTCTTGATGCGCGACTCCTTCTGGAGGCGCGGCAGGACCTTCTCGATCGTCTGGAGGTCGGCGAGGATCAGCTCGGTGTTGATGGTCTCGATGTCGTCCTTGGGCGAGACCTTGCCGTCGACGTGGACCACGTTCTCGTCCTTGAAGGCGCGGATTACCTGGCAGATCGCGTCGGACTCGCGGATGTTCGCGAGGAACTTGTTGCCCAGGCCCTCGCCCTCGGAGGCGCCGCGGACGATGCCCGCGATGTCCACGAAGTCGACGGTCGCGGGGAGGATCTTCTGCGAGCCGAAGATCCCGGCGAGGGTGGCCAGACGCGGGTCCGGGACGCCGACGACGCCGACGTTCGGCTCGATGGTGGCGAACGGGTAGTTGGCCGCCAGCACGTCGTTCTTGGTCAGGGCATTGAACAGGGTCGACTTGCCGACATTCGGCAGACCGACGATTCCGATCGTGAGCGACACGGTGGCGACTTCCCGGAGCGAGGTGGTGGACGGCGGAGGGCGGCTCCATCCGGTCCGTCCTGTTGAGGAAAGAAGAGAAACAGGAGAGGACCTGAGGGCCGATCCACCAGTCTACGGGGAGGGGACGGAAAGGCCTCGCCGGGCGGCGGGGCGCAACACGCCACCCCGTACACCGAACGGAGCCTCAAGCTCACCCAAAGCGCGTGTCCTGCGACCTATTAATCCCACTTAGCGGCCTACCGTTGGCGAGTGGAGCAACACGAAGCGCGCACGCCCCAGTACAGTCCGTCGCCGAAAGGCAGTCCGGCGGCGGACCGGAACTCCCGGCTCCCGCGCCCCGCGGAGGCCGCCGCCCCCGACGGCGTCGAGCGGACGCCCTGGCCGGGGCCGTACGCGGGTCTGGTCCGCGGCGAGACGGCGACCGTGTACCGCGCCCGGAAGCGGCCGCGCCCGCTGCCCGCCGCGCCGGCCTGCGTGGCCCGTCTGCTGCACCGGATGCCGGCCGCCAAACTGACCGGCCTCGGCTGCTGGCTGCTCGGCACCCTCGCGCTGCTCGCGTTCGCGTTCCTGGACCGGCTGCTGCTCGGCGGCGCGCAGACCCCGTACGGCGTGTTCTTCCTGCTGGTCAGCGTGTGCGCGGCGGTGTGGGTACGGCCGTACGACCTGATCACCGCGCCGATCGCGCTGCCGATCGCGTTCGCCCTCGGGGCGCTGCCGATCCACCGCGGCACGGAGGGGTTCGACGGAATGCTGATGGGGCTCTTCACGGTCCTCGCGCTGAACGCGGACTGGCTCTACGCCGGCACCCTGGTGTGCGCGCTGTTCGCGCTGTTCCGCAAGGCGGTGCTCAGCTCGCAGCGTCGGGCCATCCCACAGGTGAGTCCACCACTGAGCGCGCGCCCCGGGCCGTCACGGAACCGGGCTGCGGCGCAGGCGCGGCAGCCGGCGGGGAACCGTCCGCGGTCGGCGGCCCACCCGCCCGAGCGGCCTGGGCAGCCATCGCGGCACCCACAATCCCCGCGTTGTTCTGAAGCTGCGCCGGCACGATCTCGGCCCTGATGCCCTCGATCAGCGGCAGGAACTTGTGCGCCTTGCGGCTCACCCCGCCGCCGATCACGAACAGCTCGGGCGAGAAGAGCATCTCCACATGGGCGAGGTACTTCCGGACCCGGTGCGCCCACTGCTGCCAGCTCAGGTCCTCGTCCTCTTTGGCCCTGGTCGAGGCGCGCTTCTCGGCGTCGTGACCGTGCAGTTCCAGGTGGCCGAGCTCGGTGTTGGGGACCAGCCGGCCGCCGGTGAAGACGGCGCTGCCGATGCCGGTGCCGAAGGTGAGCATGATGACGGTGCCGGTGCGGCCGCGGCCCGCGCCGAAGCGCATTTCGGCCAGGCCGGCCGCGTCCGCGTCGTTGAGGAGCGTCACCGGACGGCGGCCCGATCCGCCGCCGAGCCGGGTGGTGAGCAACGCGCCGGCGGCCGTGTCGATCCAGTGCTTGTCGACATTGGCGGCCGTGCGGGTCGTACCGTCGGTGACCACGCCGGGGAACGTCACACCGACCGGCCCGGACCACCCGAAGTGGTCCACGACCTGCTTGACGCAGTCCGCGACCGCATCCGGGGTGGCCGGCTGCGGGGTCAGCACCTTGTAGCGGTCGTCGGCGAGGTCGCCGCGTTCCAGATCCACCGGGGCACCTTTGATGCCCGATCCGCCGATGTCCACACCGAAGACCCTCATGGGAAAAGGCTAGGCGGCGACCCGGCCGATCGCCCCCGGGATGCCCACTTCTCCCGGCTCCCCGCCCCGTCCTCTTCCCGTCCTCGTCGCTGCCTCGGTCCTCGACGGGTCAGCCCTCGACGGCTGCCTTCGCCTCGGCGCGCAGGTCGCGGCGGAGTTCCTTCGGCAGCGAGAAGGCGATGGACTCCTCGGCGGCCGTGATGGTCTCGACGTCCTCGTAGCCGCGCTGGGCGAGCCAGTCCAGGACGCCGTGGACGAGGATCTCCGGGACGGACGCGCCGGAGGTGACGCCGACCGTGCCGACGCCCTCCAGCCAGGCCTCGTCGATCTCCTCGGCGTAGTCGACCAGGTGGGCGTCACGCGCGCCGGCACCGAGGGCGACCTCGACGAGGCGGACCGAGTTCGAGGAGTTCTTGGAGCCGACGACGATGACGAGATCGGCCTCGGCGCCCATCTGCTTCACCGCGATCTGGCGGTTCTGGGTGGCGTAGCAGATGTCGTCGCTCGGCGGCGAGAGGAGGTTGGGGTAGCGGCCCTTGAGGGCGTCGACGGTCTCCATGGTCTCGTCGACGGAGAGCGTGGTCTGGGAGAGCCAGACGACCTTGTCCGGGTCGCGGACCTCGACATTGGCGACGTCCTCGGGGCCGTCGACCAGGGTGATGTGGTCGGGGGCCTCGCCGCTGGTGCCGATGACCTCTTCGTGGCCCTCGTGGCCGATCAGGAGGATGTCATAGTCCTCGTTGGCGAACCGGACGGCTTCCTTGTGGACCTTGGTGACCAGCGGGCAGGTGGCGTCGATGGTGGCGAGCTTGCCGCGCTTGGCCTCGTCGTGGACGACGGGGGCGACGCCGTGCGCCGAGAAGATGACGATGTTGCCCTCGGGCACCTCTTCCGTCTCGTCGACGAAGATCGCGCCCTTCTTCTCCAGGGTTTTCACGACGTACTTGTTGTGCACGATCTCGTGCCGTACGTACACGGGCGCGCCGTACTGCTCCAGGGCTTTCTCGACGGCGATCACGGCACGGTCCACGCCCGCGCAGTAGCCACGGGGGGCTGCGAGCAGGACCTTGCGGGCGGTGGCGGGCGACGGGTGGGCAGTCATGCGTCCCATCGTAAGGCCGCGCCCGGACGTCCAAAGATCGCCCGGTGACCCAGACTGTTGAAGAACGTACGAAGGAGGCGGAATGCCGGGGACGGTCGGCGCAACAGGCACAACGGATGGCGGCACGGTGGGCGGCGGGGGCGGAAGCACCGCCGCAGACGCCGGATCGCTGCGGCGGACGCTGACATTCCGGGATCTGATCGTCTACGGGCTGCTGTTCATCGCCCCGATGGCGCCGGTCGGCATCTTCGGGACGCTGGAGGCGAAGTCGCACGGCGCGATCGCGACCGTCTACATCGTCGCGACCCTCGCCATGGCCTTCACCGCGTACTCGTATGCGCAGATGGTGCGGGTCGCGCCGCAGGCCGGTTCGGTCTTCACCTACGCCAGGGTGGGCCTGGGCGAGGGCGCGGGCTTTGTCGCGGGCTGGATGGCGATGCTCGACTATCTGCTGATCCCGGCCGTCGCCTATCTCTTCTCGGGGATCGCGCTGCACTCCCTGGTGCCGTCGGTGCACCAGTGGGTGTGGACGGTGATCGCGGTCGTCGTCACCACGCTGCTGAACCTGTGGGGCGTACGGACCGCGGCCGTGGTGGGCTTCCTGGTGCTGGCCATGGAGATCGCGGTGCTCGTGGTGTTCGTCGTGGCGGCGGTGTGCGTGCTGGTCACGGACGGGGCCCAGCGGGGCTGGGCGACGCCGCTCACGGGTGAGGGCGCCTTCTCGATGACCGCGGTGCTGGCGGCGGTGTCGGTCGCGGTGCTCTCGTTCCTGGGCTTCGACGCGATCGCGTCGTTCGCGGAGGAGTCGGCCGGAGGTTCGCAGCGGGTGGCGCGCGCCGTCATCACCTGCCTGGTGGTGGCCGGTGTGCTGTTCGTCGTCCAGTCGTATCTGGCGGCGCTGCTGGCGCCGATGTCGGCGGCGGAGCTGGCGGCCCAGCCGGGCGGGCAGGGCGACGCCTTCTATACGACGGCCGACGACGCCGTGGGTGAGTGGCTGCAGAAGCTGGTCGCGGCGAGCAAGGCGATCGGGGCGGCGTTCGCGGCGCTGGCCGGACAGGCCGCGGCCGGGCGACTGCTCTTCGCGATGGCACGGGACCGGCGGCTGCCCGGGGCGATGTCGAAGGTCGACGCGGGGAGCGGGGTGCCGCGGCGGGCGCTGCTGGGCGCGGCCCTGGTGACGCTCGTCGCGGCCGTCTGGGCGGCGCGCCGGGACGACGGCCTGGACCAGCTGTCCTCGATCGTGAACGTCGGCGCGCTGACCGCCTTCGGCCTGCTGCACGCCTCGGTGATCGGCTGGTTCCGGATCCGCGGGCACGCCGAGTCGCCGAACCTACTGGCCCATGTGATCGTCCCGCTGCTGGGCCTGGCGGTGGTCGTGGCCGTCATCGTGGCGGCCTCACCCACCGCCCAGGTGATCGGCGCGGTCTGGCTGGTCGTCGGCCTGGCTGTACTGGCACTTCAGTACCGGGCGCGGCGGGCCGGCACGCCGGACTGAGGTCCGGCGTCCGGCGGGCACTGTCGGTGCCCGCCGATACCCTCGCTCGTATGGCTGTCTCAACGTCCCCGGAAACGCCGATCCCGGTCGGCGAGGTGTCCCGGCTCATCGGCGGGTGGATCGACCGTCTCGGCGCGGTATGGGTCGAGGGGCAGATCACCCAGCTCTCGCGGCGGCCCGGCGCGGGCGTGGTCTTTCTGACGCTGCGTGATCCGTCGTACGACATCTCGGTGAGCGTGACGTGCTACCGCCAGGTCTTCGACAAGGTCGCCGAGGTGGTGGGCGAGGGCGCCCGGGTGGTGGTGCACGCCAAGCCGGAGTGGTACGCCCCGCGCGGCCAGCTGTCACTGCGGGCCGCCGAGATCAAACCGGTCGGGGTCGGTGAACTCCTCGCCAGACTGGAGCAGTTGAAGAAGTCGCTGGCGGCGGAGGGGCTGTTCGCGGCGGACCGCAAGAAGCCGCTGCCGTTCCTGCCGCAGCTGATCGGGCTGGTCTGCGGCCGTGCGAGCGCCGCGGAGCGGGACGTACTGGAGAACGCCCGGCACCGCTGGCCGGCCGTCCGCTTCGAGGTGCGCAATGTGCCGGTGCAGGGAGTGCATGCGGTGCCGAAGGTGATCGAGGCGGTCCAGGAGCTGGACGCGCTGCCCGAGGTCGACGTGATCATCGTGGCCCGCGGCGGCGGCAGTGTGGAGGATCTGCTGCCGTTCTCGGACGAGCAGCTCGTACGGGCCGTCGGGGCGGCGCGTACGCCCGTCGTCTCCGCGATCGGCCATGAGCCGGACTCCCCGCTGCTGGATCTCGTCGCCGACCTGCGGGCTTCGACGCCCACGGACGCCGCGAAGAAGGTCGTGCCGGACGTGGGCGAGGAGCTGGCCCGGGTCCAGCAGCTGCGGGAGCGGGCGCGGCGCGCGGTCAGCGGCTTCCTGGAGCGGGAGGAGCGCGGGCTGGCAGCAGCGCTGCACCGCCCGTCGATACAGCGGCCGCAGCGGATGGTGGAGGAGCGCGAGGAGCAGATCACGGCGCTGCTGGAGCGCGGCCGGCGGACGCTGGGGCATCTGCTCGACCGGGCGGATTCGGAGCTGACGCACACCCTCGCGCGGGTGGTCGCGCTGTCCCCCAAGGCGACGCTGGAGCGCGGCTATGCGGTGCTGCAGAAGCCGGACGGGGCGGCGGTGCGCTCACCGGAAGAGGTCAGCGGGGACGAGGAGTTGCGGGCCAGGGTGGCCGAGGGCGAGTTCCGGGTGCGGGTGGACGGGGGGCCGGGACGGCCCGGCGCTGTCACACCCCCCGCTTAGGGTGGGAGATATGGCGAAGGCGAAGACGGACGGCATGGCGGACGCGGAGCGCGGGACGGCGGCCGGGGTGGCCGGCGACACGGAGACCGCCGCGGAAGCCGCCGCGGAGACGGGAGTGACGCCGGTGGACTCCACGCTCGGCTATGAGCAGGCGCGGGACGAGCTGATCGAGGTCGTCCGCAGCCTGGAGGCGGGCGGCACGACGCTGGAGGAGTCGCTCGCCCTGTGGGAGCGCGGTGAGCAGCTGGCGAAGGTCTGCCGCCGCTGGCTGGAGGGCGCGCGGGCGCGGCTGGACGCGGCGCTGGCGGAGCCGCAGGAGGGGCCGGACGCGGTGGCGGGGCGCGCGTAGGCGCGGACATTCCATGTGAAGCGCGGTGAAGCACTGTGAAGCGGCTCACATCGCCCCGCATTTAGTTGAAAGTTAATACACTTCCGCTACTGTGGATCTCGTAGTCACAGCAGTGACGCTCCGCAGTACCCCCGCGATAGCCCCGCCGACCACGAGGTGCCCCTATGTCTCTCGCCCTTGACGCCGCCGCTCAGGACCTCCTCTTCCGTGAGGCCCAGACCGCCAACACGTTCACGGACGAGCCGGTGACGGACGAGCAGGTCCAGGCCATCTACGACCTGGTGAAGTACGCCCCGACCGCCTTCAACCAGTCGCCGCTGCGGATCACCCTGGTCCGTTCCGAGGACGCCCGCCGGCGTCTGGTCAACCACGCCATGGGCGCCAACGGCCCGAAGACGCAGTCCGCACCGCTGACCGTCATCCTCTCCGTCGACCTGGACTTCCACGAGAAGCTGCCGCGGCTCTTCCCGGCGATGCCGACCGTGAAGGACGCCTTCTTCTCCGAGCTCGCCGCCCGCGAGGCCGCCGGCACCCAGAACGCCACCCTGCAGGCCGGCTACTTCATCCTCGGTATCCGCGCCGCCGGCCTGGCCGCCGGCCCCATGACCGGCTTCGACTTCACCGGCATCGACAAGGAATTCTTCGGCGACGGCAAGCAGAAGTCCTTCCTCGTCATCAACCTCGGCAAGCCGGGCACCGACGCCTTCTTCCCGCGCTCGCCGCGCCTGGAGTTCGACGAGGCCGCCACCACCGTCTGAGCCACACCGTCCGCGCCGGCGCCGAGCCGGCCCCCGTACGACGACGAGGCCGCCGCACCCATCCCGGGTGCGGCGGCCTCGTCGCGAATTCCGCCCTGCGGGCCTCAGCCCTTCTTCTCTTCCGGGCCCTTCTTCGTCTCCAGCGAGGCGGCCAGCTCCGCGAGCCGGCCGAACGGCGCGGTGCCGGTGACGACCGTCGTCACCCCCGACTCCTCGCGGACCAGGGCGTTGTACGTGTCGCCCTTGTACCGGTCCCACTTCTTGCTGGCGACCGCCTGCTTGCCCTCGGCCTTCGCCGCGCCCAGCGTCACGTCCTTGATGAACTCGCGCGCGGGCGCATCGCTCTGCTCGACCGCCGCGTACTCCTGCTCCGGGTCGAGCATGCCCAGATGCCAGGCGCCGCCCTTGCCGTCGTTGCTCGCCTTGTACGAGACGGAGGTCGCGCGCCAGGTCTTCGGCAGCCCCTTGGGCACGGCCACCGGGTACGGCGCCGCGCGCCGGGCCATGGTGGCCTCCAGCCGGTAGTCGACCGTCTTGACCGCGTTCCTCTCGGCGCTCCGGCTGTCGTCGTGCGGGATGAACACATAGATCGCCCCGACGAGAACGCCGATCACCGCCAGCGACAGGACCATGTCCCGCACCGTTTGCCTGCCTCGCATACCTGCCACGCCCCTATGGTCCCCCATGCCCGCCGCGGCCCCGACGGACCCCCCGGTGACGGCGGTCACCCACCGCGCCGCGACCGGGCCGCCGGCCGGCACGCAGCTCCACGAGCGGCCGTTACGAAGCTTCGCCGACCGGCCCGTACCAGCCAATGCCACCGACCCGCGCAAGCTCCTCACCAGCGCATTCACCTCCGCCGACGGCAATCTTTGACGCTGCTCATGCGAAGGGCCCCCTGCTCATCTTCGCGACGTACCGATACTGTGAACGTCTGGGGGAACACCCGCGAACCCCCGCACAGCCACCCTCAGCCTTCCGGCCGTCGCCGTACAGAAAGGTGCGCTCGATGACCGAGCACCATCTCCCGTCCCCCCTTGAGGTCAGCCCCGAAGCCCCCGACCGCAACCTCGCCCTGGAGCTGGTCCGGGTCACCGAGGCCGGTGCCATGGCGTCGGGCCGCTGGGTCGGACGGGGTGACAAGAACGGCGCGGACGGCGCGGCGGTCAAGGCCATGCGCGCTCTGATCCACACCGTGTCGATGAACGGCGTCGTGGTCATCGGGGAGGGCGAGAAGGACAACGCCCCGATGCTCTACAACGGCGAGCGCGTCGGCGACGGCACCGGCCCCGAGTGCGACGTGGCCGTGGACCCCGTGGACGGCACCACGCTCACCGCCAAGGGCATGGCCAACGCCGTGTCCGTCATGGCCGTCGCCGAGCGCGGCTCGATGTTCGACCCGTCCGCCGTCTTCTACATGGACAAGCTCGCCACCGGCCCCGAGGCCGCCGACTTCGTCGACATCAACGCCCCGGTGGCCGTCAACATCCGCCGGATCGCCAAGGCGAAGAAGTCCGCCGTCGAGGACGTCACCGTCGTCATCCTGGACCGGCCCCGCCACGACGGCCTGGTCAAGGAGGTCCGCGAGGCCGGCGCCCGGATCAAGTTCATCTCCGACGGCGATGTCGCCGGCGCGATCATGGCGGCCCGCGAGGGCACCGGCGTCGACCTGCTGCTGGGCATCGGCGGCACCCCCGAGGGCATCATCGCCGCGTGCGCCCTCAAGTGCATGGGCGGCACCATCCAGGCCAAGCTGTGGCCCAAGGACGACGACGAGCGGCAGCGCGCCCTCGACGCCGGCCACGACCTGGACAAGGTCCTGCAGATCGAGGACCTGGTCCAAGGCGACAACGTCTTCTTCGTCGCCACCGGCATCACGGACGGCGAGCTGCTGCGCGGTGTGCGCTACCGCGCGGAGACCGCCTACACCCAGTCGCTGGTGATGCGCTCCAAGTCCGGCACCATCCGCCAGATCGACTCCGAGCACCGGCTCTCCAAGCTCCGCGCGTACAGCTCGGTGGACTTCGAGCGCCCCAGCTAGTCCGCGCTCCAGCCGGTCGGGCAACTGGCCGGCGGCCACACGCACTTCGCCCCCGCCGGAGAGTCTCCGGCGGGGGCGAAGCGGCCCATATGTCCCGTTGTCCGGTACTCAGCCCGCCGCAGGCATATGGGCGGCGCGCTGGAGCTCGGACTCCCGCCGACGACGGCGGGCCAGCACGACCCGGCGCTCCGCGGCGGTCAGCCCACCCCAGACGCCGTACGGCTCCGGTTGGAGCAGCGCATGCTCCCGGCACTCGACCATCACCGGGCAGCGGGCACACACCCGCTTTGCGGCCTCCTCCCTGGCCAGCCGCGCGGCGGTCGGCTCCTTGGACGGGGCGAAGAACAGCCCGGCTTCGTCCCGGCGGCACACCGCCTCCGAATGCCAGGGGCCGGCCTCGTCGCGAGCGGTCAATCGCTGGGACGGAACGACAGCGGCATCCTGCAGGGGCTGATGCGGTAGCAGCACGGTCTACTCCTGACGACGGCTTCGGCGAAGAAATCACCCTTGCCCGTCTCGCTGCGCACGGCTATTCGCACCCCGCAGCCGTACGAGAGACGATGCACCAGCCCTACCCGCTGTACGCGCGCTTATGCACACGGTGGCGATCGTGGCCGCACCCCCGCAACAGCCGCCCCGGAAAGCCGCACTCACCGAACCCGTCACACGCAATCGCCGGACCCGTTACGGCCATTCATGCCCGCCGGACCGCTACGGCCACCCACCATGGGTCTTACGTGAGCCGGTCCCGGCGCTCGCGGCGCTCGGCCCGCAGCCGATGGCGCAGATCGTGGATCCAGGCGCCGCGCTTGGGCTTGGCCTCGACGCTGCCCAGCACGGCATAGCCGTTGACCAGGACCTGCGGGGCGTCATCGTCCACCGCGTCGTTCGTCTCCACCTCGAAGGCGCCCAGGACGCCGGAGCCACTGCTGCGCAGCGTGATGTTCTCCGGGACCCGGATCTCCACGCTGCCGAGGATGGCGGTGACATTGATCTGGATCTGCTGCTGCGGAAAGACCGCCTCGGTCAGATCGATCTCCACACTGCCGAAGATCGCGACGGCGTTGATCCGCGCCGGCACCCGCCAACGGCCCTTGCGGGTCGAGGCGCTGAAGATCGCCACCAGATTCTGGTCCGGCAGCGGGGCGCCGCTCGCGGACGGGTATGCGCCGGGGCTGAACTGCGGACGGCCGGCGCCCGCCACGGGCAGATCCCGCACCATCGGCGCCAGCTCACCCATGGTCTTGGCGCGATAGACCAGATCGATCCGCTCGGCGTGCTCCTCGGCGTCCAGCCGGCCCTCCGCGAGCGCCTCCCGGAGGATCTCGGCGACCCGGTCGCGGTCCGCGTCAGACGCGCGGATATCGGCCTCGGCGGGCGGGGCCGTTGCGGGCTTGGTCAGTTTCACGGGCTCGGCGGGCCGCTGCGCGGGCTCGGGGGGCCGCGAACCGCTGTCGTCTGGTGCGTCCGGTACGTCCACACCAGCAGCGTAGCGAAACGCGATAGATCGCGACCAGGGAACGGGGGCAGGCGGGCGGTCCGGCCACTGAGCCTTACCTCACACCGACACCGGGTCACCGGGGTTCTACGCTGTTCAGGCGCTGCCGTTGATGTCAGCCGAAGCCATCGTCGAGTAAGGATTGGCCGCGATGCCTGCCTCTTCCCGCCCGCCCCTCCCGGCATTTGCCTACACCGACCTTCTGCCCACGGGCGAGGACAACACCCCGTACCGCCTGGTGACCGCCGAGGGTGTGAGCACCTTCGAGGCGGATGGCCGTACGTTCCTCAAGGTCGAGCCGGAGGCGCTGCGCAAGCTGGCCGCCGAGGCGATGCACGACATCTCGCACTATCTGCGCCCGACCCACCTCGCCCAGCTCCGCAAGATCCTGGACGACCCCGAGGCCAGCCCCAACGACCGTTTCGTCGCGCTGGACCTGCTGAAGAACGCCAATATCGCGGCGGCCGGCGTGCTCCCGATGTGCCAGGACACCGGTACCGCGATCGTCATGGGCAAGCGCGGCCAGCACGTGCTGACCGAGGGCGGCGACGAGGCGGCCCTCTCCCGCGGCATCTACGACGCGTACACGCAGCTCAACCTGCGCTACTCGCAGATGGCCCCGCTGACGATGTGGGAGGAGAAGAACACCGGTTCCAACCTCCCGGCGCAGATCGAGCTGTACGCGACCGACGGCGGCGCCTACAAGTTCCTCTTCATGGCCAAGGGCGGCGGCAGCGCCAACAAGTCCTTCCTCTTCCAGGAGACCAAGGCGGTCCTCAACGAGGCCTCCATGATGAAGTTCCTGGAGCAGAAGATCCGCTCGCTGGGTACGGCCGCCTGCCCGCCGTACCACCTGGCGATCGTGGTCGGCGGTACGAGTGCCGAGTACGCGCTCAAGACGGCCAAGTACGCCTCCGCGCACTACCTGGACGAGCTGCCGGCGGAGGGCTCCCCCACCGGCCACGGCTTCCGCGACAAGGACCTTGAGGAGAAGGTCTTCGAGCTGACGCAGAAGATCGGCATCGGCGCGCAGTTCGGCGGCAAGTACTTCTGCCATGACGTCCGCGTGGTCCGCCTCCCGCGGCACGGCGCGTCCTGCCCGGTCGCCATCGCGGTCTCCTGTTCCGCGGACCGCCAGGCCGTCGCGAAGATCACCGCCGAGGGCGTCTTCCTGGAGCAGCTGGAGACGGACCCCGCCCGCTTCCTCCCGGAGACCACCGACGAGGAACTGACGAAGGGCGCGGGCCCGGACCTCGACGCGATCGCCATCGACCTCAACCGCCCGATGGACGACATCCTCGCCGAGCTGACCAAGCACCCGGTCAAGACCCGGCTGTCGCTGACCGGCACGCTGGTCGTCGCCCGCGACATCGCGCACGCCAAGATCAAGGAACGCCTGGACGCGGGCGAGGGCATGCCGGAGTACCTGAAGAACCACCCGGTCTACTACGCCGGCCCGGCCAAGACCCCCGAGGGCTACGCGTCCGGCTCCTTCGGCCCGACGACCGCGGGCCGTATGGACGCCTATGTCGAGCAGTTCCAGGCGGCCGGCGGCTCCAAGGTCATGCTCGCCAAGGGCAACCGCTCCCAGCAGGTCACCGACGCCTGCGGCACGCACGGCGGCTTCTACCTCGGCTCCATCGGCGGCCCGGCCGCCCGCCTGGCCCAGGACTGCATCAAGAAGGTCGAGGTCCTGGAGTACGAGGAGCTGGGCATGGAGGCGGTCTGGAAGATCGAGGTCGAGGACTTCCCGGCGTTCATCGTGGTGGACGACAAGGGCAACGACTTCTTCCAGGACCCGGCGCCGGCGCCTACGTTCACGTCGATCCCGGTACGCTCGTCCTGACTTTGGCAGCCGCCCGCGAGCGGCTGAGGATCACAACACCAGCATTCCGGTGCGGTCGGGAAGCTGACGCGCGCCTCGAAGCGACCTGTGGAGCCCCTGGCCAATGGCCAGGGGCTCCATCCCTTACTGCCCCCGATGGCGGGGGCAGGCGCACGGCGGCCAGGCCTGGCTGAGGCCGTACACGTTGGCTCTGTCCCCGGCCAGTACGTGGACCCGCGCGCGCTCCTCCCGTACGGCACCGTCCGGCCTCGCGGTGTAGGCGCGCAGGGTCATCAACGACTGCCGGGACGTACGCGATTGCTTTTCATCGGCACTCACCAGACCACCTCGACGGGCTGCGGCTGCTGCTCGTACGCGACGTAGTAGGGGCGGACGATGGGTGTGCTGCACCGTCTACTGATGGCTCGACTGTGCGCGGCTTGCAGGGGCGCGCTGCGACGGGCGTTTGCGGCGGATTCCAGGGCCACACAAGGACCGTACGGACGGTCACGGGGCAAGTGTGTGTTGCGGGGATGGCGCGATGGCGCCCCGAAGCGCGGGGAATAAGTAATTCCCGCACCCAATCAAGGCAACGGGCAATAAGGTGAGTCATGTTGACGCTCCTTGTAAGCGTTGACCATGCCCCGGGGCCGTCGCTAGCGGCCGCCGGGGTCTTTCACATTCCGTACTCACATGGTTGCCGTGCGGCATAGGCTTCGGAAGGGAGCAGGACCTTATTCCTGCAGGCTTCAGGGCGGAAGTGAGGCTATGGCCAAAGAAATTGACCCTTCGGAATCCATGGCGGCGCTGTTCGGGAGGCGTCTTCGCAGACTCCGTTTGACGGCTGGGCTGACCCAGTCCGCACTGGGCGTGCTGGCACGCACGCACAGCACACGCATCAACCAGATCGAGCGGGCGACGGGCGCCAAGCCGACGCTGGAGTTGGCGAAGACCTTGGACGAGGCCGTGGGCGCGGACGAGTTGCTCGTTGAGCTGTGGGCCTACGTCCATCGAGAGTCGTTCCCGGACTGGGCGCGGGCGTACATCGCACTCTCGGAACGGGCCGTGGACATCAAGCAGTACGCGGCTGCCTTCGTTCCCGGTCTTCTTCAGACAGAGGACTACGCCCGCGCCGTGTTGAGTCTTGGCCGAACGCTCGATTCCGTCGAGCAGTTGGAGGATCGAGTGTCCGCGCGGCTCGGGCGTCAGGCGAGACTCGACGAGCCCAATGGCCCCCAGCTGTGGATCATCCTCGACGAGTCCGTGCTTATGCGTCCCATCGGCGGTCCAGTGGTGACGCAGACCCAGCTCGCCCGGCTCCTGGAGGCGGCGGAGCACCCCCGCATCACGCTCCAGGTGCTGCCGTTCAGTAGCGGTGGGCACGCAGTCACCGGTCGGTCCCTCACGCTCTTGACCATGCCGGACGGCTCCAAATCGGCCTACATCGACGCCCCAGGCTTTGGCCAACTCTTCGACGAGCCAGGGGAGGTGGCGTCCTTTTCGGTAATTTACGATCGGGTGCGGGCTATGGCCCTGCCGCAGAACATGTCACTCGACATGATCCGATCCGTGATGGAGGGCACCTACCGTGCTGAGCGCATCCCGTCCCGATCTGAGCGCCGCCGCCTGGCGCAAGTCCAGCTACAGCGATCAGGAGGGCGGGGACTGCATCGAGGTGGCCGACGGCTACCCGAGCCTCGTCCCCGTCCGTGACTCCAAAAATCCGCACAGCCCCGCCCTGCTCATACCCGACAGAGCCTGGACCACGTTCATAACGAGCGTGAAATCCGGCGACTTCCCGGCCACCACCTGAACACACAACGGCGCCCGCTTCGGCGGGCGCCGTGGCATAGGAAACACCCACCATTCCGCGCGCATTCCCATCCCGATCTCAGTGCAGCCATCTGGCGTAAGAGCAGCTACTGCGGTAGCAACGAGGGCAGCTGCGTCGAGGTCGCCGACAACTACCCCGCCGTCATCTCCGTACGTGACTCCAAAGACCCCCACGGCTCAGCACTGCTCATACCCGACAGAGCCTGGACCACGTTCATAACGAGCGTGAAAGCCGGGGACTTCCCGGCCAGCGACTGAACACATAGCGGCGCCCGCTTCGGCGGGCGCCGTTGGCGTCGTACGTCTACCCGCGCGCGCTGTCCAGCGCTGCGACGCATTGGCGAGTAGTCCGGTGCTCGGGGCCCAGGGTCCTCAGGGCATCGGCGTGTGCCCGCTCTGCCAGCTGAGCCGCTTCGGCCTTGGCGCCGCTGAGGCTCAGTAGCCGCGCGAGGTCGGCAGCGTCCGCGATGGCGAATGGATGATCTTCTCCCAGCTCCGCACTACGGGACGCCAGCACCCGACGCAATTCGTCTATCGCCCTGTCCTTGTGGCCGAGCTCCCACAACACGAGGGCCAGGTTGGACCGCGCTGAGACAGTACGGATATGGGTGGAGCCGAAGTGTCTGATGTGCGCCTGAAGAGCTTCCTGGGCTCGCTCCCCCGCTTCGGCCCATGTGAGCCTCTGTACCTCATCACCTGGAACCTGATCGGACGTTCGAGACACGATGAGGGCGTGTCGCATCACAGCTGCGCGCATGAGCTGAGAAAGAGCGGCGACCTCTTCCCTGCGTTCGCCGTGCAGCCTCGGAAGAAGGTCGATCAACTCTCGCGACAAGGTAAGTGCCTCACCGAAGCGCCCCATGAGGTACAGGCTGCCCACCTGCAGGCGAATGACATCTGCCGTGTCGGCATGGGTCGTTCCCAGGACCCGCTTCCGGATCGCTGCCGCCTTGAGCCTGAGCTCATATTCCTCGGCGTACTCGCCGAGCATGCCCTTCGTGAACGCAGTGTGTGCGTACGCGTCGGCCAGGAGCAGCGGTGCCTGATCTGCCATCTCCTTGGCTCGGTCCAGCGCGTCACACAGCACGGTCACAGCCGTGGAGAGATCGCCACCCTGATACATGATCTTTCCGAGCGCGATGGCGTCAGCCACCACGGTGGCGGGATCGGCCGTCCTGGATCGCTCACTGTGCTGCGCAACGCCCGCAGCCAAATGCGCCGCGTCCGACCACCGGCCCGCGTCATCGTGTGCCGTGCGTATCTGCCGTGCTGCGTCGAGCAGTTCTTCGTCGGCGCTGTCGGATGTCAGAAGCCTCAGGAGATGAGGCTCAACCAGGGTGCTTTCGCCACCCGCCTCGCGAACGGCCCGGCTCACCAGCTTGGCCGCCACCTCGGTGAGCTGCTCACGCTCGTCGGCCGGGAGGGCGGCAGCCACCGTCTCCAGCAGTAGGCCATGTGCTTTCACGCAGCGCGTATGCGGCCGTCCTTGGCCGGTGGACACCTCGACCAGGTCGACCAGTGACGCCGAGATCAACCCGTGCAGGCCGGCCTCGACCCGTTCCGCCGACAGGCCGGGCACCTGGACGGTGAGCAACGCGGTGGGGGCGAGCAGCAGCAGGGGCACGGGGGCGTCCGCGAAGCAGGACAGCAGCCGCAGGGTGGCCATCGCCTCGGGGACACCGCGCTCGGCGAGGGCGTCCAGTGACAGCTGCCAGGTCAGGCTCAGCCGCTGGCGTGCTCCGCCGTCCAGGCCGGCGCCACGATCCAGCAGGCTGACCGGATTCTCTTCCAACCGCTCCAGGTATTCCTCCACCGTCCAGCTCTCCAAGAGCTGTTGGGCAAGGAAGCCTCCTGCCAGGGTCAGAGCCAGGGGGTGGCAGCCGAGCCTCTGTGCGAGACGTAGGGCTGCCTCCGGCTGCTGTTCTCCCGGCGCCAGATCGTGGAGCAGACGAGCCGCCTCCAGCGCGGGCAGCACATCCACCCGATGCGGGCTGGCCCGCACCGCCATCCATGCCGGGTCAACGGCCTGCCGTGAGGTCACCACGACGGTTCCCCGGGCTGACCGGCGCAACCACCCGTCTCTCAGCAGCCTGGGGTCGTCCGCGTTGTCCAGGATGAGCAGCCAGGGCTCGGGGGAGGCGTCCAGGTGCTGCCACACCAGGTCCGCGGCGGCCCGTCGGCCCTCCTGGGCGGCCTGGACCTCTTGTGGCGTCGCGCCACGGTCGGCGGCGACGGCGAGCATGCCGCCTCGTAACTGTGACTCGGTGGTGGCTTCCACCCACATGGCCACCGTCGAGGGCGCTGCCTGCTCGAAGAGCCAGCGAGCCAACGCGGTCTTGCCGCACCCGCCGAATCCGTGCAGGACGTGCACCTCGCCGTGCGTCCGCAGGGACGACAGGAGTTCCTCGCGCAGTTCCTCGCGGTCGTGCAGCCCTGCCCGCAAAGGCGCTGCCAGCGGTACCCGCACCGAGGCCGGGCCGCTTCCGAATCCCGGTGTTCCATGATGGTGGTGCTCGGTGATCTGGATGTCGCGCTCGGACTGGAAGATGCGGCCCTGTCCGTAGGCGGCGGCCCCGAATCCAGCCCCCTCGATGCCGTCCGGGCTCATGCCCGGCCTCCGGAGAGGTGTATGTCCCTGCCCGCTTGGAACACCCGTCCGTGCCCCTCGGCCCGGGCCTGCATCCGCACCGATGGCCGCGCCTCTTCCGGCACAGCACCGCGCGCGTCATCCAGGATGCGCTGCAGCTCCGCTGCGGCCTCGGGCTCGTCACGCAGCACGCGCCGCAACCGCGCCTGCCACTCGGCAGCCAAGTCCTGGCGCACCTGCTCCGCGTCACCGTCCTGCTCGGCCTGGACCAATTCCGTCCGGGCTTCCTCCAGTTCCTCCTCCACCCTGTCTTCCTGGCCGGGCCGGATCCGCCGCCATACCGCGACGACCCCCTCCCGGGCCTGCTCCCAGGCAGCCGTCACCATCAGCGTCACCAGCGCCGTACCCGCCTCGTCCAACACCGCTCCCCCACCCCGCGATCCCGGTCTGTGTGCCAACTGACGTAACTCTTGGTCGAGTTGTCTCGTAGGCATTCAGAGCAATGAGCCGCCCTGAGTCTTGTAGAGACTAATCTCTGGTCACCCACGGGCACCGGTCGTGGTCCTTGCGAGCGCTCCGGCCAGGGCCGGCAGGATCGGCTCGATCATCACCCACTCGTACGCGGCTCCAAGCACCCGAACGGGTTCGTGACGCGGTGACGCCGCGGCATCGCCGCTGAGCGGTGCGGACAGGCGGGCCCGGCTCTTCGGAGTCGGGCCCTCGTCCGTACGTGTGCCGATCGGTGAGCCGGTGCCCGCATCCGGGAACATAATCGCGGCCTCGGGTACTGAATCAGATATGAGCGAGAACAACGACTTCGGCAACCTCGGCACCCCCGGCGTCGGCGGCACCCCCGCCTTTCGCACCGAGCACGACTCCATGGGCGAGGTGCGGGTGCCCGCGCACGCCAAGTGGCGGGCGCAGACGCAGCGCGCGGTGGAGAATTTCCCGATCTCGGGGCAGCGGCTGGAGCGGGCGCATATCGAGGCGCTGGCACGGATCAAGGCTGCGGCGGCCAAGGTCAATGCCGAGCTGGGGGTGGTCGACAAGGATGTGGCGGGGGCGATCCAGGAGGCGGCCGGGGAGGTCGCCGACGGGAAGTGGGACGAGCACTTTCCGATCGACGTGTTTCAGACGGGGTCCGGGACGTCGTCGAATATGAATACGAATGAGGTCATCGCGACGCTGGCGAGCGAGCGGCTGGGACGGGACGTGCATCCCAATGACCATGTGAACGCCAGTCAGTCGTCCAATGACGTCTTTCCGTCCTCGATTCATATCGCGGCCACGGCGGCGGTCACCCGTGATCTGGTTCCGGCGCTCGACCACCTCGCCGCCTCGCTGGAGCGTAAGGCGGCGGAATTCGCGGCGGTGGTGAAGTCGGGGCGGACGCATCTGATGGATGCCACGCCCGTGACGCTGGGTCAGGAATTCGGCGGGTACGCGGCGCAGATCAGGTACGGCGTGGAGCGGCTGCGCGCCTCGTTGCCGCGGCTGGCCGAACTTCCGTTGGGCGGGACGGCCGTGGGGACGGGGATCAATACTCCGCCCGGTTTCTCGGCGGCGGTGATCGAGGAGGTGGCGCGGGCGACGGGGCTGCCGCTGACGGAGGCTCGGGACCATTTCGAGGCGCAGGGTGCGCGCGACGGGATTGTGGAGATCAGCGGGCAGTTGCGCACCATCGGGGTGGGGCTGACGAAGATTTCCAATGATCTGCGGTGGATGGCTTCGGGGCCGCGTACCGGGCTTGCCGAGATTGCGCTGCCCGATCTTCAGCCGGGGTCTTCGATCATGCCGGGGAAGGTGAATCCGGTGATCCCGGAGGCGGTGTTGATGGTCGCGGCGCAGGTCACCGGGAATGACGCCACGGTCGCTGCGGCCGGGGCGGCCGGGAACTTCGAGTTGAATGTGATGCTGCCGGTGATCGCCAGGAACGTACTGGAATCGGTGCGGCTGCTGGCGAATGTCTCGCGGCTGCTGGCGGACCGGACCGTGGACGGGATCACCGCGAATGCCGAACGGGCGCGTGAGTACGCGGAGTCGTCGCCGTCGGTGGTTACGCCGCTGAATAAGTACCTCGGGTATGAGGAGGCGGCGAAGGTCGCCAAGAAGTCGCTGGCGGAGCGGAAGACCATTCGGCAAGTGGTCATCGAGGGGGGATATGTCGAGCGTGGGCTGGTGACGGAAGAGCAGCTTGACCAGGCGCTCGACGTACTGCGGATGACGCATCCGTAATGGTGGTGCGCGTCACATCCCGGATGACGATTCCGTGACGGCAGTACGACTCCGGTCACAGATGACGCATCCGTAACGGCGGTGCGGCTCAGGTCACGGCGGGCGTAACGCCGCGCCCCTAAGATCTGCGCATGACAGCGGACATGGTGGATACGACGGAAGGCGAGACGACGACCGGCACCCGCGCGGCGGCCGGTGGCGCGCGGCGGGCGCGCTGGGCGCCGGGCGACCACATTCTGTGGCGCTACCGGGACAATGCCGAGCCCGATCGCATCCATATCTGCCGGCCCATGACCGTTGTGCAGGACACCGACGAGCTGCTCGCGGTGTGGATGGCTCCGGGCACCGCCTGTGTCCGGCCGGTGCTCGCCGACGGAACGCCCGTACACCGCGAGCCGCTGGCCACCCGCTACACGAAGCCGCGGCGTACGGCCCGCGACCACTGGTTCGGCACGGGGGTGCTGAAGCTGGCCAGGCCCGGCGATCCGTGGTCGGTGTGGCTGTTCTGGGAGCGGGGCTGGCAGTTCAAGAACTGGTACGTCAATTTGGAGGAGCCGCGACGCCGTTGGGCGGGCGGTATCGACTCGCAGGACCATTTTCTTGACATCTGCGTCTACCCGGACCGGCACTGGGAGTGGCGGGACGAGGACGAGTTCGCGCAGGCGCGGCGGGACGGGCTGATGACGGCGGAGCAGGCCGCCGAGGTGCGGTCGGCGGGCCGGGCCGCGGTCGCGCACATCGGGGCGTGGGGCAGGCCGTTCGCGGACGGCTGGGAGAACTGGCGGCCCGATCCGGGATGGCCGGTGCCCCGGCTTCCGGAGGACTGGGACCGCGCACCGGGGCATTTGCGGTCGTGAGCGAGTGAAGTAAAGCCAAGCGGAGGGAGTGAAGGGGGCGAACGTGGAAAGGTGCGTCTATGAGCAAGGGCCACTCGCGTTTGGGCAAGAGGGATTCGCGTGGCCTGGCGGAGTACCTTCCACAAGTCACCCCCGAGCCCCCTTGCTGTGCACCCGGGCTTCAAACGTAGGATCGTCCTCCGCAAGACTGCACAGGCGCAACTCCAGAACTGGAAACCGAACTTGACCGCGGTCGCAGGAGGGGCAAGGTCGTGAGCGCTGCCAGCTACGACAGTTATGAGGGCCTGAACCGGTTAGCACTTGACCGGGCCGGCCAGGCCGAGGCGTTCGACGCGATCGGCGACCGCTACGACGATGCTTTCCCGCACAAGGAAGGCCAGCTCGCGGCGGGTTCTTGGCTTGCCGAAACACTGCCGGCGGCTTCGCGCGTCCTGGACATCGGGTGCGGTACGGGAGTACCGACCGCCCGTCAGCTGTCCGATGCCGGGCATCGTGTGGTGGGGGTGGATTTCTCCCCCGCGATGATCAAACTGGCCCGGGACAACGTCCCGGCCGCGGAATTCCACCGGCTGGACATCGCCGATCTGCGGAACGGACGGCTCGGCGGTTCCGGTTCCTTCGACGGAATTGCCGCTTTTTTCTCGCTGCTGATGCTGCCACGTGCGGAAATCCCTTACGCACTGGGCATGCTGCATGATCTGCTACGACCTGACGGGCTGCTAGCTCTGTCGATGGTCGAGGCGGATGTTGACGACTTCACCATTCCGTTCCTGGGCAACTCGATCCGGGTATCGGGTTACCTGCGGGACGACCTGCGCCGGATCGTGCACGACGCGGGTTTCGACGTCACCGGGGAGGACTCGTTCGCGTATGCCCCGGCGAGTACGGACGTACCACCCGAGATCCAGCTCTTTCTGCACCTGCGACGCGCCTGAGACGCAGCGTCAGGCGCGTCCGCACCGGCGACGCGCTTGAAACGCGGCGCGTCGGGCGCGCAGCCCCGGACGGATGGAATCCCACGCGTGACGGAGCACCCCACCTCCCAGGAATCGCGGCAGTCGGCCCCGACCGCCGCGCCCTCGGCGTCCCCTTTGCGGGGGCCGGCCGGGGCGGCGCCGCTGGGCGCGGTCCCCGACCCGCGCAGCGCCCTGCACCAGCCCGCGGCGCCCGGCTTCGCGCCGGTGCCCGGCACCGGCTTCGCCGTGCGCGGCGGTGACGACATCGGCATCGGCGGCACCGTCGGCGATGGTGTGTACCGCGGTGCGGGGGCGTGTGGCGGGCCGGCTGACGGCGCATACGGCGAGGCGTACGACGGCTCGGAGGGCGGCCTGTACGGCGCCCCGGAAGGCGCCGGTTCACCCGGGTTCGCCGGGCCTGCCGTCGCGGCCTCCGTGGGGCCGGCCGGCCGGGGCGATGACGAGCCGGTGGCGGACCACGGCGCGGCGGGGCGAGCTGAGACGGCCCAGGAGGCCGCGAGCCGGGGAAGGGAGCACGGCGCGGCCGCGGCGGTCTCCCGGGCCGTCCAGGCGACGGCCGGCGGGCCGCACGGCGGCGAGGTCGCCGGGCGCCCGGAGCCCGATCAGCACACCGGCCGGTACGCCGCACGGGCGGCGGTCGGCAGCGCGGAGACGCCCGAGCCGGGCGAGGGTCAGCGCCCTGGCGAAAACGCGCGCCCCGGCGAAGGCCTCGGCCGACCGCGCGAGGGTGGGCAGCCGGCTTCCGCCGGCGGCCGCGGCGGCGACGCGGGCAGGTCCACGGGGGCGCCGGTGCCCCCGCAGGCGCCCCCGCCGGAACCCACCGCACCCGCTCGTTCCGCGCATCCCCCGCAGCCCGGTGACGGCGAGGTGGCGGCCCGGCAGGCGAGCGGCGACCGGCTGCGGTTCATCGGCGCGGCGACCCGGCGGATCGCCCGCGGCATAGACCTCGACGAGATCGTGCTCGGCCTGTGCCGGGCGACGGTGCCGACCTTCGCCGACGCGATCCTCGTCTATCTGCGCGATCCGCTGCCGGTCGGCGACGAGCGCCCGACCGGTCCGGTGGTGCTGCGGCTGCGCCGTACCGACCGGATCCCGGAGGAGCCGGACACCAACGGCACCCGGCTGCCGGTGCTGCCCGCGCAGCCGGACCTCGGGCCCGCGATGGGCGGCAGCGCGGCCGAGCTGGCCGAGGTGCGGCCCGGCGGCCCGCTGGCGGAGGTGCTCCGGGGTGTGCGGCCGTTGTTCGGCGAGGCGCAGGCGGCGCGTACCGCGCTGCCCGAGCTGCTGGGGCCGGACACCCGGCTGCCCAGCGGCCACCGGGTGGTCCTGGCGCCGCTGCGCGGCCGGCGGCGGGTGATCGGCGCGGCGGTGTTCCTGCGCCGCCCGGACCGTCCGGCGTTCGAGCCGGACGATCTGCTGGTGGCGGCCCAGCTGGCGACGCACACCGCGCTGGGTGTGGACAAGGCGGTGCTCTACGGCCGCGAGGCGTACATCGCCGATGCGCTGCAGCGCACGATGCTGCCGGACTCGCTGCCGCAGCCGACCGGTGTTCGGCTGGCCAGCCGTTATCTGCCGGCCGCCGAGACGGCCCGGGTGGGCGGCGACTGGTACGACGCGATCCCGCTGCCGGGCAGCCGGGTGGCGCTGGTGGTCGGCGATGTCATGGGGCACTCGATGACGTCCGCCGCGATCATGGGGCAGTTGCGGACGACGGCGCAGACGCTGGCGGGGCTGGATCTGCCGCCGCAGGAGGTGCTGCACCATCTCGACGAGCAGGCGCAGCGGCTGGGCTCGGACCGGATGGCGACCTGCCTGTACGCGGTGTACGACCCGGTGGCGCACCGGATCATCATCGCGAACGCGGGGCATCCGCCGCCCGTGATGCTGCACCGCGGCGGCCGGGCGGAGGTGCTGCGGGTGCCGCCGGGCGCGCCGATCGGCGTCGGCGGGGTGGACTTCGAGGCGGTGGAGCTGGACGCCCCGGCGGGCGCCACGCTGGTGCTCTACACCGATGGGCTGGTGGAGTCGCGGATCCGGGACGTGTGGACCGGGATCGAGCAGCTGCGGGAGCGGCTGACGGAGACGGCCCGGCTGACGGGTCCCAATCCGCCCCCGCTGGAGCCGCTGTGCGACGAGGTGCTGGACATGCTGGGTCCCGGCGACCGCGATGACGACATCGCGCTGCTGGCGGCCCGGTTCGACGGGATCGCGCCGAGCGATGTCGCGTACTGGTATCTGGACCCGAAGGCGCAGACGGCGGGGCAGGCGCGCCGGCTGGCCCGCCGAGCGCTGGCGCGCTGGGGTCTGGACGAGCTGACCGACCAGGTGGAGCTGCTGGTCAGCGAGGTGGTGACCAATGCGGTGCGGTATGCGGAGCGGCCGGTGACGCTGCGGTTGCTGCGGACGGACGTCCTGCGCTGCGAGGTCGGGGACGATGTTCCGCAGCTGCCGCGGCTGCGTCAGGCCCGGCCGTCCGACGAGGGCGGGCGGGGTCTCTACCTGGTCAACCGGATGGCGCGGCGCTGGGGTGCGACCCGGCTGAGCATGGGAAAGGTCGTCTGGTTCGAGCTGTCGATGCCGGCGGGAGCGGCCCGCGGCTGATCCCCGCGCGACCTCCGTCCCACATATTGGACCCCGTCTGAGACCGGACGGGGTCCAACTCTTGCCCACATGCCATCGGAGGAGTTGACTACGTGAGTGGACAAATAGGATAAACCGCCCCTATGGCCCCGCTTCAGTCGTCAACCGGGAGGCATCCCTCCAATGACCAGCACCTCGCAGAATGTCCCGCGCACCACGAACAACGCCGGCATTCCGGTGGAGAGCGACGAGCACTCGCTGACGGTGGGCCCGGACGGCCCCATCCTGCTCCATGATCACTACCTCATCGAGAAGATGGCCCAGTTCAACCGCGAACGGGTCCCCGAGCGGGTGGTGCACGCCAAGGGCAGCGGCGCGTACGGATTCTTCCAAGTCACCAATGACGTCAGCCAGTTCACCAAGGCGGATCTCTTCCAACCGGGCAAGACCACCGACATGCTGGCCCGCTTCTCGACCGTCGCGGGCGAGCAGGGCTCCCCCGACACCTGGCGCGACCCGCGTGGCTTCGCCCTGAAGTTCTACACCGAGCACGGCAACTACGACCTGGTGGGCAACAACACCCCGATCTTCTTCGTCCGTGACACGATCAAGTTCCAGGACTTCATCCGCTCGCAGAAGCGGCAGCCGGACAGCGGGCTGCGCGACAACGACATGCAGTGGGACTTCTGGACGCTGTCGCCGGAGTCGGCGCACATGGTCACCTGGCTGATGGGCGACCGCGGCATCCCCAAGACCTACCGGAACATGAACGGCTACGGCTCGCACACCTACATGTGGATCAACGCCGGCGGCGAGAAGTTCTGGATCAAGTACCACTTCAAGACCGACCAGGGCATCGACTTCCTCACCCAGGAGGACGCGGACCGGCTGGCCGGCGAGGACGCCGACTGCCACCGCCGCGATCTGCATGACGCCATCGAGGGCGGCAACGCCCCCTCGTGGACGCTGTATGTGCAGGTCATGCCGTTCGGGGACGCCCCGGACTACCGCTTCAACCCGTTCGACCTGACCAAGGTGTGGCCGCACGGCGACTACCCGCTGATCGAGGTCGGGCGGATGACGCTCAACAAGAACCCGGATGATTTCTTCGTCCACATCGAGCAGGCGGCCTTCGAGCCGTCCAACATGGTGCCGGGCGTCGGCCCGTCACCGGACAAGATGCTGCTGGGCCGGATGTTCTCCTACCCGGACACCCACCGGTACCGCATCGGCCCGAACTACGCGCAGTTGCCGCCCAACCGGTCGCATGTCCCCGTCCACGCGTACGCCAAGGACGGCCCGATGCGCTTCGACCCGGCCCGGGTGGGGCGGGTGTACGCCCCGAACTCGTACGGCGGCCCGTCCGCGGACACCGCGCAGTTCGGTGAGCCGGCGGGCTGGGAGACCAGCGGCGAGATGGTGCGTACGGCGTACACGCTGCGCCGCGACGACGATGACTGGGGGCAGCCGGGCACGATGGTGCGCGAGGTCCTCGACGACGCGGCCCGCGACCGGCTGGTCGGCAATGTCTCCGGCCATCTGCTGAACGGCGTGAGCCGTCGGGTACTGGACCGCGCGCTGCAGTACTGGCGCAACATCGACAAGAACGTGGGCGACCGGATCGCCAAGAAGATCAACGGCGGCTGACCCTCCCCATGTCTTGAGGGCATGAAGCAGCCCCCGACCGCACCGCGGCCCCCGCCTTGAGGCAGGGGCCGCGGTGCTGATGGGGGCTGCTGAACGGGCGTTACTCGAAGCCGTACAGGGTGCTGTCGCCCTTTTTGTTGGGGCGGCCGCCGGTGCCCCCGGTATCGCCGTCGGTGCCGTCCGTCGTGCCGCCGTCCGGCGGGAAGGGGCCGCCGGTCGGGGTCGAGGTGGGCGGGCCGGTCGGCGTACCGGTCCCGGATTCCGTCGGGGTCTGCGACGGCGTATCGCTGGGGGTCTGCGACGGCGTACCGCTCGGCGTCGGCGTCGGCGTCGGGGTGGCGCTGGGGGTGCGGGTCGGCGTCGGGGCGACGGTCGGGGGCACCCCGGCACCGAGGTCGGTTTCGAGGTCGAAGTCGGCCCCGGTGTTGCCGCCGAGCGCGGCCGAGGTGTAGTCGGCCCACACCCTCGCCGGATAGCCGCCGCCGTTGACGCGGCCGCCGCCACCGGTGCCCTTCAGGGTGACCTGGGCGCCGCCCTTGGGGGACTCGCCGAACATGCCGACCGCGGTGACCAGCTTGGGCGTGTAGCCCACGAACCACGCCGACTTGTTGTCGTCGGAGGTGCCGGTCTTGCCCGCCGCCTTGTAGTCGGTGTTCTTCACCGCGTCCGAAGCCGTGCCGTCGTTGACCACGCCCGTGAGGACGGAGGTGAGGGTGTCGGCGGTCTCACGGCTGAGGACCTGGTCGCCGATGGGGTCCTTCATCGGGAGTTCCGTCTCGGCGCCGTTGGCGTTGTGCACGGCCTTGGTGACGAGGGTCGGGGTGACCTTCTTGCCGTGGTTGTCGAGCGTGGCGTACGCCCCGGCCATCTGGAGCGGGCTGGCGCCCATGGTGCCCAGTGTCATGGCGGGCTTGACGTCCATCTTGGCGCCGTCCATGCCCAGTTCGACCGCGGTCTTCTTGACCTCGTCCAGGCCGACGTCCTGGCCCATCTGCGCGAAGACCGCGTTGACGGAGTTGTTCGTCGCCGTCTGGACGCTGATCTTCCCGTACTCGTGCTCGTCCTCGTTGGGCGGCGCGAAGGGGATGGTGCCGCCGACGACCGGGCGGCGGTTACGGCCGTCGTAGATCGTGTCCGGGGTGATCGGCAGTCTGCCCTGGGTCTTCGCTCGGTTCTCCAGCGCCGATGCGAGGATCAGCGGCTTGAAGGTGGAGGCGGGCTGGTAGTCGGTGCGCGTCGAGTTGTTGGTGTAGTGCTTCGGGTAGCCCGCGCCGCCGTACATCGCGACGATATGGCCGGTCTTGGGGTCCACGGAGGTGGCGCCGAGCTGCGCATCGCCGTCGACCGGTCGCCTCTTCGCATTGAGGTCGTCGGTCAGCTTGCGCTTGACGGCCTTCTCCAGCGCGTTCTGCTTGCCCTTGTTGATGCCGAGGGTGACCGTCCAGCCGCCGGCTTCGAAGTTCTTCTCGTCGACGCCCTGGGCGAAGAGTTCCTTCTTCGCCTGGTCGATGATGTAGCTGGCCTGGCCGGTCACGCCGGGCAGGCCCTTGGGGGCCTTGGGTATCTGGAACGTCTGCTTGGCCCGATCCTCCGGGGAGAGCTCGTGCATCTCGACCATGTTGTCGAGGGTGTACGCCCAGCGCTCCTTGACCCGCTTCTGGCCGGCTGCGGTCGCGGAGGTCCAGTCGTACTGGCTCGGCGCCTGGAGCAGCGAGGCGAGGTAGGCGCCCTGCGAGACGGTGAGCTTCTCGACGTCCACGCCGTAATAGGCCTGGGCGGCGGCCTGGATGCCGTACGCGCCGCGGCCGTAGTAGCTGGTGTTGATGTAGCCGGCGAGGATCTCTCGCTTGCTGAACTTGTTGTCCACCTTGAGGGAGATGACGATCTCCTGGAGCTTGCGGGAGACCGTCTGCTCCTGGCTCAGGTAGTAGTTCTTGACGTACTGCTGGGTGATCGTCGAGCCGCCCTGCTTGCCCTCGCCCATGAGGGTCTTGAGGATGCCGCGGGCTGTGCCCTTCAGATCGACGCCGGAGTCCTGGAAGAAGGTCTTGTTCTCGGCGGCGACGAAGGTGTACTGGACGGCCTTCGGTATCCGGCTGAGCGGGACGTTCTCGCGGTTGACGCCGCCCCGGGCCAGGATCTTGCCGTCGGCGTACTTGAAGACGTTGCCCTGCGCGGTCGCGTTCTCGTTGCCGTCCTCGGGGACGTCCACATACAGGTACAGCCCGATGAAGCCGGCGATGCCCAGCAGGCATACGCCGAGGAAGGTCCCGAGGATCTTCTTCCAGGTGAAGAGGCGGCGTATGCCGCTCTTCCGCTGTTTCGGTTTGGCCCGGCGGGCGCTCCCCTGTCGCGCCCGTCTCGCGTCCGCTCGGCCCATCTCTCCAGCAACTCCAGTCGTTCCGCCCCCAGAAAACTCAGCCATCGAAGCTAACACCGCATCTGTCAGCAAATGCTCATCGATCTCGGCTTTTCCCGACGTGACAAACAGCACCCGGCATGCGGGGAACGGGGGCCCGGCGTTGCCCATCGGCCCGCGTTCCCGCTGGACGGCCGGGGTGCGGCCGGTTAAAGTGATAGCAGTTTGCTAGAACGATGCCATCACACACAGCGGTGCACATCACAGCGATGGGACACCGCTCGGTGCGGTGGACATCACGCACCGCACCAGGAGAAACGGGGACCCCTATGTCCGACCAGATGCCGGCCGACCTCGCCACCGACCCCGGCGGTGAGCTCGCCGTCGACGCTCCCGACATGCCCGAGCCCGAGGTCCGCGAGACGCCGGCACACAGCATCCCGGGCGGCGTCGCCCTGCTGTTGACCGTGCTCGGGGTCTTCCTCGGCATCGCGGTCATGATCGCCGGTGGGGTGCTCGGCTCAGACGGGAACAACGCGGCCGGCGTACCGATGTTCATCGTCGGCATCCTGCTGCTGATCGGCTCGATCTTCTGCATGACCGGCGTGAAGATGGTCGCCCCCGGCGAGGCCCGGGTCATCCAGCTCTTCGGCCGGTACGTCGGCACCATCCGTACCGACGGTCTGCGCTGGGTCAACCCGCTCACCAGCGCCCAGAAGATCTCCACCCGGGTGCGCAACCACGAGACCGCGGTACTGAAGGTCAACGACGCCTACGGCAACCCGATCGAGCTGGCCTCGATCGTCGTCTGGAAGGTCGACGACACCGCGCAGGCGCTCTTCGAGGTCGACGACTTCCTGGAGTTCGTCGCCACCCAGACCGAGGCGGCCGTCCGGCACATTGCGATCGAGTACCCCTATGACGCGCACGACGAGGACGGTCTGTCGCTGCGCGGCAACGCCGAGGAGATCACCGAGAAGCTCGCCGTCGAACTGACCGCCCGGGTCCAGGCCGCCGGCGTACGGATCATCGAGTCCCGCTTCAGCCACCTCGCCTACGCACCCGAGATCGCCTCCGCGATGCTCCAGCGGCAGCAGGCCGGCGCGGTCGTCGCGGCCCGCCAGCAGATCGTCGAGGGCGCGGTCGGCATGGTCGAGCAGGCGCTGGCGCGGATCAACGAGCAGGGCATCGTCGAGCTGGACGAGGAGCGCAAGGCCGCCATGGTCAGCAACCTGATGGTGGTGCTGTGCGGCGACCGGGCGGCCCAGCCCGTCCTGAACACCGGGTCCCTCTACCAGTGAGCCCCGAGACCCCCGGCGCCGAGGGCGAGCAGCCCCCCGCGCGACGGCCGCAGCAGCGCAAGCAGGTGCTGCTGCGGCTGGACCCGCTGATCCACGACGCTCTCTCGCGCTGGGCCAACGACGAACTGCGCAGCGCCAACGCGCAGATCGAGTTCCTGCTTCGCAAGGCGCTGTCGGATGCGGGGCGGCTGCCCCGGGGCGCGGGGGCGATCCCACGGCGGGGGCGGCCACCGAAGGAGCCTCCGGCGCCGGAGCCGTCGGACGGCGGCTGACCGCAGGCCCGGCCATGACCCACCGGGCAGGCCCTGTGCCCGCCCGGTGGTCCCGCCCTCCCGGCCGGATCATTTAGCTATACACCACGCGTATACACCTCATGTAGAGTGCTCGGCATGCCCCTCGCACGTACAGGGCGACGCCCCCTGCCCGCACTCCCGGAGGCCCGCGCATGACCCCGGCCGGTTCCCTGCTCGAAGCCAGCGCGCTGCGCAAGGCGTACGGCTCCACGCCCGCCCTCGACGGCGCGGACTTCTCCATCCATCCCGGTGAGGTCGTCGCCGTCATGGGCCCCTCCGGGTCCGGCAAATCGACGCTGCTGCACTGCCTCGCCGGGATCATCCGGCCGGACTCCGGCAGCGTCCGCTACGGCAACCGCGATCTCACCGAGCTGAGCGACGCCGGGCGCAGTGCGCTGCGCCGTGCGGACTTCGGCTTCGTCTTCCAGTTCGGGCAGCTGGTGCCCGAACTGACCTGCGTCGAGAACGTCGCGATGCCGCTGCGGCTGAACGGCGTCAAGCGCAAGGAGGCCGAGGTCCGCTCCCTGGAGTGGCTGGAGCGGCTGGAGGTGGGCGAGGTCGCGGCCAAGCGCCCCGGCGAGGTCTCCGGCGGACAGGGGCAGCGCGTGGCGGTCGCCCGTGCGCTGGCCGCCCGGCCGCGCGTCATCTTCGCCGACGAGCCGACCGGCGCCCTGGACTCCCTCAACGGCGAGCGGGTGATGACCCTGCTGACCGACGCAGCCCGGGACACCAACGCCGCCGTCGTCCTGGTCACCCATGAATCCCGGGTCGCCGCCTACTCCGACCGCGAGGTCATGGTCCGGGACGGCGTGGCACAGGAAATGGCGGGCACGGTATGAGCGTCGCCGATGACCGGACGGGCCGGCGCGGCCCGGACCGCGCATCCGCACCGGACATCACATCGCCTTCCCGCATGGGCAGTTGGGCCCGCGACCTCACGATGGGCATGCGGTTCGCGGCCGGCGGCGGACGCGAGGGCTGGATCCGTACGATCCTGACGGGCGTCGGCGTCGGGCTGGGCGTCGTACTGCTGCTCGGAGCCGCGTCCATCCCGCACATCTTGGAGAGCCGGCAGCAGCGCGGCGACGACCGCGCCGTCGTCGCCGACGAGAAGCCGGTCGAACCGTCCGGCAAGACCCTGCTCTATGCGGGCGCCGGCACCTCCTTCCGCGGCGACGTCGTCAACGGCACGCTGCTCCGTCCCGACGGACCGGACGCGCCCGCCCCGCCCGGTGTGGCCGCACTGCCGGGGGCGGGCGAGATGGTGGTCTCCCCCGCCCTCAAGGACCTGCTGGCGTCGGCGGACGGAAAGCTGCTGCGTGAGCGGCTGCCGTACCGGATCGTCGGCACCATCGCCGAGCCCGGCCTGGTCGGCCCCGGCGAGCTCACCTATTACGCGAACAGCGCCACTCTCTCCGCAGGGAACGGCCGCCACATCGCCGAATTCGGCGCTCCGCACGAGTCCCGGCCGCTGGACCCGCTGCTCGTGACGCTGATCATCGTGGCGTGTGTGGTGCTGCTGATGCCGGTGGCCATCTTCATCGCCACCGCCGTCCGGTTCGGCAGTGAGCGCCGCGACCGGCGGCTGGCCGCGCTCCGCCTGGTCGGCGCCGACATCCCGACGACCCGCCGGATGGCGGCCGGAGAGGCCCTGTTCGGCTCGCTCTTCGGGTTGCTGCTGGGCGCCGTGCTGTTCCTGGGCGCGCGGCAGCTGATCGGCTCGGTCACCATCTGGGACATCAACGCCTTCCCCTCCGACGTGACCCCGGTCCCGGCGCTGGCGGCGCTGGTCCTCCTGGCCGTCCCGCTCTCGGCCGTCCTCGTCACCCTCTTCGCGCTGCGCGGCGTCACCATCGAACCGCTGGGGGTCGTACGCAGCGCCACGGACCGACGCCGACGGCTGTGGTGGCGGCTGCCGCTGCCCGTCGCGGGCCTGGCGACGCTGTTCTTCAACGGCCGTGTCGACGCCGGCGACGCCGTGGTCAACCCGTATGTGATCGCGGGCGGCGCGGTGCTGGTCCTCCTCGGCATCACCCTGCTGCTGCCGTGGCTGGTCGAGGCGGTCGTGGCACGCTTCCGGGGCGGGCCGGTGCCCTGGCAACTGGCCACCCGCCGCCTCCAGTCGAGCAGCGGCGCGGCCGCCCGCGCGGTCAGCGGCATCACCGTCGCGGTCGCCGGGGCCATCGCGCTCCAGCTGTTCTTCTCCGCGATCCAGACCGACTTCATGACGACCACGGGCCAGGACTCCGGCCGGGCGCAGATGGATATCGCACTGCCCTCGAAGGACATCGGGACGACCCGGAAGATGATCGGGGAGTTCCGCGCGACGGAGGGCGTACGCGGCATCATCGCGGCCGTCCACAGCAGCGCCTCCCGGCCCGGACCGCAGCGCAAGGGCGAGGACTTCGTCCCGAGCACCGAGGTCACCGTCGGCGACTGCCCCTCCCTGAGCGAGCTGGCGCACACCGGCTCCTGCAAGGACGGCGATGTCTTCATCGTCAAGGACAGCAACGGCATGGTCGAGGACAGCTACCTCTTCGAGACCGCCCGGCCCGGTGCCCGGGTGCTCCTCAACCGGGACGTGGTGACCGGCAGGCCGCAGGGTGAGCCGCGGCTGTGGACCATCCCGAAGCCGGCCCGTACGGTCGCCTCCCGCAAGGACCCGTCGGGCCGGATGGCCTTCGGCATCTTCGCCACTCCCGGCGCCCTGGACACCGCGACCCTGGACGATCCCCAGGCACAGGCCATGATCAAGATCGATCCGAAGCTGCCGGACGCCCAGGAGTACGTCCGTAACACCGCGGCCCGCATCGATCCGCAGATGCGTGTCTTCACGCTGCAGAACATCGAGCGCGACAAGCAGTTCACCAGCGTGCGCACCGGCCTGCTGGTCGCCTCCACGGCAACCCTGGCGCTGATCGCCGCCAGCATGCTCGTCTCCATGCTGGAGCAGCTGCGCGAGCGGCGGCGGCTGCTGTCGGTCCTGGTGGCGTTCGGGACCCGGCGCGGCACGCTCGGCTGGTCCGTGCTGTGGCAGACCGCCGTCCCGGTGGCGCTGGGGCTGGCCCTCGCCGTCGCGGGCGGCCTGGGGCTCGGCCTCGCGCTGCTGAACATGGCCGGCAAGAGCAGCCTCGACTGGTCGGTGGTCTGGCCGCTGCCCGCGACCGGCGCGGCGCTGGTGCTGCTCGTCACGCTCCTCAGCCTGCCGCCGCTGTGGCGGATGATGCGGCCGGACGGACTGCGTACGGAGTGATCACCGCGGAGCGGTCATCGCGCCTCCCGGGGCCCGCACCACCGGGCGCCGGGGGGCGCCTCCTTGCGCGCTATACAGCATGCGTATACACCAGCGATACACCCACGACGTAAGGTGGTCGGCATGTCAATCGGTCATACGCTGCTGGGCCTCCTGGAGTCCGGCCCCCGCCATGGCTACGACCTCAAGCGGGCCTTCGACGAACACTTCGGCCACGACCGCCCGCTGCACTACGGGCAGGTCTACTCCACCATGTCCCGGCTGCTGAAGAACGGCCTGGTCGAGGTGGACGCCGTGGAGGCCGGCGCGGGCCCGGAACGCAAGCGGTACGCGATCACCGACGCCGGTATCACCGATGTCGCCCAGTGGCTCGCCCGGCCCGAGAAGCCCGAGCCCTACCTCCAGTCGACGCTCTACACCAAGGTCGTCCTCGCGCTGCTGACCGACCGCAACGCCGCCGAGCTGCTGGACACCCAGCGCACCGAGCATCTGCGGCTGATGCGCGGCCTGACCGAGCGCAAGCGCGGCGGCGACCTCGCCGACCAGCTGATCTGCGACCATGCGCTGTTCCACCTCGAAGCCGATCTGCGCTGGCTGGAGCTGACCGCCGCACGGCTGGACCGGCTGGCAGAAACGGTCCGCGCATGACGCCGGAGGGATCCCTGCTGTCGGCCGAGGGGCTGCACAAGACGTACGGGGTGACGCCGGCGCTGGACGGCGCGGACTTCTCCATCCACCCCGGTGAGGTCGTCGCCGTCATGGGCCCCTCCGGCTCCGGCAAGTCCACACTGCTGCACTGCCTCGCCGGGATCATCCGGCCGGACACCGGCAGCGTCCGCTACGGCCCGCACCGCCTCACCGAGCTGAACGACGCCCAGCGCAGCGCCCTGCGCCGTACCGACTTCGGCTTCGTCTTCCAGTTCGGCCAGCTCGTCCCGGAGCTGACGTGCCTGGAGAACGTCGCGCTGCCGCTGCGGCTGAACGGCACCAAGCGCAAGGAGGCCGAGCGGCAGGCCCGCGAGTGGATGGAGCGGCTGGAGGTCGACACCGTCGGCGGGCAGCGGCCCGGCGAGATCTCCGGCGGCCAGGGCCAGCGGATCGCGGTCGCCCGCGCCCTGGCCACCCGGCCGCGGGTGGTCTTCGCGGACGAGCCGACCGGCGCCCTGGACTCCCTCAACGGCGAGCGGGTGCTGACCCTGCTGACCGACGCGGCCCGGGACACCAACGCCGCCGTCGTCCTGGTCACCCATGAATCCCGGGTCGCCGCCTACTCCGACCGCGAGATCGTCGTCCGCGACGGCAAAGTGAAGGACATGCTGGCGGGCTTGAAATGAGCCGGTTCCGCTCGCCCGCCGGCGGCGGCGGGCGCGGCGGCACGGGCGGCGTCACGGACGGCTCCACCGCGCCCGCGCCCCACGACCCGCCCGCCGTCCCGCGCACCGGACCGGCCACCTGGGCACGCGACCTCACCATGGGCATGCGGTTCGCGGCCGGCGGCGGCCGCGAGGGCTGGATCCGTACCGCCCTGACGGCGGCGGGCGTCACCCTGGGCGTGGCGGTCCTGCTCCTCGGGGCGTCCGTACCGTCCCTGATGGACTCCTGGCACGGCCGGGAGAAGGCGCGCGAGAACCTCGGCCAGCAGCACGACCCGAAGCCCGCCGACGACACCCTGCTCTACACGTCGGTGGACACCGTCTACCGCGGTGCGCAGATCCGCGGCCGCCTGGTGCGCCCGGACGGCGCGCATCCGCCCATACCGCCCGGTATCCGCCGGCTCCCCGGCCCCGGCCGGATGCTGGTCTCGCCCGCCCTCAAGGAGCTGCTGGACTCCCCCGACGGCGCGCTGCTGCGCGACCGGCTGGACTACCCGGTGGCCGGCGTCATCGGCGACGACGGACTGCTCGGCCCGCAGGAACTCACCTACTTCGCACAGAGCGCCACCCTGCGCGCACCCAACGGCTACCGCATCGACCACTTCGGCAAGAGCTGGGATCCGCAGCCCATGCGGGCGCCCGCCGTGCTCCTCGTGATCATGACGTGTGTGGCGCTGATGATGCCGGTGATGGTCTTCATCGGCACGTCCGTACGCTTCGGCAACGAGCGCCGCGAGCGCCGTCTCGCCGCGCTGCGGCTGGTGGGCTCCGACATCCGGACGACGCGGCGGATCGCCGCCGGCGAGGCGCTGTTCGGCTCGCTGCTGGGGCTGGCCGGGGGCGCCGCGCTGTTCCTGGGCGGGCGGCAGTTCGCGTCGGTGATCACCCTGTGGGATGTGAACGTCTTCCCGTCAGACGTGGCCCCGGGGCCGCTCGCCGCGGCGCTGGTCGCCGTCCTCGTCCCGACGGCGGCGGTGCTGGTCACGCTGTTCGCACAGCGCGGTGTGACGATCGAGCCGCTGGGCATCGTCCGCAACCGGCCGGCCGTCCGCCGTCGCCTGTGGTGGCGCGTGGCGCTGCCCGCCGTGGGGGCCCTGCTGCTGCTTCCGCTGGCCTGGGAGCAGCCGTGGACCGACACCGCGCCGAACACCATCCGGCTCGCGGCCGGCTCGATGCTGCTGCTCTTCGGCGTCACGGCGCTGCTGCCCTGGCTGGTCGACGCGGTGGTACGGCGGCTGCACGGCGGCCCGGTGCCCTGGCAACTGGCCATCCGCCGCCTCCAGTTGAGCAGCGGCTCGGCCACCCGCGCGGTCAGCGGCATCACCGTCGCGGTGGCCGGCGCCATCGCGATCCATATGCTGCTGACCGGGATGCAGACCGGCTATGCGCAGGCGTACGCGGAGTCCGGCAAGCTCCCGCGGATCGGCCTGTGGGGCGGCGCCGACGGCTGGCCGCAGGCCCAGCGGGCGCTCACCGCGCTGCGCGCCACCCCCGGCGTGACGTCGGCCCGCGGCACGATCGACGCGAACGTCGGCCGGCTGCCGGCGCCGGGCCGCGCCCCTGCCGACGACACCCATGCGACGGTCGCCGTCGGCAGCTGCGCCGAGCTGCGCATACTGGCCCGGGTGCCGTCCTGCCGGGACGGCGATGTCTTCGTCACCGACGCCCGGGACGTCGACTCCCCCGTCAGGCCCGGCGCGACCATCGATCTCAACCCCCCGCTCGGCCCGGACGACCGGCTGACTCCCCGCCCGTGGAAGGTCCCCGAGACGGCCCGCGCCACCCGGCTGCTCTCCCCCGGCGTCGGCCCCGGCCGCTTCTCGTACGACCTCCTGGTCACACCGTCGGCGCTCGACATCACCCGCCTCAAGGACCCGGACATGGAGCTCCAGGTCGACTTCGACCGCGGTACTCCGGACGCGGTGGAGCACATCCGCAACACCGCGGCCCACATCAACCCGACGATGAACGAGTTCTCCGTCGTCGACAATCCGCATGACGAGCAGCTCGGCAGCGTCCGCGACGGCCTGTTCGCCGGCGCCGTCATCACCCTGCTGCTGATCGGCGCCGGCCTGATCATCTCCACCGTCGAGCAGCTCCACGAGCGCCGCCGGCTGCTGTCCACCCTCGACGCCTACGGCACCCGCCGCGCCACGCTCGGCTGGTCGGTCCTGTGGCAGACCACCGTCCCGGTCGTCCTCGGCCTGGGCCTCGCGCTGGGCTGCGGGCTCGGGCTGGGATCGCTGCTGCTGACCATGATCGACACCGCGGTTACGGTGGACTGGCCGGTGGTGGCGGGAATGACCGGCATCGGCGCCGGAGTGATCCTTTTCGTCACGGCGCTGAGCCTGCCCCCGCTGTGGCGCATGATGCGGCCCGACGGCCTGCGGACGGAGTGACGGGGGCGAAATGACGGGGACGGAGCGGCGGAGACGGAGTGACGGAGTGACGGAGTGAGCGCACCGATGTCCGACCCTCGGGGACGCCCCGCCGTCCGCTTTTCCCGCGACCTCGTCATGGGCGCGCGGTTCGCCGTCACCGGCGGCCGCCACGGCTGGATACGTACCGCCCTGACCGCGCTCGGTGTCGGCCTGGGCGTCGCCGTACTGCTGCTCGCGGCCGCCGTCCCGATCGCGCTGACCGCTTCCAAGAGCCGCAGCGACGCACGCACCACGGTGTCTGTCGGCCCGGAGGGCTCCGGGCCGACAGACCGCAGCCTGCTGATCGCCCCGGTGGACAGCGGGTACCGCGATATGGCGGTGCACGGCCTGGTGGTGCGGGCGGAGGGGCCGCACGCCCCCGTCCCGCCGGGGCTGTCCCGGTTGCCCGCCCCCGGCGAGCTGGCCGTCTCGCCCGCCCTCGCCGATCTGTTGGCCTCCCCCGACGGCGCGCTCCTCAAGGAACGCTTCCCGCAGCTGCGGATCACCGCCCGGATCGGTGACGCGGGGCTGATCAACCCCGACGAACTCCTCTACTACCAGGGCAGCGACGCCCTACGGCAGCCCGGCGGCGACATCGACCGGATCACCGAGTTCGGCGCCCCCAGCTTCCCGGTGAAGCCCGAACCCGTAGTGGTGCTGGCGATCATCGTGGGCTGTGTCGCGCTGCTCGTGCCGGTCACCGTCTTCGTCGCAACGGCGGTACGGCTCGGCGGGGAGCGCCGCGACCGGCGGCTGGCCGCACTGCGGCTGATCGGCGCCGACCGGGGCACCACCCGCCGGATCGCCGCCGGCGAGGCGCTGGCCGGCTCGCTGCTCGGCCTGCTCACCGGCGCCGCGATCTTCCTCGCCGGCCGGATCCCACTCTCCTCCTTCACCGTGTTCGGCCTCGGCGCCTTCCCGTCCGACGTCGTACCGGACCCCCTTCTGGCCGCCGTCATCGCGCTGGCCGTCCCGGTCGGCGCGGTCGGTGTCGCGCTGTTCACCATGCGGCGGGTCACCGTCGAACCGCTGGGCGTGACCCGTAAGGCACCCACGCTCCGCCGCCGGCTGTGGTGGCGGCCGCTGCTGCCGGCCGTCGGGGTGGCACTGCTGCTGCCGCAGGCGATCGGCGGGATGCAGAGCGGTGACACCGCCAGCGCCCAAGTGCTCGTGGGCACTTCACTTCTCCTTCTGGGCGTCGCGGTGTTTCTGCCCTGGCTGCTGGACGCCGTGGTGGGGTGGCTGGGCCGCGGCGTCCTCGGCCGACGCGGCGGCCAGGCCTGGCATCTGGCGGTACGGCGGCTGCAGTTGACGAGCGGTACGGCCAGCCGGTCGATCAGCGGGATCACGGTGGCGGTGGCCGGCGCCATCGCCGTACAGGCGCTGCTGACCGGTGCGGAGGACGGGCTCACCGGCACGCCCCGTGGCACCACCCCGTGGGCCATGGCCGAAGCGTGGGCGGTCACGGCACCCGCCGACCACGCCCAGCGGTTGCACGCCCGCCTCGACACGGCCGAGGGCGTCCGCACCTCACACGTCATGATCTCCGGCTACGCGGACTCGGCCGCGCACCAGCGGGCACTGGAACGGGGCACAGCAAGCGCGGACGACGCCCCCGAGTCCTACCCGGTGACCGTCGCCGACTGCGGCACCCTGCGCCACCTGGCCCGCATCACCTCCTGCTCCGACGGCGACGTCTTCCTCTCCGAGGACCCCAGCGACATCCTCCCGCTACCGCACCGCGGTGAGCGGCTGGTCCTCGACCCGACCGGCAGCGAGGAGGCGGGCCGGGCGCCCGCCACATGGACGGTGCCGGCCACCGCCCGCCACACCGACCCGGGCCGCGACATCCCGCCGGGCCTCGAACCGGTCGGCCTGCTCGCCACCCCCAAAGCGCTGGACCCCGGCCGATTCCACCAGTCCGCCGTCAGGGCCATGCTGCGGCTCGACCCGGACCGCCCCGACACCCTCGAAAACGTCCGCAACATCGCCGCCCAGGCCGATCTGCGGGCCGAACTGACGGCCTTCGACGAGACCGACACCTCCGACGCCCTCACCACCACCCGCGGCGCCCTGACCGCCGGCGCCGTCGCCGTCCTGCTGCTGATCGGCGCCGGCCTGCTGATCACCACCCTGGAACAACTCCGCGAACGCGCCCGCCTGTTGTCCGCCCTGGACGCCCTGGGCACCCCCCGCGCCGTCCTCGGCCTCTCCGTCCTCTGGCAGACGGCCATCCCGGTGATCCTCGGCCTGGCCCTCGCCGTCGCCTGCGGCCTGGGCCTCGGCACCCTCCTCCTGCACATGGTCGACAGCCTGCTCCAGCCGGACTGGCCCGCCATCCTGACCCTCACGGGCACGGCGGCCGGGGTCATCCTGGGCGTGACGGCGCTGAGCCTGCCGCTGCTGTGGCGGCTGATGCGGCCGGAGGGGCTTCGTACGGAGTGATGCACGGATGGGTGAACTCGGCCGTACACGGAGCAGGCGGGCGTTCCATGCGGTGACGATGCGCTGACGTCGACATCAGGAGGCCCCGCATGCCCGCCCGCAAGCCGACTCTGCTCGACCAGGTCGACTGGCTCATGGAGCGGGTGCCCGGCGCCCGGTTCGAGGTGATCGGGGGAGAGATCTGCGTGACTCCGCTCCCGGACGGGCCTCATCAAGCAGTACTGACCGATCTGCTGCTTCGCTTCATGGCCGCGGGCCTGCACAACGATACGTCGGAAGTCCTCCAGAAGATCGCCGTCTGGCTGCCCGGAGGCCCATCCGACTTCGCCATCCCCGATCTCTCCCTCGTCGAGCCCTTCGACGACCGCATGATCGAGTTCAACTGCTACGACCCGGCGATCTTCCGCCTGGTCCTGGAGGTGACCGCGAACAATTACGGCAACGAGCTGCGGTCAAAGGTGGCCGCCTACGCACTCGCCAAGATCCCGGTGTACGTGATCGTCAACCGCTGGGACGACCGCATCCACGTCCTCACCGATCCATCCGGCGACACATATCGTGACCACCGTGTGCACGCCTCCGGCGAGCGGATCTCCCTGCCCGAGTCCATCGGCGCAGAGGTGACCCTCGACGTCGAGGCGATCCTCGACGCGGCCCGCCCCTGACCCTCACCCCTCCACCACCCGCACCGGCAACAACCTCATAGCCTCCCGCAACGCCCCCGCGAACTCCTCGAACTCCCGCTGGCGCGCCGTCCCGCTGCGCATCGCCAGAGCGATCCGCCGCGACGGGGCCGGATCCGCGAAGTACCCGGTCGTCAGCAGGTCGTTGCGCGCCGTCTCCACCCGCAGCGCCGTACGCGGCAGCAGCGTCACGCCCAGACCGCCGGCCACCAGCTGCACCAGCGTCGACAGCCCGGCCGCGCTCGTCGTCACCGGGGCCCCCTCCTCGCGTCCCGCCTCGCGGCAGATGTCCAGCGCCTGATCGCGCAGGCAGTGACCCTGGTCGAGGAGCAGCAGATCCAGCTCCTTGAGCGCCTGGCGCGGGATGTCGCCACGTCCGCCCAGCCAGTGCTCCTTGGGCGCGACCAGCACGAAGTCCTCGTCGAAGAGCGGGAGTTCGGTGACCTGGGGGACGCCGAGGGGGACGGCCAGGAGCAGCAGGTCGAGGCGGCCGTGGGCCAGGCCGTCCAGCAGCGACGCCGTCTGCTCCTCGTGCACCTGGAGGTCCAGATCCGGATACGACCGGTGCACCAGCCGCAGCACGGCCGGCAGCAGATACGGCGCGACGGTCGGGATGACGCCGAGCCGCAGCACACCCGTGAACGGGGCGCGGGCCGCCTCCGCCTCCTCCATCAGGTCCCCGACCGCGTCCAGGACCACCCGCGCGCGGGCGGCCACCCGCTCCCCCGCCGGAGAGAGCAGTACCTTGCGCGTCGTACGCTCCAGGAGCTGCACCCCGAGCGTTTCCTCCAGCGCGGAGACGGCGCCGGACAGCGCGGGCTGGCTCATGCCGATCTCAGCCGCCGCCTCGCGGAAATGCAGATACTCGGCCACTGCGGCGAATGCCCGCAGCTGGGCCAGGCTGGGCTGGCGGGCCCGGCCGCCGGGGCTTGCAGGGGAAGCCACTGATAACCACCTCCGATCAACATCAACCAGTCTAGCTATTTCCCTGATCAATGCCTGCTGTGGCACTGTGTGACCCGTCCAAGCCCCACGGAAGACCCCCGAATCCCCAAAAAGGTAATTCGTGCTGGGTTTTCCTCCCTCTGCAAGGAGAGCGCGTGCTCACTGTCGGTGATAAGTTCCCCGAGTTCGATCTGACCGCCTGCGTCTCGCTTGAGTCCGGCAAGGAATTCGAGCAGATCAACCACAAGACCTACGAGGGCAAGTGGAAGATCGTCTTCGCGTGGCCCAAGGACTTCACCTTCGTGTGCCCGACCGAGATCGCCGCCTTCGGCAAGCTGAACGAGGAGTTCGCCGACCGCGACGCGCAGATCCTCGGTTTCTCCGGTGACTCCGAGTTCGTGCACCACGCCTGGCGCAAGGACCACCCGGACCTGACCGACCTGCCCTTCCCGATGCTCGCCGACTCCCGGCACGAGCTCATGCGCGACCTGGGCATCGAGGGCGAGGACGGCTTCGCGCAGCGCGCCGTCTTCATCGTCGACCAGAACAACGAGATCCAGTTCACCATGGTGACCGCCGGCTCCGTCGGCCGTAACCCCAAGGAGGTCCTGCGGGTTCTGGACGCCCTGCAGACCGACGAGCTGTGCCCCTGCAACTGGTCCAAGGGCGACGAGACCCTCGACCCGGTCTCGCTCCTCTCGGGCGAGTGAGCTGATCCGACATGGCTCTCAATGAACTGAAGTCCGCCGTCCCGGACTACGCCAAGGACCTGAAGCTGAACCTCGGTTCGGTCATCGGCAACAGCGAGCTGCCGCAGCAGCAGCTGTGGGGCACCGTCCTGGCCTGCGCGATCGCCTCGCGTTCGCCGAAGGTGCTGCGCGAGCTGGAGCCGGAGGCCAAGGCCAACCTCTCCGCCGAGGCGTACACCGCCGCCAAGTCCGCCGCCGCCATCATGGCGATGAACAACGTGTTCTACCGGACCCGGCACCTGCTGTCGGACCCGGAGTACGGCACCCTGCGCGCCGGTCTGCGGATGAACGTCATCGGCAACCCGGGTGTGGACAAGGTCGACTTCGAGCTGTGGTCGCTGGCCGTCTCGGCCATCAACGGCTGCGGTATGTGCCTGGACTCGCACGAGCAGGTGCTCCGCAAGGCCGGTGTGGACCGCGAGACGATCCAGGAGGCCATCAAGATCGCGGCCGTCCTGCAGGCCGTCGGCGCCACTCTCGACGCCGAGGCCGCGCTCGCCGAGTAGTCGAACAGCCGCGTCATCGAGCAGCCGGGCCATCGGCAGCTCAGCAGCACACGCAGAACCCCGCAGACGCTTCGTCTGCGGGGTTCTGTGCGTTCTGTGCGTTCTGCGCGTTCTGCGCGTTCTGCGCGTGAGGGAGTCAGGGAGGCGGCGCGGGCAGCACGGGCCCTACTCCCCTATTCCTCAGGTCGTTCGGTCCGCTTCCGGGGCCGCGTCGGCGCCACCCCGATCGCCGTGGCGCCGCGCGGCTCCGGTGCCATCCGCAGCGCCTGCTCCCTGGAGTACGAGCGCAGATAGCCGACGACGGTGTTGGTGACGGCCACCAGCGGGACCGCGACGACCGCACCGCCGATGCCCGCGATCAGCCCGCCCGCGGCGACCGACAGGATCACTGCGAGCGGGTGGACGCGGACCGCGCGGCCCAGGATGAACGGCTGCAGGATGTGGCCCTCGATCTGCTGCACGGCCAGCACGATCGCCAGCACCATCAGGGCCGTGAAGACGCCCTGGGTGACCAGCGAGACCACACACGCCAGTGCGCCCGAGACCACCGCGCCCACCAGCGGGATGAAGGCGAACAGGAAGATGAAGACGGCCAGCGGGACGGCCAGCGGCACGTCGAGGAACCAGAGCCCGATGCCGATGAAGATGGCGTCGATCAGGGCGACGATGACCGTGCCGCGCACATAGGCGGTCAGCGTCCGCCAGGCCCGCGGCCCGGCGCCCGCCACACCCTCGCGGGCCGCGCCCGGCACCAGCTTGAGCACCCAGGTCCAGATGCGGCGGCCGTCGTAGAGCAGGAACAGCGTGGTGAACATCGCCAGCAGGATGCCGGTGAGCACCTCAAGGATGACGGTGACGCCCTCCAGGCCGGCCGAGGTGATCGCCTCGGTGTTGGCGCCGATCGCGTCCTGCAGGTTCTTGGCGATGTGGTTGATCTGACTCTCGGTCACATGGAACGGGCTCTTCAGCAGCCAGCCCTTGAGCTCGGTGATGCCCTCCTGGATACGGCTGGAGACCGAGTCGATGTTGTCCTGGACCTGCCACACCACAAACCAGCCGACCAGGCCCATGATGACGAACCCGCCGATGAAGGTCAGCGCGGTCGCCAGCCCGCGCGCCAGCCCGCGATTGCGCAGCCATGCCACGGTGGGCTGCAGCAGCGCGGTGATCAGCATCGCCGCGATGAAGGCGAGCACCACCAGCTCGATGGTGGTGATGACCCGCGCCAGCACCCACAGCGTCCCGGCCAGCACCAGCAGCCGCCAGCCGACCTCGGCGGCGACCCGTACGCCCCACGGCACCGCGTCGACGGGGTCCGGGCGGGCCGCGACGGCCGGCGCGTACGCCGGCGGCGCGGGCACCGAATCCGGCGGGCGGGGGACCTCGTCCTCCGTACCCGCGCGCGGCACGCCGTCCACGGCGTCCGGAACCTGCTTCCGGGTGAGGGTGGCTGCTCCGGCCGGACCATCGGCCGACGCCGCGCCGGACGCCGTCCGGGAGCCGTACGGCGCGCCCGAGGTCCCGGCACGCCTCAGCTCTTCCGGGTCTCCGGCCTCCCCCAACGCGGCTTCCGCACGGCGGCGCTGATCCTCCAGCCGCTGCGAGAGCCGCGTCAGACCGGCGCCAACGCCACCGACCCACTGCGGCAATCTGGACATTTCTCTTCCTCTTCCCCTCCCGCACACCGCAACTGACGACACGACGTTACCTGTGCCGGATATGCGAAACCCCCGACCCTGGCGCGGTCGGGGGTTTCGGAAAATCCGCGGTGCTGGCCGCTGGACCTAGTACCAGTTGTTGGCCTGCCAGAACGACCAAGCGCCACACGGGCTGCCGTAGCGCTCGTTCATGTAGTTCAGGCCCCACTTGATCTGCGTGGCCGGGTTGGTCTGCCAGTCGGAGCCGGCCGAGGCCATCTTGGAGCCGGGCAGCGCCTGGACGAGTCCGTACGCGCCGGAGGACGCGTTGGTGGCCCGGTAATTCCAGCTCGACTCGTGGTCCACTATGTTGCTGAAGCACTGGAACTGGTCGCCCGCCACCATCTGGCGGGCCATGGCCTGCGTCTCGGCGATGGTGTAGGAGCCCTTGACCTCGAAGTCGTCGGCGTCGCGCTCGGCGGAGCGGGACGCGGCCAGCGCCTTCTCCTCGCGCGCCTCGGCGTCCTTCTTCGCCTTCGCCTCGTCCGCCGCGTCCTTCTTGTCCTGCGCGGTCTGTGCGGCGGCCTTGCGTGCCGACTCCTGCGCGGACTTGAGGGCCGCGGCGTCGGCGGCGGTCGACTGCTCGTCCGCCTGCTGCGTCAGGGACGCCGTCTGCACCTGGGCCTGCTGGCCCGCGGGGATGTCAGCGATCGTCGCGCCGGCGGCTGCGGCCTCGGTGCTGTCGCCCGATACCTGGCTGCCCGATGCGACGCCGACAACGGCGCCGACGGTGGTGACCGCGGTGGCGGAGGCCACGGCGAATCCCCGGACCGAAATCCGGCTCACACGTTTTCCTTCCAGCATCGCCCGCATAGGTGACCTCGCGGACGCAATCGTGCCCCTGGCGCTGGTCTCCCCTTGTTCCGGGCCCTGTTGAGCGGTAGGGACCGGCTGGTCACGGGAGGCACTGGCCCGGTACGTCCCCCTCGGGGGTCCGCGTGGTGCTCGGGCGGCATACGGCGACTCGCTATGAAGTTCGGGTGTTCCAACGCCCCCGGATGTTGTCCGGGAGCACCCCTAAGGGTGTTGGTGCCGTATGCGGGGCCTGACAGGACCCAGACTCTGCCCGAACGAGAGGCCGGGAATCAATTCTCCGTTGCGTGTGAAAGCTCACACCTTGTTTGCGCCTCGGGATTTTCGGATATCCCCGCGCACACCAGCGCCGCCCAGCTAAGCTCCTTCGCTTTCCGGGCGGCGCGGGGTTCACAACGGGTCAGATCCTGCCGTCCTCCAGCATTTCGGTCACCAGCGCCGCGATCGGCGACCGCTCCGAGCGGTTGAGCGTGACATGCGCGAACAGCGGATGCCCCTTGAGCTTCTCGACGACCGCGACCACGCCGTCGTACCGCCCGACCCGGAGGTTGTCGCGCTGCGCGACGTCATGCGTCAGCACCACCCGGGAGTTGGCGCCAATACGGGACAGAACCGTCAAAAGGACGTTCCGTTCCAGCGACTGGGCCTCATCGACGATGACGAACGCGTCATGCAGCGACCGGCCGCGGATATGCGTGAGCGGCAGCACCTCCAGCATGCCGCGCTCCACCACCTCTTCGATGACGTCCTTGGTGGTCACCGCGGACAGGGTGTCGAAGACGGCCTGCGCCCAGGGGCTCATCTTCTCCGACTCGCTGCCCGGCAGATAGCCCAGCTCCTGCCCGCCGACGGCGTACAGCGGCCGGAAGACCATCACCTTGCGGTGCTGCTGACGCTCCAGCACCGCCTCCAGGCCCGCACACAGCGCCAGCGCCGACTTGCCCGTGCCGGCCCGGCCGCCCATCGAGACGATCCCGACGTCGGGGTCCAGCAGCAGATCCAGCGCGATCCGCTGCTCCGCGCTGCGGCCGTGGATCCCGAACGCCTCCCGGTCGCCTCGCACCAGCCGGACCGCGCCCTCGGCGGTGACCCGGCCCAGCGCCTTGCCGCGCTCCGACTGGAGCACCAGTCCGGTATGTACCGGAAGTTCGGCGGCGTCCGGTACGTGCACGGTCTCGGCGGCGAACAGATCGTCCACCTCTTCCGGGGTGACGGTCAGCTCCGCCATCCCCGTCCAGCCGGAGTCGGTGATCGCCAGCTCGGCCCGGTACTCCTCGGCCAGCAAGCCGACCGAGGACGCCTTGATGCGCAGCGGCAGGTCCTTGGAGACGACCGTGACGTCATACCCCTCGGCCTGCAGATTGCGCGCCACCGCGAGAATCCGCGAGTCGTTGTCACCGAGCCGGAAGCCGGCCGGCAGGATCCCCGGGTCGGAGTGGTTCAGTTCGACCCTGAGTGTCCCGCCGAGCCCCCCGATGGGGATGGGCGCGTCCAGCCTCCCGTTCTGCACGCGGTACTCGTCCAGCAGGCGCAGCGCCTGCCGGGCGAAGTAGCCGAGCTCCGGATGATGCCGCTTGGCCTCCAGCTCCGTGACCACGACGACCGGCAGCACGACTTCGTGCTCGTCGAAACGGGCCATGGCGCCTGGATCCGCCAGCAGGACGCTGGTGTCAAGGACATAGGTGCGCCGGCCGTTCTCACGGCGCTTGTTGCTGTTCACCACGGGTGGACGAACCCCCTCTGATGAGGTCGGGGTGCGACGGCGTCGCGGGGCGGTGTTCTCCCGGGGACCGTGACATCCGCGGCTTCCGCCGCCGGTCCCGGGACCCCCGGCCATAGAGAGACCGGACCGGGTTCTGGCCACGATGCGCGGGCCGAACGCCGGCCCTCCGCGTCCTCCGTGCGGTACGCACGGTCGTCCGTGATGTGCAAAGGGCCTCCCGGGCGGACGGCCCGATGCCGTCCGCTGAGATACGGCGCCCGATGTCTGATTCCGGACGCCGACCTGGAAGGGATATTCCCTCGAACCCCCGCACCCATGCCACGGCATATGACGCACGCCCGGTGAACCTTGGGTTACACGTGATCGCCACGGGCCGAACCGGCCAAAGGTGATGGTGCGTCAGGCCAAATAGCGCGGCCCCGTGGCCCCCGCCGCGTCAGCCGCCGTACCGCCGATGCCGCGCCGCGTAGTCACGGAGCGCTCGCAGACCGCCCTCACCCGGGGGACGACCCCCGGACCCCCGGCCCGGACACCCGCCCCGCCGCGTCAGCCGCCGTACCGCCGATGCCGCGCCGCATAGTCACGGAGCGCTCGCAGGAAGTCGACCTTGCGGAAGGCCGGCCAGAAGACCTCGCAGAAGTAGTACTCCGAGTGGGCGCTCTGCCAGAGCATGAAGCCCGAGAGCCGCTGCTCGCCGCTCGTACGGATCACCAGGTCGGGGTCGGGCTGGCCGCGCGTGTAGAGGTGCTCGGAGATGTGCTCGACGTCGACGATCTCGGCGAGCTCCTCGAAGGAGGTGCCGCGCTCGGCGTGCTCCAGCAGCAGCGAGCGCACCGCGTCCGCGATCTCCTGCCGGCCGCCGTAGCCGACGGCGACGTTCACCAGGATGCCGGTGTTGTCGACGGTGTCCTGCTCGGCTTCCTTCAGGACCTGCTGCGTGTGGGTGGGCAGCAGGTCGCGGTTGCCGACGTGGTGCACCCGCCAGCGGCCGTCGGCCGCCAGACCGCGCACGGTGTTCTCGATGATGCCCAGCAGCGGGGTCAGCTCGCCCTCGGGCCGGTCGAGGTTATCCGTCGACAGCAGCCAGAGCGTGACGACCTCGACGTCGGTCTCGCCGCACCAGCCCAGCAGCTCGGTGATCTTGTCCGCACCGGCCTGGTGGCCCTGCTCGGTCGTCCGCCCGTCGGCCCGCGCCCAACGCCGGTTGCCGTCCAGGATCACGCCGATGTGCTTGGGCACCTGGGTGTGATCCAGGCGGCCCTCCACCCGGCGCGCATACAGCCGGTAGGCCAGATTGCGCAGTGCGGGCGGATACGGGATGCGCACCCCGGAAGATCGCAGCATGTGTGGTCCAGCCCCTCCGTGCCTGATGGCGGTCAGCCCCGTCGCCTCAAGTCGGCAACTTTACTTCTCGGGTGTATCAACAGCCCAATCAGGAGTGTCACAGGTACGTGATAGGGAGATGAGCATGACTGGTACATCTGACTACCGCGCCGCGGATTCGCGCTATGACTCCATGGAGTACCGGCGCACCGGCCGCAGCGGTCTGAAACTCCCCGCCATCTCCCTGGGCCTGTGGCACAACTTCGGGGACGACCGCACCCTGGCCTCCCAGCGGGCCATTCTCCGCCGGGCCTTCGACCTGGGCGTCACCCACTTCGACCTGGCGAACAACTACGGTCCGCCGCCCGGGTCCGCCGAGCTGAACTTCGGAAAGATCTTCGCGCAGGACTTCCGCCCCTACCGCGACGAGATCATTCTCTCGACGAAGGCCGGATATCTGATGCACCCCGGCCCCTACGGCGAATGGGGTTCACGGAAATATCTGCTCTCGTCACTGAATGCGTCGCTGAAGCGGATGGGCGTCGATTACGTCGATATTTTCTACTCACACCGATTCGACCCGGACACCCCTCTCGAAGAGACGATGGGCGCGCTGGCGTCCGCCGTCCAGCAGGGCAAGGCGCTGTACGCCGGCGTCTCGTCCTACAACTCCGAGCAGACCCGCGAGGCGGCCCGCATCCTGCGCGGGATGGGCGTCCCGGCGCTGATCCACCAGCCCTCGTACTCGATGATCAACCGCTGGACCGAGGACGACGGGCTGCTGGACACCCTCGAAACGGAGGGCATGGGCTGCATCTCCTTCGCGCCGCTGGCGCAGGGGCTGCTGACCGACAGGTACCTGAAGGGCATTCCCGAGGGCTCGCGCGCCTCGCAGGGCAAGTCGCTGGACCCGAACCTGCTGTCGGACGAGGTGGTGCGCCGGCTCCGCGGCCTCAACGAGATCGCCGCCCGGCGCGGGCAGTCGCTGGCGCAGCTGGCCCTGGGCTGGGTCCTCCGCGACGAGCGGATGACCTCCGCCCTGATCGGCGCCAGCAGCGTCGCCCAGCTGGAGGCCAATATCGCGGCCCTCGACGCCCCCAAGATCACGGACACCGAGCTGACCGAGATCGACGAGTTCGCGAAGTCGACGGAGGGCGTGAACATCTGGGCCCGGCGGGGCTAGGGGTATCTCCGGGGGGACACCCCCTGGCTCCCCGGCCGCAGACGTCTCACCTGGCGGTACAAAAAACGGGCCGGTCCGTGGGGGGGATACGGACCGGCCCGAGGGGGGGTTTCCACCATAACCCCGTCGGAGGTGTGCTGCGTGCATCAGTCGGGAACACGGCGTGGCTCGGCCTCCGCTCCGGGAGCGTGCGGGCGGTCTTGTGGATCACGTCGGCCCAGGGCGGGTCAGGCCGCGGCGCCCAGGAGGAGCCCGCAGAACGCCCCAATGATCATGAATGGTCCGAGCGGCATGGCGGTGTTCCGGTCTTCTCGCCGTACCCGCCGGACGAGCAGCAGCCCGGCTCCGTACAGGGCGCCGATCAGCACCCCCGCCGCGCCGCCCGCGACGACCGTGCGCCAGCCGTACCACCCAAGGGCGACCCCGAGACCGACCGCCAGCTTGACGTCCCCCAGACCGATCCCCGCCGGGTTGACGACGAACAGCAGCAGGTAGAAGGCGCCGAGGACCAGGCCGCCCAGCAGCGCCCGGCGCCACGCTCCGGACTCCCCCGTAAGCCATCCGACGAGACCCAGTGCGCCCGCCGCCACGGCCGCGAGGGGCAGCGTCAGCTCGTCCGGGAGGCGCTTCACCCGCCAGTCGACGGCCACCAGCAGCACCGCGACCGGCGCCATCACCAGCCAGGCGGCGAGCTCCGGCCGCGCCCCGGTCGCCGCCGCCAGGGTCGCGCAGACCAGCGCGGTGGCCGTCGCCGCCGGCAGCGCGCGCGGGCCGTAGGCCCCGCAGTCCGGGCAGCGCCCGCGTCCCAGCCAGCCCCGCGCCACCCCAGTGATCGTGTGCCCTCCGGGACAGACGCTGCGCCACTCCTCCTCGGGCTCGACGGCCATCCGGTGGGCGGGCCGCGGTATGAGCAGCCCGGCCGCGGCCCCGTAGGCGGCGGCGAGAACGATCAGCATCAGTGACACGTGTCGACCCTAGAGCGAGGAAGCTGATAGAACGCTGCGCATGGCGCGTTGGGAGAACGGCCCGGGAATCCTGCACGGCGCGGATGTCGAGATTCCGGTGGAGATCGCGGCGTCATACCGGGCGCGCACCCGCGGCCTGCTGGGCCGCGACGGTATTGAGGGGGCGCTGCTGCTGACCCCGGCGAGCGGCGTACACACCTTCCGGATGCGGTTTGCCATCGATGTGGCCTATTTGAGCCGGAACTTCACCGTGCTCGCCGTACGCACCATGCGCCCGGGACGGATGGGACTCCCCCTCCTGCGCGCGCGGCACGTCGTGGAGGCGGAGGCGGGGGCGATGGCGCGCTGGGGCCTGCATCCGGGCTTGCGGGTCGCGGTGACTCCGGACGCCAACACGCCCTGAACGCACGCCTGTTGGCGGCAACGGGTGTTTCCCGCCGACGCGTTGGCGCGGCTCACTCCTCGCGGTGCACGTCGGTCGGTCTACGAGCGGCCCGGCTGCGCCGCCGGACGTCCGGGTGACTCATAGGCGAACGTCCAACGATCACGATCGGTGGGTTCATACCTCTTCCAGCAGACCGTGCACGTCCACCTCCAGCGCTCAGGCCCCCGCCCCGTGCCGGAGGTGTCCTTCCACAACACACGCGGATTGCATGAGGGGTTGGGGCATACGGGTGGCAGCGACATGGCGACAGCCTGGTGCGCCCGCCATCTCCGGGCGCCGCGACTCAGCGCTCGCCATCCCATCGAGTGATGAGGAGAAAGTGAGGAAATGCCGGGGGTGCCGCCCTCAGAACGCGGCGAGGGCGGCGTCCGCGACCGCTTCCAGCGCCGCCCGGTCCACCCCGGCCCGCGCGGAGACCCGCAGACCGCCGACGGACGTGATGACGAGGTGCGCGAGGGTGCGGGCGTCCTTGCCGACGGCGATATCGCCGTCCCGCTGCCCGGACTCGATCACCGCGCGGAGCGCCTCCAGCCGGATTCCGTAATCCCGTGCCAGCGCCGCCGCAACCGGCTCGTCATGGGCCGACACCTCGACGCAGGTGTTGACGACCAGGCAGCCCCGGCCGTCGGCATACTCCACGAACTCTTCGTCGATCACCCGCTGGAGCAGAGCGCGGACCTTCTGCCGCGCGGGCAGATCGCCCTCCAGCAGCTCGATCAACTCGGCGTTCTTGCACTCCATATAGCGGGCCAGCGCCCGCTCGAAGAGGTCGTGCTTGCTCTTGAAGGTGTTGTAGATACTGCTGCGGCCCAGGCCGGTGGCCTCGCACAGATCCTGGGTGGACGTCGCTTCATAGCCGGCGGCCCAGAACGCTTCCATCGCGGCGTCGACCGCCCGCCCCTCGTCGAACTTCCTGGGCCGAGCCATACCGGAACGCTAACACCTATTGGATCAATCGGTCCATTACGGCCGACCCGCCCGCCCCGGACACACACTCCACACTCACAGGCCTCAACCCCTTACCCCCGGTTACACCCAGCCGCTACGGTCACCCCATCCGCGCCACGATGACCAGGGGGACGCTCATGACACGTACGGCACGCCTGGCGCTCGCCGCCCTCGCCCTGGCCCTCGGCCCGGCCGTCGCCACCCCGGCCGCCGCGCGCGCCGCCGCCCCCCACACTCCGGTGATCTTCGTGCACGGCTACAACGCCGACCCCGGCGTCTGGGGCGGCCTGACCGACGACTTCAAAGCCGACGGCTACACCGACGCCGAGCTGTTCACCTGGTCCTACGACACCCACGCCTCGGTGAACGAGACGCTCTCCGGCCGGTTCGCGGCGTACGTCGACGAGGTGCGGCAGAAGACCGGGGCGCAGCGGGTCGACATCGTGGCCCACTCCTTCGGCAGCCTGCCGACCCGCTGGTACCTCAAGAACGGCGGCGGCACCGCGACCGTCGACCACTGGGTGTCGCTGGGCGGCCCCAACCACGGCACCCGGCTCGCCTGGGCATGCGCCGCCTGGGATCAGGCCTGCCGCGATATGACGCCCGGCTCCTACGTCCAGAACGGCCTGGCCGAGGGCGACGAGACGCCCGGCGAAGTCCGGTACGCGACCTTCTGGTCCGACTGCGATGAGTTCATCGATCCCGGCGACAGCGTCCCGCTCACCGGCGCCACGAACACCCCCGCCGGCTGCCTCAAGCACAACGACCTGCTCGGCGACGACGGCGTCTCTGCGGGGGTACGCAGGTTCCTCGTCTCCGGCCAGGAAAATATCCGCTGAACACACACATCCATCCGGCCGTCTCATGCGTCTCATGAGCAAGCGGCACACGCATGTGGCCGCAATGCAGGGGCGTTTGGAGTATTCATTTGAAAACCGGCATTACAGGTATGCGTCGTGCATCCGCGGTCGTCGTCACCGCGGGAGCCGTTCTGGCGGCCGGAGCGTTCGCCGCTCCGGCACAGGCCGCCACGGTCAAGGCGCCCACGATCGTCGCCAAGGGCGGCTTCGTGATGAACAACGGCACCGGGAAGACCCTCTTCACCAAGGCCGCGGACACCCGTCGTTCCACCGGCTCCACCACCAAGATCATGACGGCCCGGGTGGTGCTCGGCCAGAAGAACCTCAACCTGGATTCCAAGGTCACGGTCCAGAAGGCGTACAGCGACTACATCGTCGACAACGACTGGGCCTCGTCGGCCCGTCTGATCGTCGGCGACAAGGTCACGGTCCGTCAGCTTCTGTACGGGCTGATGCTGCCGTCGGGCTGCGACGCGGCGTACGCGCTGGCGGACAAGTTCGGCAGCGGGTCCACGCGGGACGCGCGGGTGAAGTCGTTCATCGGCCAGATGAACACCACCGCCAAGAGCCTCGGACTGAAGAACACGCACTTCGACTCGTTCGACGGCATAGGGCATGGCGCGAACTACTCGACACCGCGCGATCTGACCAAGCTCGCCAGCAGCGCGATGAAGTACTCCACGTTCCGTACGGTCGTGAAGACGAAGTCGACGAAGCAGAAGGTCACCACGAAGAGCGGTGGCTACCGCTACATGGAGTGGAACAACACCAACAACCTGCTCGGCAGCTACTCCGGCACCATCGGCGTCAAGACCGGCTCCGGCCCGGAGGCCAAGTACTGCCTGGTCTTCGCCGCCACCCGGGGCACCAAGACGGTCATCGGCACGGTCCTCACCTCCTCCTCGGTGGCCGACCGCACGGCCGACGCGAAGAAGCTGATGGACTACGGCTTCAAGCAGTAGCCCGGCCCGGCTCGGGCCAGACGTGGGGCCCGCTCGCGACATCCGGTCGCGGGCGGGCCCTTCGCCTTTCGCGGGATACGGCCGGCCGCTGTCATGACGCGCGCGGGAAGCTGACCTCGACCCGGCGGTTCTTCTTGCGGCCGGCTTCGCTGGAGTTGTCGGCGATCGGGTACTGCTCGCCGTATCCGCGGATCTCGAACGTGACCGATGAGCCCAGGTCCTTGGCCAGCTCCCGCTGGACGGCGTTGGCCCGGTCCTTGGACAGTACGAGCCCGTGCCCGGCCGAGCCGAGATTGTCGGTGAAGCCGAAGACCCGCAGGCTGCTCGCGTTCTGCTTCTTGATCTCCGCGGCGATGGTGCCGATACGCGACAGCGCGTCCGGAGAGAGCTTGGCGCTGTCCTTGTCGAAGAGCACCTCGGCCTGGAGCGCGAAGGTCACGTTGTCGTTGGTGTCCTGCCGCCGCTCGGAACCGTCGTCGGTCTCGACGATGGACTTGATGTTGAGCACCTTGGACGGGGCGAGCTTGGCGCCCTGCACCATCTTGAGGTCGGGGTCGTGCGCGTCGATACGGACCGGCGGAGTGGAGTCCTCGGTGAGACCGGGCGGGTCGGCCCGGGCCGTGGGGGCCGTCAGCGCCGCGGTCAGCAGCAGCGCGACGGCGACGGTGACGGCCGTACGGGACGCGCGGGTGGCGCGGGCCGCCCGGGGGGCATGGGTGATCTGGGTCGCGGTCATCAGCCGGCTCAATCCGTGATCTGCACGCTGGCCGGCGGCATGGTCGGCAGCTGGAAGTCGACCTCGGTCACCTTGGTCGGGGGCGCCGGGAACTGCGCGAAGATCGGGCTGCTGGCACCCGGCCGCAGTCCGCTCAGGCCGGTGGTGCACAGGCATTCGCCGTTGGTGTCGCGCAGCACCAAGTACCGCTTCTTACCGGCCTTGTCGACGAGTGTGGCCCCGGAGATGGAGGAACGGGACTGCATCTCCGTCTCATTGGAGCGCCAGTCGATGGCGTTGAAGACGCGGGTGCCACGGTTGGTCACGGTGCCGTTGACGGTGACGAAGCCGCCGGTATCACGGACGACGGAGTGCAGCGTGACGACGATCCCGTCCGGTCCCTTCATCTCGCCGATCACCTGCTCCGAGTCGGCTGCCGGGGTGCCGGGACCGCTCTCCTTCGGGACGGAGCTCCGGGTGGCCGTCGGCTTCTTGTCGTCCGTCGTCCGCGACCCGCCGTCGCCGCCACCACAGCCGGCCACGACGAGAGCCAGGCCGACAGCGCTCGCCATGGCGACCGCTCCCCTGGCGGCCTTCGTGGTGCGCCGAATGTTCATGGATGCGATTCCTTTGATCGTCGACTGCTCGGGTGGGGGGAGTGGGACGTGGGGCCGGTCAATGGGCGAGACGTACGGCGAACAGGTCGGATGCGTCGGGAAGATCGTGGACGTCGTCGGGGTCGAGCGTCCAGCGCTTGCCGTCGCAGGTGATCGCGACGGGCGCCGGCTTGTCGTCCTTGCCCTTGCCCCCCTTGCCGTCCTGCCCGGCCTTGCCCTCGCCCGCCGGGGCGGGATCGATGGTGCAGCGGGGCGCGACGACGGCCTTGGCCTCGGCCGATGCATGCTTGTTCTCGGTGCCCGGGATCACCGAGTCGCCGACGGTGTTACTGGTCTTGATCGTGACGGCGAACGATGTGGGCCAGGAGTCCGGGGTGCATGTCGTGACGGAGGCGTTGTTGCGCCCGGCGAACCAGTCCGCGTTGTCGCACGCCGCTTCGGAGGGCATGCCACGCCCGTTCAACAGGTCTTCCCAGCCCGTTCCGGCACCGCCCTCGCTTCCGTCACGTCCGTCGATTCCGTCGCCGATCGCGTCCAGGAAGCCCTTGCTCAGCAGATCGCGGTACTTCTGGCCGGCGGCGAGCGCGGCCGCGTCGGCCGCCGTCTGCGCGCCGTTGCGGGTCGCCGCCGCCTGCCCGACGGCGAAGAATGCGAACGCAAGAAAGAGCAGGCCCCCGACCGCCACGATGTAGAGCGGAAAGGCCTGCCCGGCGTCGCGCCGTCGGCGGCGCGGATTCGTGGCCGTCACAGCCGTGGCGGCAGCTAGATACCGACGACTTCGGAAATCTTGTCCGAGATGGCGTGCGCGATCTGGCTGCCGAAGTCCGTCGTCGACAGAACCAGGACGATCGCCACGACCACCGCGATGATGCCGAGGTATTCGATCGAGGTCTGTCCCCGGTCGTTCCCCAAAATCCGCCGCTTCGCCATCATCTTCCCCTTCATGGGCGGCCGTCCCGCTCTGGTCCGGCTGGTCTGCCCCCGTGACGTCCGCGCGCACATCTGCGCTCGTGACACGAGAAAAGTACGCCGGAACAGGGTTCCCGGAACAGGGATTCCGAACCCAATCCTCTTTCGGGAAAACGAATTGGAGGACCAACGGTACGTTTCGGCCACTCAACCGCACCCCGACCACCCCCCGTTCCCCCTCCGGGACCACCCGACACTCCGACACCTTGCGGACCGGCCGGTCCACTCGCACCGAGGCACGAGGGGAGCCGCCGGCCAACCACTGTGGCACAACTCGTTGCTCTTGCGAAGGCGTTGGCGAGAAGCGGGGGGCACAGCGTCCTCATCCGGCCGGGTACGGCGGCGCGGCGGCGCGGGCGTATGACAGGCCCGAGCAGTCGTTGCCGCCGGCCGGGTCGGGGGCGTGGACGACCCAGACTCCGAATGCCTCGAAGAGCAGTGGCAGCAAGCCCAGGACCAGGCATGCAAGGGCGATTCCGGAGGCCCGCGAGGCGTCCGGCGACCAGCCGCGGCGGACCGCGCCGCGGCGCAGTGCGACATACAGCAGGGGCGCCGCGAGACCGCAGGCCAGACCGGCCCATGCGGCGATGTGCATCCGCAAGGACGGGCCGAAATAGTGGCAGTCGTGGAAGGTGTCGGAGGCGAACGCGGTGCCGAGGAGGAGGCTGAGTCCGAAACCGAGGAGGACCAGGGCGGGAACGCCGAAGCCGGTCCAGCGGCTCCAGGAGAGCGAGGGCATGACTGCGGGATCGGGTGGTGCCATCGGTCAATCACCCATGAAGGAGCCGAAGTTGGTGCCCGAGCCCAGGAAGAACCCGGCGATCAGCAGGATCATCGTGGCCGGAACCATGAAGGTGGTGATCACCATCGTGGCCTTGGGGACCGCGCGGGCGGCGCGCCGGCGGGCGTTCTGGGCGTCGGTGCGGCGCATGTCGTTGGCGATCTGGATGAGGGTCTCGACGATCGGTGCGCCCAGCTCCTCGCCCTGCTGGAGGGCCGTTACGAACTGGGCGACCTGTTCGGAGTCGTTGCGTTTGCGCAGTTCCTCGAAGGCGACGCGGCGGCTGACGCCCATGTCCATCTGACGGAGGGTGATCCGGAGTTCGTCGGCCCACGGGCCCTCGTACTTCTCCGCCACCCGGTCCAGCGCCTGCCGGAAGCCAAGGCCCGCGCTGACGACGACGGCCAGCACGTCCAGGAAGTCCGGGAGGGTGCGTTCGATGGTGTCCTTGCGCTGGCGGATCGCTGCCCAGATGCCGACCTCGGTCCAGAAGAGGCCGAACAGCACCATGAGAACGCCGAGTACCGGCTGATCGCGCAGGAACATCACCAGTGCGCCGAAGAAGCCGAGGGCTCCGTAGACGGCGCGGCGGGCGGCGTAGCGGTCGACGGTCAGGCCGCCGGGGTTGCCGGCCAGGTCGATACGCCGGCGTACCCGGGCTACGCGCTTGTCGCCCATCAGCCGTAGTACGAGCGGCGCGTAGCGCATACCGGTGCGGTCCACCGCCGAGCCGACGGCCGTCGTACGCGTCGAGCCGACCTCCAGGGACAGCGCGAGGTCGGGCGGGAGTCTGGCCTCGCGGCGGTAGAGCGCGACACCGCAGAAGACGCCGACGACCGAGAGGGCGAAGGCGAGGCCCAGGAGGACCCCAATTCCCATTCCCATACCTGTACCTGACACCTAGACGTCGATTTTGGCGAGGCGGCGGATGAAGAAGAAGCCGAGCCCGTAGAGGACGAAGGCTACGACGACGGCGAGCTGGCCGAGGAAGGAGGAGGTCATCCGGTCGATGGCGCCCGGTGCGATCCGGTTCATCAGCAGCAGCGTGCCGATCCCGAGCAGCGGGACGACGTAGGCGGTGACGACGACCTGGGAGAGCTGGGTGCGGACCTCGCGTCGGGTCTCCTTGCGCTCCTCCAGGGTCTTGGTGAGATTGCGGAGGGAGCCGACGACGGTGCCACCGGCTCGGTTGGCGAGCACCAAGGTGGTGACCAGGACGACGAGTTCGCGGGAGGGGAGGCGTTCGGCGAGTTCGCCGAGGGCCTCGTCGATGGAGTGGCCGACGGCGAGCTTGTCGGAGACCTTGGCCAGTTCCTCGCCCGCCGGGGCCTCCAGTTCCTCGGCGGCCATGCCGAGGGCGGTACGCAGCGCCAGCCCGGCCTGGGTGGCGTTGGCGAGGATCCGGGAGAGTTCGGGGAGCTGGTTGATGAACTTCTCGATGCGCTTCTGGCGCTGCCAGTTGAGGAAGGCGAACGCGGCCCAGATGGTGACCAGTGCGGCGATCGGGCCGAAGAACGGGGCGAGAGTGGCCTGCGCGATCAGCCAGAGCGCGAGGACCGTGCCGAGCATGTAGACGAAGAACTCGCCGGGCGTGACGTCCAGGCCGGTGGCCGCCAGCCGCAGTTCGAGGCGGCGGCCGAAGCGGGTGCCGCGCAGCGTGCGGTCGACGGACGGGAAGCGGCGGCCCCGGCCCGTCGGCGGCAGCCCCCGCTCGTCGGCGAGCCGGTCGACGACGGCCTGCCGCTGGGCGCGCCCTGCCGCGTAGGTCCGTACGCCGATGACCGCGAGCACCCCGCACAGCAGGGTGGCGCCGATGGCGAGGAGGGGAAGGGCGTTCCCGGTTGCCGTGGTCGGCCCCCCGGCGGCGGTGGTCAGGGCCCAGCCGGTCATGAGGTGGCCTTCCGGGTGGCGAGTAGGTCGTCGGTGGCCGCGACGCCGAAGGCGGGCGGGGTGGGTTCGCTCGCCATGAAGAGGCGTTCGGCGACCCGGCGCGGCAGCGGGAAGTAGCGGAACCGGCCGTGCACGATGCGGTCGGCGCCCATCGGCTCGGCGTCGAAGCGGCAGACCGTGGCGATCCGGTAGTCCTCGTGGCCGCGCGAGTCGAGGATCGCGATCTCGCTGATCCGCCGGGAGCCGTCGGCGTTCCGGCCCAGCTGGACGATGCAGTCGACGGCACTGTTGATCTGGTCCCGCAGCGCCTCGAACGGGATCTTGACGTCCGACATGGAGGCGAGGGTCTGCAGCCGCATCAGGGCGTCCTCGGCGCTGTTGGCGTGGACGGTGGCGAGCGAGCCGTCGTGGCCGGTGGACATCGCCTGGAGCATGTCGAGGGTCTCGCCGCCGCGCACCTCGCCGACGATGATGCGGTCGGGCCGCATGCGCAGCGAGTTGCGTACGAGGTCGCGGATGGTGATCCGGCCCTTGCCCTCCACATTGGGCGGCCGCGATTCCAGCCGGATGACATGCGTCTGCTGGAGCTGGAGTTCGGCGGCGTCCTCGACGGTGATGATGCGTTCGCCGTCGGGGATCAGGCCGGACAGGGCGTTGAGCAGGGTCGTCTTCCCGGCACCCGTCGCGCCGGAGACCACGACATTGAACTTGGCGCGCACCAGCCCCGCCAGCAGCATCAGCATCTGCTCGTCGAGCGTGCCCATGCCGATGAGTTCGGCGAGGGTGTAGGCGCGCGGGAAGCGGCGGATGGTGAGGGTGGCGCCGTTCAGGGCGAGCGGCGGGATGATGACGTTGACCCGCTCGCCGGACGGCAGCCGCGCGTCGACCATCGGGTTGGACTCGTCGACGCGCCGGTTGACGGTGGAGACGATGCGTTCGATGGTCTGCATCAGCTGCTCGTGCGAGGCGAAGCGGACGGGCACCAGCTCGACCCGGCCGCACCGCTCGACGTACACCTGGTCCGGGCCGTTGACCATGATCTCGGTGATCGAGGCGTCTTCGAGGAGCGGCTCCAGGACGCCCAGGCCGAGCGCCTCGTCCACCACCCGCCGGATGAGCTGGGAGCGCTCGGCGGTGGAGAGCACCGGGCCCTCGCGGCTGATGATGTGGCCCAGTACGCGCTCCAGGCGGGAGCGGCGTTCGTCGGCGGCCAGCGAGGACATCTCGGCGAGGTCGATCTCTTCGAGCAGCTTGGCGCGGTAGACGGCGACCAGGTGGTTGTCCTGGCGCGCCTCTCCGGCCGGCTCGGGTGCGACGATCCGGGCTTTCAGGCTCATCGCGGGGGTGCTCCTGGTGCTCCTTGTGGTTCTTGCGCCGGCACTCCGGGTGCTCCTGGTGCTCCTTGTGTTCCTTGCGCTGGCACTCCGGGAGCTCCTTCGTACGTCCGCGGGCCGCCGTCCAGGGCGTTCGCGGAGCGGGGCATGGTGGCGCTGCGGTGGGCGGAGCCGAAGTCGACGCCGGGGATGATGGACGGGATGCGGACGGTCGCGGTCGCACGGACCGAACCGCCCCCGCCGGCCACCGAGATCGTCGCGTCGTCCCCGATCCAGCCGCTCATCGCGGCCCGGCCGGCGGCCTGCGGATCGACCGCGCGGTCGGCCTCGTCCATCGAGGCGGTACGGGCCGCGGCGCGCGCTCCCGTACCGGCCTGCTGGACGGCGTACGCGCCCAGGCCCAGCTGGATCACGCCCAGGGCGACGACGAGCAGGATCGGCAGAAAGCCGAGGAATTCGATGGACGCCTGGCCCCGGTCCCGACCGCGGCCGCGCAGGCGGGCAAGCACACCGGAACCCGGCCCGCGGCCCGCCGGGCTGCCGTGTCGTTCGCTGGTCGTCGGCACCGTCATCACCCGCTGTCCTCCTCCGCGGCGCCGGCCGTGCCGGTGACCGTCCAAGGGAAGTCGCCCGCGCCGGGGAAGAGCACCGGGACCTTGAGCCGGACCGTGGCCTTCCACAGTCCGGCCTCGGTGTGGCAGGCGGTCGAGGCGCCGCCGCGCCAGGAGTCGGGCAGATCGTCCTCGGCGGCGGAGCGGCAGGCGCCGGTGCCGCCGCCCTGCGTCGCGGTGGCGGCCCGCGCCCCCCGGTCCGCGGAGTTGGCGGCGAGCGAATACGTGTAGCCGACCAGCACGAACTGCCAGACCAGGATGAGGACCAGTGCGATCAGCGGGAGCAGCCCGAGGAATTCCACGGAGACCTGGCCCCGGTCGTCACCGCCCAGTGGCCGCCGCGTTGCTGGATGGGTGAGTCCCATCTAGCGCTCCTCGTACGGGCCGGCCGGATCGAACGGCCCCGGGCTCTTGGCCGCCGCCGCGGAACCGCGCCGGGAGCCGAACCGCGGACCGGCCCCGGCGACGCTGCCGGACCCGGATGCCGGCCCGGAGACCGGCCCCGATGCCGCCCCTGACCCCGACCCGGAAACCGCCCCGGAACCGGGAGCCGCCCCCACCGTTATCGCCTTGCGCTTACGCCCCGTCAGCGACGGACGCGCCCGGTGGCCGCCCCGTCCCTGGCGCGCGGCCGGCGACTCGACCAGGCCCAGCTCCCCGGCCAGCGCCCACAGTGCCTGCTTGACCGTCGACCGGGTGTCGAGGTCCTGCATCCTGCCCGCGTCGACACACGGCTGAAGCTCCTTGAAGGCGGCCGGGACGGTCGTCCTGGCCACCTGGGTGCCGGTGGCCTTCGCGACCAGCGGCGGCTGGATCTCGGTGTTGCGGGTAAGGCGGTTGACGACCGTCGTGGTGTCCGCCGCCTTACGGATCTGGAGCCGGTCCCACAGCCGTACCTGCCGTTTTGCGGCGCGTACGGACACCACGTCCGGAGTGGTCACCAGCAGTGCCACATCGGCGAGTTCGACGGCCGCGGCGTTCGCGGACTGCATCTGGGAGCCGCAGTCGACGATCACCACTTCATAGCGGGAGCGGAGCGCGGTGACGATCTGGCGGGCGGCCCGGTCGTCGACCTCCTCGCCGCGCTCGCCCTCCTCCGGGCCCAACAGCAGGCCGAGACCGGTGTGGTGGTCGTGCACCGCGTCCTGGAGAACCCGTGCGGAGATGTCCTGGATACCCGCCAGGTCGACGATGGAGCGGCGGAACTGGACGTCCAGATAGGAGGCGACATCGCCGGACTGGAGGTCCATGTCGACCAGCGCGACGCTACGGCCCGCGGCGCGCGAGGCCAGCGCCAGCTGGACGGCGGCGACCGTGGTGCCGACGCCGCCCTTCGCACCGGTCACGGTCACCAGCGTGCCCGTCGGCCCGGGGGGCGTATCCGGGCTGCCCCCTAGGTGCAGCCGTACGCCCGCCGACCACTGGGCGGCGGCCTGCACCCGGGCGGCCAGCTCGTCGTAGCCCAGCGGCAGGCCGACGATGCCGCGGGCCCCCGCGTCCATCGCCGCGGAGAACAGCGCCGGGCCCGCGTCGGTGGTGATCAGGACGACGCCGACGGCCGGGAAGCGCAGGGCCACCTCGCGGATCAGCTCCAGCGCCGGGACCGGCCCGATCCGTTCGTGGACGAGGACGACCTCGGGGAGCCCTTCCACGGCGGACGGAGGGCCGCCGGCGGGGCTCGTGGGCGGCGCGGCGGCTCCCGGTCCGGCTGCCTGCCCGGTGGCTCCTTGTGCGGTGGCCGCCGCCAGGGTGTTGAGCAGCGCGGTGGAGTCGGCGACGGCGGCGGCGGGCTCGGCGTCCGGCAACTGGCTGAGCAGCGCGGACACGGCGCGCGCGGCGTCGGGGTCGCCGACCGCCGGGAGGATACGGATGGTCACCTGTGTCTCCAGGTCACTTGTCGCCGTCGAGGGTGTAAGTGCGCTCGCCGGGCGGGATGGCGGCCTCGCTGCCGGGGGCGAGCAGGGCAAGCCGTACATGGGAGGCGAAGGACTCGGCGTACGCGACCCGTTGGGCGTCCCGGGTGTCCAGCGCGAAGGTGATCGGAACGGCCTCGCCGCCCTGGCGGTTGGCGGTGGTGTCGCCGGGGTCCTTGGCCTCCAGCGGCGTCAGCTTGCCGACGTCGATGACCTGGGCGCCGGCGACGATGACCTTGGAGACCGGCCGGTCTTCCGGGCGCTTGCCCTCGAACGTGGCGTAGATGTTCACCCGGGCACCGGGGTTGATCTTGCCGGCCACACCCGTGGCGGCGTCGATCATGATGGCGATCTCCTGCTGCCCGGCCTTCAGCGCCGGCCGCTCGACGATCATGTCGTCCTGGAGCAGCGACCCCCTCTTCAGCGGGGTCACCGCTATCTTGCCGCTGACCTTGTCCAGGTCGGTCACGGCGGTGGGCGGCAGCCACCGCTCCGGCATGCTCACCTTTTCGAACTGCCCAGGATTCAGCGCTTTATAGGCCGCGACATCCGCCTTCAACCGATACGCCGTCTTCTCCGGCCCGACCTTGGACTCGACGTTCTTGATCACCGACAGCACGCCGACGAACGCGCCGACCGCACAGAGAACCGACAGGAGTAGCAGGATCACTCCGCGGCGCTGGCGAGAGTTCATAGGGGAGGGACCTCGATCGGGACGGGGAGCGGAGGGCGGTCGGGAGGAGGGTGGACGGGAGGTTGTCGGGGACGGTCGTTCTCAGCGCACGCGAGCCACCGTCCGCGGGTCGACGGAGACTTCGGCGGCACCGTGGACACCCTGTCCACCGGGAACACCGGCAGCACCGGGGCCGTCCGGCCCTCCGTAGACACCTGGGCCGCCAGGCGCATACGGCTGCCCCGCCCCCGCCACGTACGGGCCGCCCGACATATCGGGGCCTCGTACGTCCAGCCGCCCCGCCCCGCCGCGCGCACCCCGCCCGCCCGGAACGCCCGACGGCGCCACCGGGGACAGTCCACGCTGCCGCAGCGCCTCGGGGGGCGCATCGGGCACGGGGGACGACGGCGCCGGAGCGGGAGACGACGCCGGAGCGGGCGGCGTCAGGGAAGCGGCTGCCGTCCCAGAAGACGCAGAAGTCGCAGAAGACGTAGAAGACGTAGAGGTCGCAGCGGTCGTACGGGAAGTATCCGCCGCCCCCTGGCCCTCAAGGGCCGCCGGGCCGCCGGCCCCCCGTCGCCCCTGGCCGCTCGCCGCCCCGTCCCTCGCCACCGGAGCCGCGCAGAACGCGCACCGGTCGCCGATGAGTTCCAGGCCGCACCAGCGGCAGTCCTCGCGCCGTACGGACGACACGAGTTGGTAGAGCACCGACAGGTCCGGGATGGCCGCCGCGAACTCGATCAGCTTCTGGGTGCCCCACCACCGGGCGGACTCGGCGGGCAGTCGCTCCTCGCACACCCCCTGTGTCCGCCAGGCCGGGGCCAGCACACCGCGCACCCACTCCCCGGCGAGCTGCCCGCGGGCGACGGCGAGCCGGGTGGCGAACCCGGGTGCCGGCAGCCCGGCTTCGGAGCTGTGCCGGTCCACGTGCAGCAGCTGCGGCTCGGGGGTGGCGAGCACCGCGAAATGCGTGCCCGGCAGCCAGGACTTCATATGGGAACGCAGATCCACCTCGACCCGGTCCAGGCCGCTGACACTGCCCAGCAGCGCGCCCGCGTGGACGTAATGAGCCAGCAGCCGCGCCGCACAGGCCAGCACCCCCGGGCTGAAGTCGCACAGCGACAACTGCCGCAGCTGGCGGGCGACCACGGCCACCCCCAGCGGCGGCAGGTCCAGCGGCAGGATGGCGATCCGGCCGCTCTCCAGCAACCCGCGCAGGATGTGCAGCCGGCGGATGTGCTCCGGCGGGCAGGCGGAGGAGTACAGGACGACGAGATGGCCGTGGTGCTCCAGTACGGCGCCGGTCTCCGTCAGGGCGTCGTCCAACGACTGGAGATGCGGGGCCTGGAGGACGACGGCGGCCGGGGTCTGCCGGTCGGCGGCCGGCAGCGCGAGGTCAGGGCTGGTGACTGCAATCGCGGTCGGCACGTCGCTCCCCCACTTCCTCCGGCCGCCGGAGGTCCCGGGACCGCGGATCGGCACAGCTCTGCGCCAACGGCGCCGTACGTTCAGCACTTTATCCACGAGATACGCCCCAAGAGAACACGTTCTGGGCTACTCGTCATGACCGTCTCCCCCCTGGGATTTGGCATATACACGTCGGGGAAATGGCACATACCGCCCAGGCGAATGACTCGCGAACAACAGCTTCCGGCAAGGCCCTTGACAGGATTAATGGTCTGGACCACCTTGTACCGCAAGCACAGGGGCCCCTGAGCGCGCACCCGCATCACTCCCCCAACTACCCCCCACCCGGAGGCAGTCGTGGTTCGCGCAGGATCAGGAAAAGTGAAGAGCAGGCTGCTGGCAGGGCTGGCCGCCGCGGCGCTGACGTCGGCCGGCATCGTCGCCGCGGGTACCGCCAGCGCGTCCGAGGAACGCCCGGCCACTCCGGCCGCGAAAACCGCCGCGGTCCCCAAGCACGCGGTCACCGGTTATTGGCAGAACTTCAACAACGGCGCCACGGTGCAGAAGCTGAAGGATGTCGACGACGCGTACGACATCATCGCGGTGTCCTTCGCCGACGCGACCGGCGAGCCCGGCGCCGTCACCTTCAACCTCGACCCGGCCGTCGGGTACGGCTCCGCCGACGATTTCAAGGCCGACATCAAGGCCAAGCAGGCGGCGGGCAAGTCGGTGATCATCTCCGTCGGCGGCGAGAAGGGCGCGGTGTCCGTGAGCGACGACGCCTCCGCCAAGAACTTCGCCGACTCCATCAACAAGCTGATGGACGAATACGGCTTCGACGGTGTCGACATCGACCTCGAAAATGGCCTCAACTCGACCTACATGACGCAGGCGCTCAAGGCCATCCACGCCGCACACAGCGACGTCGTGGTGACCATGGCCCCGCAGACCATCGACATGCAGTCACCGCAGAACGAGTACTTCAAGACGGCCCTCGGCATCAAGGACTTCCTGACCGTCGTCAACATGCAGTACTACAACAGCGGTTCCATGAACGGCTGTGACGGCAAGGTCTACGCATCGGGCTCGGTCGACTTCCTGACCTCGCTCGCCTGTATCCAGCTGGAGGGCGGCCTCGACCCGTCCCAGGTCGGCATCGGCGTACCGGCGTCCTCCAAGGCCGCCGGCAGCGGCTATGTCGCCCCGTCCGTCGTCAACGCCGCCCTGGACTGCCTCACCCAGGGCAGCAACTGCGGCTCCTTCAAGCCGTCCAAGACCTACCCGGGCCTGCGCGGCGTGATGACCTGGTCCACGAACTGGGACGCCTCGAACGGCAATGAATTCGCGAGCCAGGTGGGCGCGCACGTCCACGGCCTCCCGTAAAGCCCCCGCTCCCCCGGCCCCAGGCGCCACCCCCCACCGCCAGGTCCCGTGCACGGCATGCACGGGACCTGGCGTCCTTGCGTGTTCCTTACGCTTCCCTGCGTGTTTCTTACGCTTTCTTTCCTGCCTACGCGCCCTTACGGCTTGGGCAGCTCACAGCCCTCGGCGCTCAGGTCCAGCTTGTTGCCGACACCGAAGCACTTCGGTATCCCGTACGTCTGCTGCGCGTAGTTGATGCCCTTGCGCACGGTGACCTTGCCGTTCTCGTCCACCTCGCACGGGTTGTTGACGGTGCACTCCTCACCGCTCTCATTGCCCGTGTTGTTGATGGCCGCGACCTTGCCGGTGGCGGTGTCGACCACCGGCGAACCGGACGTCCCGCCGATGGTCTTGCACTCCGGGGTGTAACGGACCGAGTCCTTCCAGGTCCAGTCACCCTCCTTGAGGTTGTGCACAAACCCGTCGATGTTGCAGGAGTAGATCTTCTTCCAGTAGCCGGACACCACGCTGATACCCGCACCCTGGGTGGGGTGCTCGGTGGCCAGCTCCAGCGGCTTGATCTTGTACTTCTGCTCGATCTCGGCGTACGTGGAGCCGGTCTCGTACAGCGACACATCGGTGTCGGTCATCGTGGCGTACGCGATCTTGGTGGCCTTGATCGTGCCCAGCTCACCGGCCGACGCGTCGAGCACGGTGAAGCTGCGGCTGGACGGCTGGTCGACGATGACCTCGCCCGCGCCGGGCATGCCGTCTTCCAGACAGTGGCCGTTGGACATCACCAGGGCCGGGTCGTTCTCCTGCGACGTGGGCATCTTGACGATCGAGCCCGAGCAGTTGCTCAACGCGACGGTCCCCGCGAAGTCCACCGCCTTGACCTTGGACTTCGCCTTGGACTTGGACTTGGCCGTGATCACAGGCGCCTTCGCCTGCTTCTGTGCCTGCTCCTGCGCCTGTGCCGCCTTGCCGGGATGAGGTGTCGCACCGGCCGGTCCGGCGGTGCCCACCAGGGCCGCGGCGCCCAGAACGGCCGTGGCCAGGGCGCCGACGAGAGGTCGATTCATGTGGGGGGGGTCCTCTCAGCATCTGTCACCGAAGGTCCTTCATGTCCCTTCGGATTTGTCGTGCGCATTGTTAGCGCAGGAGCGCCGCCAGGCAATGAATTTCCGGGAATCGATGGCAAGTTGCCGGATTCCGGGGCCATCGACGGCCAACTTGTCCGCACCCCGGCATCTTTGGCCACCAAGCATCTTGACCCGCCCATGCCAACACCCAAAACTGGCGCCGTCGCTTCCTCTCACCCCCCACAGGAGACCGCATGCGACCACGAATACGCGGCGGACGCACGACCGTCCTCGCCGCACTCCTCTCCCTCGCGCTCGCCGCACCCCTCACCGCGCAAGCGCAGGGCTCCCCGCCGGCCGAGCCCACGGCCCCCGGCGCCTCCCTCGCCACCGAACGGCCGCACCAGTACGAGGTGACCGGCGCCGCGACCAGCGCCGCACGCACGGCACTCGCCGCGACCGGCGTCAGCATCGACGAAGTACACAAGCGCGCCGTCGTCGTCACCGCGGACCGCGCCCAGGCCGCCGCCGTACGCCAACTCGGCTACACGCTACGGAAGTTGCCTGATCCCCCGGGCTCCGCCAAGGGCTCGCCGTCCTCCCGCGTCAAGGACTTCCCCGAGGGCTACACGGGCTACCACAACTACGACGAGGCGACGAAGGAGATCGACGGCCTCGTAGCCAAGTACCCGGACATCCTCAGCAAGCAGGTCATCGGCAAGTCCCACGAGGGCCGCGACATCCTCGGCCTCAAACTCAGCAAGAACGTCACCAAGGACGAGAACGAACCCGAGGTCCTCTTCACCCACCACCAGCACGCCCGGGAACATCTCACCGTCGAGATGGCCCTCTACCTCCTCAACGAGTTCACCTCGAAGTACGGCAGCGACGACCGCGTCACCAAGATGCTGGACTCCCGCGAGATCTGGATCCTCCCGGACCTGAACCCGGACGGCGGGGAGTACGACATCGCCTCCGGGGACTTCGCCATGTGGCGCAAGAACCGTCAGCCCAACGCCGGATCCAACGAGGTCGGCACCGACCTCAACCGCAACTGGGACTTCAAGTGGGGCTGCTGCGGCGGCTCTTCCGACGACCCCGCCGACGAGACCTACCGCGGCGCGTCCGCCGAATCAGGCCCCGAGGTGAAGGTCGTCTCGGACTTCGTCCGCAGCCGGAACGTCGGTGGCAAGCAGCAGATCAAGACCGCCATCGACTTCCACACCTACAGCGAACTGGTCCTCTGGCCCTTCGGCTACACGGAGGCCGACACCGGCGAAGGCATGACCCAGGACGACCACGACGCCTTCGCCACCATCGGCAAGGACATGGCCGCCAGCAACAACTACACGCCCGAGCAGTCCAGCGACCTCTACGTCACCGACGGCTCGATCGACGACTGGCTGTGGGGCGACCAGAAGATCTTCGCCTATACCTTCGAGATGTTCCCGTCATCGGCCGGCGAGGGCGGCTTCTATCCCCGGGACTCGGTGATCTCGAAGGAGACGTCGCGCAACCGGGACTCGGTGCTGAAGCTGCTGGAGATCAGCGACTGCGTCTACCGCTCGATCGGCAAGGAACAGGAGTACTGCAAGGAGAGTTGAGCGCGTGAAGTGAGTCCGCGCAGTGTGCGCGTGAACTGAGCACGTGGAGGCGCCCGGTCCGTCGGCGATGGACCGGGCGCCTTTGCGTCTGCCGCTAGACGGCCAGACTCACCAGCGCCGCCACCGCGAATCCCGCGACCGAAAGCACCGACTCCAAAACCGTCCAGGACTTCAGCGTGTCCGTCTCAGAGATACCGAAATAGCGACTGACCATCCAGAACCCCCCGTCATTCACATGCGACGCGAAGATCGACCCCGCCGAGATCGCCATGATGATCAGGGCCAGATGAGCCTGCGACATCCCCTGCCCCTCGACCAACGGGAGCACGATGCCCGCCGTCGTCACGATGGCGACCGTCGCCGAGCCCTGGGCCACCCGTAGGACGAGGGACAGGAGATAGGCGAGGACGATGACCGGGAGGCCGACGTTGTGGAAGGTGTCGGAGAGGGCGTCGGCCACGCCGCTGCCCTTGAGGACGGCGCCGAAGATGCCTCCCGCGCCGACCACCAGGAGGATGTTGCCCACCGGCTTGAGGGACGCGGTGGAGACGGTTTCCAGGGACCTGCGGGACCAGCCCCTGCGGATGCCCAGCAGGTAGTAGGAGAGCAGCAGCGCGATCGTCAGCGCCACAAAGGGGTTGCCGAAGAACTCGACCACCGAGCGGAGGGTGGAGGGTTCCAGGGCGACGGATGAGAAGGTCGCCAGGAGGATGAGGGCCAGCGGGGTGCCGATGATGGTGAGGACGGTGCCGAGGGCGACCGGCTTCTCGTGCGGGGTGACGCCTTCCCCCAAGCTCTCGGCTTCGCTTGAGCAGGGGGTGCCCCCATCCCGCTGTTCGGCGGCGACGGCCGCCTTGGCCTCCTCGGCGGCCTCGACCATGTCCTGCGGGACCTCGACGAAGATGCGCTTGCCGATCCAGGCGCCGTAACCCCAGGCGGCCAGTACGGCGGGGATCCCGCAGACGATGCCCATGAGGATGACCCAGCCGAGGTCGACCTTGAAGAGGCCGGCGGCGGCGACGGGCCCGGGATGCGGGGGCAGGAAGGCGTGAGTCATGGAGAGACCCGCGAGCAGCGGCATGCAGTAGAGGAGGATGGATTTTCCACTGCGCTTGGCTGCCGCGTAGACGATCGGTGCGAGGACGAAGATGCCGACGTCGAAGAAGACCGGGATGCCGAAGATCAGGCCGGTCAGGCCCATGGCGAGCGGCGCGCGCTTCTCTCCGAAGAGGCCCAGCAGGCGGCCGCTCAACACCTCGGCGCCGCCGGAGACTTCGAGGATCGCTCCCAGCATGGTGCCCAGGCCGATGATGATGGCGACATGGCCGAGGATGCCGCCCATACCGGTCTCGATGAGGGACGTCGCGGTGGACTTCTGGACGGTGCCGAAGAGTTCGGTGACCGAGAGGCCGGCGGCCAGGCCGACGGCGATGGAGACGCCGAGCAGCGCCACGAAGGGTTGCAGCCGGACCTTGATGATCAGGATCAGGAGCAGGGCGATGCCGAGGGCGGCGACCGTCAGGAGGCCCGCGGTGCCGGGTATCAGGGCGAGCAGGCCGCCGGTGTGCGGCGCTGGTGGTGGCGGTGGGGCGGGGGCCGCGGCAGCGAGGAACATAGGGGGACTCCGTGGGCAGGCAGAGGTTTCGTCCAGGCAGGGGGGACCGCGGCACGGCGCCCCGTCGGTACGGGGCGCCGTGCCGTGCGGCATGTGGTGCAGGGTCAAGTGCGGTAACGGCAAGGGGGTGGGTGCCTCAGCTCAGGACCGCGAGGGCGTCGATCTCGATGAGCAGCCCCTTGGGCAGCCCGACGTAGACCGTGGTGCGGGCGGAGGGTGCCTCCTTGAGGCCCTCGGCCTCGAAGTAGGCGTTGTAGATCGCGTTCATCTCGGCGAAGTGGTCGACGTCGGTGAGGTAGACGCGCATCATCATCACGTCGTCCCAGGTCGCGCCGCCCTCTTCGAGGATGGCCTTGACGTTGGCGAAGGTCTGGAGGGTCTGCTCGCGCAGCGTGGGACCGGCCGGGGTGGGGGCCTGGCCCTCGACGGCGGGGAGGAAGCCGACCTGGCCGGCGACCTGAAGGATGTTGCCCTTCTTGACGCCGTGCGAGAACTTCGCGGGCGGGGTGGTGTGGGTGGCCGGGGTGAGGGCGATCTTCTCGCTCATGGGTTCCTTCAGGTTTCCTTCGTAGGGCCAGCCGGTGACTGGGGGCTTGCGGTGCCGGAGTACTCCCGGCTGATGGCGTCGGCGGTGCGGCGTACCAGGGGGAGCAGCTTGAGGAGTTCATCGGCGGTGACGACGACGTTCGGCGCGGAGACCGACATGGCGGCGACCAGGCGTCCGTCCGCGCCGCGGATGGGGGCACCGACGCAGTTGATGGACTCCTCGTGGCCACCGAGGTCGGTGGCCCAGCCCTGTGCGCGGACCTTGGCCAGTTCGGCCAGGAAGGCCGTGGCGTTGGGCGTCGAACGGGGCGTGTAGAGGGGGTAGTCGAGCTTTTCCGCGAGGGCGCGGCGCTCGGCCTCGGGCAGGTCGGCGAGCAGCAGTTTGGCGACCGCGGCGACGGTTATCGCGACGGGTTTGCCGATCCGGGAGTACATCCGGACCGGGTAGCGGCTCTCGACCTTGTCGATGTAGAGGACCTCGTTCTCCTCGTAGACCGCGAGGTGGACGGTGTGTCCGCATTTCTCGTTGAGCTCGACGAGGTGGGGGTGGGCGATCTCGCGGACGTCGAGGTTTTCGACGGCTTGCTGGGCGAGCGCGAAGAGCCGGGCGCCGAGGCGGTAGCGCTGGTCGGCCTGGCGGTAGACGATGCCGTGCTCGTGGAGCGTGCGCAGCAGGCGCAGGGCGGTGGATTTGTGTACGCCGAGCCGGACCGAGACCTGTTCGAGGTTGGCCGGGCCTTCCGCGAGCAGCGGAAGGATGCTCAGTGCGCGATCGACTGTTTGGCTCATGATGTACGGACCTCCACCCGTGCGGCGTTGTGCACCCCGTCGCTCGTCGTCCAGCCGGGGCCGAGTCGCAGTGTGCCCCAGTCGGCGGGGTCGAGCGCGGCGAGACGGTCGGCGAGGGGGCGGGAGGGGGGCGTGCCGAGGTCTCCGGGGACGGTGAGGGAGGCGGCGGCCATGAGGTGTCCGTGCCGGATGCGGGCGAAGACGGGCAGGTCGCGAAGGGTGGCGGAGAGGAATCCGGCGGCGAAGGCGTCGCCGGCGCCGACCTCGGCGACGACGTCGACGGTGAGGGCGGGGGCGAAGGTGACGGTGTCGATTCCGGTGCCGGTGCCGTCGGCCTGGCGGTCGTAGACGGTGGCGCCCTCGGGCCCGTGCTTGACGACGAGGGTCGCGGGCTCGGGGAGAGCGTCGCGAATGGCGTCGGGACCGTGCAGGTGCCAGGCGGCGTCGGCCTCGTCCTCGCCGACGAACACCAGGTCGCAGCCGCGCGCGAGGTCGAGGAGGGTCTCGGGGCCGTGGGCGGGGTCGCGCCAGAGGTCGACGCGGTGGTTGACGTCGAAGGAGACGAGGGGGCGACCGGGACTCCGCGCGGCGAGCGCCCGCATCAGGCCGAGGCAGTCCTCGGACAGCGCCGCCGTGATCCCCGACAGATGCAGCAGACGGCCGGAGCGGATCGCGCCCAGGTCCATGGTGGTCACGGCCATCGCGGAGGCGGCGGATCCGGCCCGGTAGTACGCGACTTCGTGGGCGTCGGTGGCGCGGTCGCCGGCGGTGCGGAAGTAGATGCCGGTGGGGCGGGAGGTGTCACGTCGTACGGCGCGGGTGTCGACGCCGTACGCGGTGATCGCCTGGACAAGATGGTCGCCGAACCCGTCGGCGCCGACCCGGCTGATCCACTTCGCGGAGTGCCCGGCGGCGGCGAGCAGGCACGCCACATTGGACTCCGCGCCGCCGATGCCGCGGTCGAAGGACGGTACGTCGGCGAGTCGCCCGGGCAGGCCGGGAAGGAAGGTGACCATGGACTCGCCGAGGCAGACGACATCGACGTCCGGGGCGGCGCTGCCGTCCGGGCCGGTGGTGTCGCTGACGTTCGAGGACCTGGTCACGATCGGTTGCGCTCCTTCGCTGCGGGGCTCTGCGGGATTCCGCGGGGCCGGCCCGGGTCGCGTTCCGGCCGTTTCGCGCCGTGTTTCTTACATGAGCGGGCGATGATTCCCACCATTGACCGTGCGATGGCTCGGATGTTAGACAGCAGCAAGCGATATGCGCAATGAGTGTTGCAAGTAATGCAACAAGATCTTTGAGGAGGCCCCATGGCCGGCGAGCGGCTCGCGCAGGGACTCAAGGGACTCGCGGACGAACGGGTCGATCACCGCTTCAAGGCGCTTCCCCCGGACGCCGAGGGCCTTACCGTCGGCGAGCTGGCGGCCCAGCGCCGCAACCTCTTCCACGGCGGCTTCACCACCCCCGTCCTGGCCCTCTCCGCCGAATCGGTCGAGCACAACCTGGCCGTCATGGAGACCTACGCGACCCGGCACGGTCTGGCCTTCGCCCCGCACGGCAAGACCTGCATGGCACCGCAGCTCTTCGCCCGCCAGCTGGAGCACGGCGCATGGGGCATCACCGCCGCCGTCCCCCACCAGGTCCGTGTCTACCGCGCCTACGGCATCCAGCGGATCTTCCTCGCCAACGAGGTGGTGGACCCGGCCGCGCTGCGCTGGCTCGCCCGCGAGCTGGACGCCGACCCGGACTTCCATCTCATCTGTTACGTCGACTCGCTGCGCGGCATCGAGCTGATGGACACGGCGCTGCGCGAGGCCGGCGCCACCCGTCCCGTGGACGTCGTCGTCGAACTCGGCGCCGGTGAGGGCGCGCGCACCGGCGTCCGTACCGGGACCGAATGCCTGGAACTCGCCGATGCCATCGCGGGCGTGGACACCCTCCGGCTGGTCGGCATCGCCGGCTACGAGGGCGAGGTCCCGGACCCCACACCCGAGCGGGTCGCCGCCTGGCTGCGCCGGCTGGTGGCGCTGACCGTGGAGTTCGACAAGGCCGGCCGGTTCGCCGACCTCGACCGGATCGTCATCAGCGCCGGCGGCAGCGCGTGGTTCGACACGGTCTCCGAGGTGTTCGCCGAGATCCCGGAGCTGTCCGCCCCGGCCCTCAAGCTGCTGCGCTCGGGCGCGTACGTATCGCACGACGACGGCCACTACCGCCGTATCACCCCCTTCAACCGCGTGCCGGAGGAGGGCGCCCTGGAGCCCGCCTTCCGCCTGTGGGCGCAGGTCGTCTCCCGTCCCACCCCCCAGCAGGCGTTCCTCAACGCGGGCAAGCGCGATGCGGCGTACGACCTCGATCTGCCGCAGGCCCAGGTCGTACGGTCCGGCCGGGACGGCACCGTACGGCCGGCGGACGGCATCACCGTCACCGGCCTGTCCGACCAGCACGCCTGGATCGCCACGGAGAGCGCGGGCGCCCTGGAGGTCGGCGACTGGGTCGGGCTGGGTCTCTCCCACCCCTGCACGTCCTTCGACAAGTGGCAGCTGATCCCGCTGGCCGAGGCGGACGGCACGGTCACCGACTTCGTCCGCACGTTCTTCTGAGGACCCGCCATGGACGTGGTCATCCGTGATGTACGTGTGATCGACGGCACCGGCGGCGCCTCCTACCGGGCCGATGTGGCCCTCGACAGGGGCCGGATCGCCGCCGTCGTGCGCGAGGGCGAGGGCCGGCGCCCCACCGCCCGCCGTGTGCTGGACGCCCGCGGTCTGGCCCTCTCCCCCGGCTTCATCGACATGCACGCCCACAGCGACCTCGCCCTGCTGAGCGACCCGTCGCACGAGGCCAAGGCCGCCCAGGGCGTCACCCTCGAAGTCATCGGCCAGGACGGCCTGTCGTACGCGCCGGTCGACGACCCCACCCTCGCCCAGGTCCGCGCCCAGATCACCGGCTGGAACGGAGGAGCGCCCGGGGACACTTCCATCGACTTCTCCTGGCGCACGGTCGGCGAGTACCTCGACCGCCTGGACCACGGCTTCGACGGGCAGGGCATCGCCGTCAACGCCGCCTATCTCATCCCCCAGGGCACGGTCCGTATGCTCGCGGTCGGCTACGAGGACCGCGCCGCCACCGGCGACGAACTCGCGCGGATGAGGCAGCTGGTCGCCGAGGGCATGGAACAGGGCGCGGTGGGCCTGTCCTCCGGCCTGACCTACACCCCCGGCATGTACGCCTCCAACGCCGAACTGACCGAACTGTGCCGGGTGGTGGCCCGGTACGACGGCTACTACTGCCCGCACCACCGCTCCTACGGGGCGGGCGCTCTCCAGGCGTACGAGGAGGTGGTGACCCTCACCCGCGAGGCCGGCTGCGCCCTCCATCTCGCCCACGCCACCATGAACTTCGGCGTCAACAAGGGCCGCGCGCCCGAGCTGCTCGCCCTCCTGGACAAGGCCCTCGACTCCGGCGCCGACATCTCCCTCGACACCTATCCGTACACCCCCGGCTGTACGACCCTGGTCGCGATGCTGCCGAGCTGGGCCGCGGAGGGCGGCCCCGAGGCGATCCTGGCCCGCCTCCAGGACGAGGAGAGTGCCGCCCGGATACGTCATGACCTGGAGGTCACCGGCTCCGACGGCTGCCACGGCGTGCCCATCGAGTGGGACACCATCGAGATCTCGGGCGTGAGCGACCCCGGACTCGCGGGCTGCGTCGGCAAGACCCTCGCCCGCAGCGCCGCCGAACGCGGCGAGGAGCCCTGGATCACCGCCCGCCGCCTCCTGGTCGACGACCGGCTCGGCTCGACGATCCTCCAGCACGTCGGCCACGAGGAGAACGTCCGGCAGATCATGCGGCACCGTGTGCACACCGGCGGCAGCGACGGCATCCTCCAGGGCGACAAGCCGCACCCGCGCGCCTACGGCACCTTCCCGCAGTATCTCGGCCGCTACGTAAGGGAGTTGGGCGTCCTTTCCCTGGAGGAGTGCGTCGCGCATCTGACATCCCGCCCCGCCGCCCGGCTGCGACTGCCCGACCGCGGCCTGATCCGCGAGGGCTACCGCGCCGACGTGGTGTTGTTCGACCCGGACACGGTCGCCGCGGGGTCGACGTTCGACGCTCCGCGCACCCTTCCGACCGGCATCCCGCATGTCCTCATCGACGGCCGCTTCGTGGTGGAGGACGGCCGGCGGACGGATGTGCTGGCGGGGCGGGCGGTGCGGCGGGCAGGCTGGACGCGCTAGTCAGCTGCGGCCGGGCCAGCGGGGCCGCTCCCGGAGCCCCCACGCGACCTCGTCGGCCCATTCCCGCACCACGACCGGGTCATCTGTCACACCGAGGGCACCCAGCTCCCGCGCGCGTTCCTCACGAGCGGGTGTGACCAAGGAGGTGAAGAACCCCAGCGGGCCGCGATAGCCCGCCTCGTCACGCAGCCGCTCGGCGAAGGCGAACCCGCCGTCGCCGTCCTCGTACTTGTCCGCGAACCGGGCGACCTCGGAAAGCACCAGATCCACTGGGTGCGCGGCCAGCCATTCGAGCGCATCTCGGTCGTTGTTGACCAGGTCGATGGCCGCGCCTTCCCCGCGCAGCTCCGTGACCAGCCCGAAGAGGCTGTCCCCAGGGCACTCGTCCACCCAGAGAACGGACAGCTCACGCACGGGCGGCGCCAGGGGCGGGGGCGACGAGCCGGCTTGCGGGGCAGCGGGAGCGGGGTAAGCGGCGGGACGGGCCTGCTCCTGCAGCGCGGCCACCACCAGATCGCGCAGCCTCTGCTCGTTGTTGGTGAGATGGGCCCCCAACTCGGCTGCCCTCTCCTCCCGTTCGGGGCTCTGCCTGATGGTGTAGAAGATCACCGGTCCGTCGTAGGCCCCGTCCCTCTTGAGCCGCGCCACCATGTCGAAGCCCGCGGTACGGTCCGAGCCCCGGCTGATGTCGGAGATCAGCAGGTCGGGCCGGCGGTCGCGGATGGCCCGGGCAGCGGCGCGACTGGTGGACTCGTGCCGCACCTGCGCGCCGAGGGTCTCCAGCACCTCCCGCACCACGGTCTTGCGGTCCGGCTGGTCGTCCACCCATAGGACGTCCAGCGGCGGACGGTACGGGGCCGGGGCCTGCGGGGGCTGCGCGTATGGCTGCGGCTGCCCGTACGGCTGCCCCTGCCCATACGGCTGCTGTTCCGGGTACGGCTGCGACTGCCCATACGGCGACTGCGTCACCTCGGCCGCCGGCCACGCGTACTGCGGCGGTGCGGCCTGACCCGGCGGCGGTGTCGGCGCCTGCTGCGGCGGAGCCCCCTGCGCCGGGTATCCCCACGGCGTCCCGTCCCCCCGCCACGCCAGCGGCGGGCCGAACCCCGACGCGGAACCGTCCGGGAACGGCAACGGCAGCCCTCGCCACAGCGGCTCCCACTCCCGGGACATCGGGGTCGGCTCGCCGCCGGAGCCCAGCGGCCCCTCGCGCAGTCGCAGGAGCAGCTGGGCCGCGTCCGGGAGGGCGGTCAACTCGTCGACGAGTGAGGTGAACGCCGGATTGACCACCAAGTTCGGGAATTCGTTGGGGAGTTGGCGCTCCAGCGCGGCCAGCGCCACATCACCGCCCGCGCCGAGCGGCTCCGGCGGCACCAGGTCGTACGGCGCGAGGAAGCCCCGTACCACCGCCAGCTCCTCGGGGGACGCGCCGCCCGCGGCCGACAGCAGCGTCCGCCGCACCTCGCGGTACGTCCGGAATTCGGTCACCACATCGCCGTCCACCGTGCCGGAAGGACCGGTCATCATCCGGTAGAAGTCGGGATAGAAGTACTGGAGCAGCAGCGTCCGGATCACCGCGCCGGGCCCGAAGTCGCGCCAGACGGGGTTCAGCGTGGCCTCCAGGACGAAGCCGTTCATCAGGCGCTTGATGCGCCGCGGATTGCGGCCCGAGCGCTCGGCCAGCAGGTCCACCAGCGCCTCGTCGAGCAGTGCCTCCACCCCCGCGGTCCGCGCGCACCAGCGGATGTAGTCCTTGACGCCCTGGCCGTCGGGGGCCGGAATCCGGTAGCTGGTCTGGAAGATCTTCTCCATGAAGGCGGAGCCGGCCGGCGACAGATCGCGCAGCAGCCCGTTCGGGCCCAGCGCCGACCGGTCGCAGCCGACGACGAACGCCAGCCCCGGCACGTCCAGATAGACCTTCACCGCCTCACAGACCGCCAGCACGGTCTCCTCCGAGCAGCGGTCGAGGTCGTCGATGAAGACCACCAGGAGCCGGCGTGGCCGGAACTCGGTGGTCTCGGACCACTCCTGTACGAGTTCGCCGATGGCGCCACGCATCTCGTTGCGGGCCTGGGAGTTGATGGACAGGCTCTTCCACAGTTCGTCGACCAGCCCGGCCACGCCCAGCGGTCCGGCGGCGACCGTCGTCAGGGCGCGGGCGAACCGGAGCAGCGCGCGCCGTTCGGAGACCCGCTGGAGGCCGCGTCGCAGCACCCGCCGGTCGAACCGCATCAGTACGGACTTGATCAGGCCTTCCAGCGCGTCGGCGCCGGTCGAGGTCCAGGCGTTGTACCAGACGGTGTGCACCTCGGGGGCCTGCGCCAGCTCCGCGTCGACGAGCCGCATCAGACTGCTCTTGCCCATGCCCCAGCCGGCGTCGACGGCGAGGGTGAACGGGGTGGACTGCCGGGAGGCGACCAGCAGCCCGGCGAGCTGGCAGGCGGCCCGGCCGGCGCCGAGCAGGTCCGCGCCCGGTTCGGCCACCGGCTCGTCGTTGAGCAGCGCGAACGGCGAGTACGGGGTTCGGGCGGCCCCGGCCCCGTCGGGAGAAGCCAAAGACGTCGGCTCGGTCGGAGAAGTCGCCATCCTGGCCCCCGTGTCAGGTCGTCGGCGTACTGAGGTCGTCCGCGTGGTGAAGTCGTCGGCGTGCTGAATCCGTGGTCGCATCCGGCCGCGATGTGGTCACCTGTGGCCACTCTCCATCGCAGGTGATCTTGGCGGCCCGGCCCGGAGCGTACCGCCGTGGCACCCCGGTCCGCCGGTTTCCCGCGAAATCAGCAGCGGGGCGGCCAGGGCGCGCACCGTCACCGTCCGTGAGGAAACACACACCAAAGGTTGATCAAGTGGGGAAAAACACCGGGCGTCCACGGTTACGCGGCCGTAAGGTGGCGGACATGCAGGTGATCCAGTCAACCAAGCTCGCCAACGTCTGCTACGAAATCCGTGGCCCGGTCCTTGAGGAGGCCATGCGGCTTGAGGCGGCGGGTCATCGCATCCTCAAGCTCAATACGGGCAACCCGGCGGCGTTCGGCTTCGAGTGCCCGCCCGAAATACTGGAGGACATCCTCCGGTCGGTCGGCACCGCCCACGGCTACGGCGACGCGAAGGGCCTGCTCTCCGCCCGCCGCGCGGTGATGCAGCACTACCAGACCAAGGGCATCGAGCTCTCCGTCGACGACATCTACCTGGGCAACGGCGTCTCCGAGCTGATCCAGATGTCGATGCAGGCACTGCTGGACGACGGCGACGAGGTCCTCGTGCCGGCCCCGGACTATCCGCTGTGGACGGCCTCGGTCTCGCTCTCCGGCGGCACGGCCGTGCACTACCGCTGCGACGAGCAGGCGGACTGGATGCCGGACCTCGCCGACATCGAGCGCAAGGTCACCGACCGCACCAAGGCCATCGTCGTCATCAACCCCAACAACCCCACGGGCGCCGTATACGACGACGAGCTGCTGCGCGGCATCGCGGAGATCGCCCGCCGGCACAATCTGATCGTCTGCGCCGACGAGATCTACGACAAGATCCTCTACGACGGCGTCACCCACACCCCGTTCGCCTCGCTCGCCCCGGACCTGCTGACGCTGACCTTCAACGGCCTGTCGAAGTCGTACCGGGTCGCCGGCTACCGCAGCGGCTGGCTCGCGGTCTGCGGCCCGAAGGCGCATGCCAGCTCGTACATCGAGGGCCTGACGATCCTCGCCAATATGCGGCTGTGCGCCAATATGCCGGCCCAGCACGCGGTCGCGACCGCGCTCGGCGGCCGTCAGTCGATCAACGATCTGGTGCTCCCCGGCGGCCGGCTGCTGGAGCAGCGCGATACGGCGCACGAGCTGCTCACGCAGATCCCGGGTGTCAGCTGCGTCAAGCCGAAGGGCGCGCTGTACGCCTTCCCGCGGCTCGACCCCAAGGTCTACAAGATCAAGGACGACCGGCAGATGGTGCTCGATCTGCTGCGCGCCGAGAAGATCATGATCGTGCACGGCACCGGCTTCAACTGGCCGGAGCCGGACCACTTCCGCCTGGTCACGCTCCCCAACAAGGACGATCTGACGGACGCCGTCACCCGTATCGGCTCCTTCCTCGACGGCTACGGACAGTACTGAACCGGACCCGGGTTTTATACGCCTCTCAACTTTAGACAGAGTCTAAGCTAGGATGGCCTCCTAGACGTTTTCAGGAGGCCGTCCCATGTACGAACCGATCCGCACCAAGTCGGTCCACACCATGGCCGCCGCCCCGGAGATCCCGCACCGCTCCCGCGAGGAGGAGCTGGACATCCGGCTCGCCGGACATCTGACCGCACTGCTCACCGTGACCGATGAGCTGCACGCCCTGGCGGTGCAGGCCGGCGACACCGCGGAAGGCGCCGCACTGGACGGTGCCGCGCTGGCGACCGCCGCCGATCACATCGCCGAGCAGGTCGCGCGGCTGACCGGCGGCCGCTATCCGCTGCGCGCCGAGCCCACCGGCGGCGACCCGTCCCGCATCCCGGCCCTGCAGCAGCGCGCCCACACCCTGGCCGGGAACGCCCTGGCGGTTGCCACTTCCCGTAACGACGCCGCGGCGACGGCCCTGACGTCGGAGCGCCTGGCGGCGCACCACACACCCCTTCCGGATCTCGCTACGGCCTGACCCGCCCGCTACGGCGTACCGGCGGCGGGGGAACCGGACGCGGGGCCCCACATCAAATGCGGGGCCCCGGACGGGAGTAGAGCGTGACGCCGCACCGTACTCGGGTGTGGCACCCGGCGGGAGCGGAGCGTCGCGGGCCTACGGACTAGCCGAGACGCTGGACCAGCGCGCGGTACTCGTCCCACAGCTCCTTCGGCGTGTGGTCACCGAAGGTGTTGAGGTGCTCGGGGATCAGCGCCGCCTCCTCGCGCCACACGTCCTTGTCGACGGTGAGCAGGAAGTCGAGGTCGGCGTCGTCGAGGCCGAGGCCCTCGGTGTCCAGCGCGGCCTTCGTGGGCAGCACCCCGATGGGGGTCTCGACGCCCTCGGCCTTGCCCTCCAGCCGCTCGACGATCCACTTGAGCACCCGGCTGTTCTCGCCGAAGCCCGGCCACACGAAGCGGCCCTTGTCGTCCTTGCGGAACCAGTTGACGTAGTAGATCTTCGGCAGCTTGGACTGGTCCTTGTCGGCACCGACCTTGACCCAGTGCGCCATGTAGTCGCCCATGTTGTAGCCGCAGAACGGCAGCATGGCGAACGGGTCGCGGCGCAGCTCGCCGACCTTGCCCTCGGCCGCGGCGGTCTTCTCGCTGGCGACGTTTGCGCCGAGGAAGACACCGTGCTGCCAGGTCAGCGACTCGGTCACCAGCGGTACGGCGCTGGCGCGGCGGCCACCGAAGAGGATCGCCGAGATCGGCACGCCCTTGGGGTCCTCCCACTCGGGCGCGATGATCGGGCACTGGCCGGCCGGGACGGTGAAGCGGGCGTTGGGGTGGGCCGCCGGGGTCCCGGACTCCGGCGTCCAGTCGTTGCCCTTCCAGTCCGTCAGATGGGCGGGCTTCTCCTCGGTCATGCCCTCCCACCAGACGTCGCCGTCGTCGGTGAGCGCGACATTGGTGAAGACGGAGTTGCCCCACATCGTCTTCATGGCGTTGGCGTTGGTGTGCTCGCCGGTGCCGGGCGCGACGCCGAAGAAGCCGGCCTCGGGGTTGATGGCGTGCAGGCGGCCGTCCTCACCGAAGCGCATCCAGGCGATGTCGTCGCCGATGGTCTCGACCGTCCAGCCGGAGATCGTGGGCTCCAGCATGGCCAGGTTGGTCTTGCCGCAGGCGGACGGGAAGGCGGCGGCCACGTACTTCGACTCACCCTGCGGCGGGGTGAGCTTGAGGATCAGCATGTGCTCGGCCAGCCAGCCCTCGTCGCGCGCCATCACCGACGCGATACGCAGCGCGTAGCACTTCTTGCCGAGCAGGGCGTTGCCGCCGTAGCCGGAACCGTAGGACCAGATCTCGCGGGCCTCGGGGAAGTGCGAGATGTACTTGGTGGAGTTGCACGGCCAGGGGACGTCCGCCTCGCCTTCGGCCAGGGGGGCGCCGAGGGTGTGCACCGCCTTGACGAAGAAGCCGTCCTCGCCGAGCTCGTCGAGCACCGGCTGGCCCATACGGGTCATGGTGCGCATCGAGACGGCGACGTAGGCGGAGTCGGTGATCTCCACACCGATGGCGGAGAGGTCGGAGCCGAGCGGGCCCATGCAGAACGGGACGACGTACATCGTCCGGCCGCGCATCGAGCCGCGGAAGACGCCCTTCTCGCCGGCGAAGACCTCCCGCATCTCGGCGGGCGCCTTCCAGTGGTTCGTCGGGCCGGCGTCCTCCTCCTTCTCGGAGCAGATGAAGGTGCGGTCCTCGACACGCGCCACGTCGGTGGGGTCGGACGCGGCGTAGTACGAGTTGGGGCGCTTGATCGGGTCGAGCTTCTTGAACGTGCCCTTGTAGACGAGCTCCTCGCACAGTCGCTCGTACTCCGCCTCCGAGCCGTCACACCAGACGACCCGGTCGGGCTGGGTGATCGCTGCGATCTCATCGACCCACGCGATGAGGTCCTGGTGACGGGTAAGGGTGGGAGCCGCGTTGTCGCGCGCCACGATCGCTCCTAGATGAGGGTATGGACGGATCCTTGCCCGATTCGCCGGGAAGATCCGCTTCTCTTGGATTCCTGCCCCTTGGGGGCTGCGACCCGGATGCTTCGTGACCGCTCATCCGGTGCCGACCGCACTCATTTGATCATCCGACCCCGATCGGTTTCTGTCCAGAGGGCACTTTGGTGACCGTCACCACTTCCGGACGAATCCGTAACTTACGGTGGCGTAGATAGCATTGCCGCCATGACTTCCGCGCCAGACGCCGCCGAGAGCGACCCCTCCCCTACAGATCCCGCGGCCGGCGCTGTCTCCGCGGGCTCCGCGGTGACGACGCCGCTCAAGCCGAAACTCCGCGGCTGGCTGCACGCCGGGATGTTCCCCGCCGTCCTCCTCTCCGGAGTCGTCCTCACCGCACTCGCCGACAGCCCCCGCGGGCGACTGGCCTGCGCCGTCTACACGCTCACCGCCTGCCTGCTCTTCGGAGTCAGCGCGCTCTACCACCGCGGCAATTGGGGCCCGCGGGCCGACGGGATCCTGCGCCGGCTCGACCACGCCAACATCTTCTTGATCATCGCGGGCACCTATACGCCGCTGACGATGCTGCTGATGCCCGGCTCCCGCGGCGAAATACTGCTCTGGGCCGTCTGGGTGGCCGCGCTGGCCGGCATCATCTTCCGCGTCTTCTGGGTCGGCGCACCACGCTGGCTCTACACCCCCTGCTATATCGCCATGGGCTGGGCAGCCGTCTTCTTCCTCCCTGACTTCCTGCGCACGGGCGGCATCGCCGTACTGGTGCTCGTCATCGTCGGCGGGCTGCTCTACAGCGCGGGCGGCGTGATCTACGGCATCAAGCGCCCCAACCCCTCACCCCGGTGGTTCGGCTTCCATGAGGTCTTCCACTCCTTCACACTGGCGGCCTTCGTGGTGCACTACGTCGGCATCTCGCTGGTGGCCTATTAGCACCCCCGAGACGGGCCGGCCCCGGACCGGCCCACCCGATCTCGCGCGCCACCGTGGCCGCGGCCGAGAGGCCGCGGCCACGTGCCATGTCAGGACCGCCAGCCCCGTGGGAACGATGGCGAGAACCAGCGCACGGCCGCCGATCAGGAAGCCGGCGACACACAGCACGGCGGCAAGCGCGGCGTACACATCACTCGCAGGTCGCATCCACACCACCCCTCTGAACATCACTGACAGTAATCATTCCCACGCCTCAGCGTGACACACGCCACCGACAGTCGCGGTTTCGCCGACGATCGACGCCGCTCGGCACCCCGGTCGACCGCCCCGAACTCGTCGCCTCTGGGACACCCGATGCCCGACAATGAGGCCCATGGCATTCGCACGTACGTCCGCCACCACGCCATCCGGGACCCCGAAGGCCGGGCTGCGGGAGCGGAAGAAGATCCAGACCCGGCAGGCGATCCGCCGGGCCGCGTACCGGCTCTTCGAAGAGCAGGGGTACGACGCGACCCCCGTCGACCAGATCGCCGAGGCCGCGGATGTCTCACCCAGCACGGTCTTCCGCTACTTCCCCACCAAGGAAGACATCGTGCTGACGGACGAGTACGACACCCTGTTGGAGGCCGGGATCCGCGCCCGTCCCGTTGACGAGCCGATGGTCGAGTCGATGCGGCAGGTCACCGTCGAGGCACTGCGCCAGATCGCCGCGGAGGACCGTACCGAACTCGTCCAGCGCACCCGGCTGATCCGCGAGGTGCCCGCCATCCGGGGCCGTACGGCGGAGAACACCGCCCGGGACGCCGCGATGCTCAGCGCCGTCCTGGCAGAGCGCACCGGCCGGCCGGTCGGCGATCTGGAGGTGCGCGTCATCGCCGCGGCGATCCTGGCGGCCCTTCAGGAAGCACTGCTGAGCTGGGTCGAGGACAGCCGGACGGCGGACCTGGAGGACCTGGTCAACCAGGCGATGGATGTGCTGGCGCGGGGGCTCACGCTCTGAGGGCGGAGGCGGCGGCTCAGCCGCCTCGCCCGGCCCGCCCGGCTTCGTGTGCCCCATTCGCCTCGTTCAGCACGCTCTCGACACCTGTCGCCCCGTGCAGCAGCTCTTCGTCCGCGCCGAAGCCGCCGACGAGTTGGAGCCCCAGCGGCAGTCCGTCGGCGGCGCGGCCGGCGGGCAGACTGACGGACGGCAGCCCGGCGTTGCTCCACGGCAGGCACATGATGGACTTTCCGGTGCTGGTGAGGCCCGCGGGCGCGGGACCGGTGGCCGACGGAGCGATCCACAGATCGATTCCGGCCACGGCCGCGTCCGCCGCAAGCCGTTCACGGAACGCGGCGCGGCGGATCCGGGCCGCTTCGTAGTCCGCGTCCCCGATCGTGTGGCCTTGCCGGATCGCCGCCGTCGTCTCCTCCCGATAGCGGTCGCCGAAGCGCGCGAACCATGTGGAGTGGGCGCGCGCCACCTCATAGCGATTCATCGTGAAGAGCTGCTCGACGATCTGCTCGAAGTCGGCCATGACAGGCACTTCGTGCACCATGTACCCGCCCTCCCGCAGCAGCGCCCACTGCTCCTTGAAGGCGCGCACGGCCTCGTCGCCGGCACGCTCCAGATACGGGCCGACCGGCACACCCAGCACCGGGCGCCGCGCTCCCGGCGCCTGGCCGGCCGCCCCGTCCCGCCATCCGTCACACAGCGCCGACGCGGCCAGCGTGACGCCGGCGACGTCCGTGGCATAGCACCCGACGGTGTCGAAACTGGCGGCGTTGGGGATCACCCCGTCGGCCGGGATCCGTCCGTGGCTCGGCTTGAAACCGACCACACCGCAGTACGCGGCGGGCCGGATCATCGAGCCGACCGTCTGTGTCCCGATGGCCAGCGGCACCATTCCCGCCGCGACCGCTGCCGCGGACCCGCTGCTCGAACCGCCGGGCGTATGGGCGAGGTTGTGCGGATTACGGGTCGGGCCCGGCGCCGTGACGGCGAACTCGGCCGTCACGGTCTTGCCTGCGACCAGGGCACCGGCGGCCCGCAACCGGTTGACGACGGTGGCCTGGGCGCCGCCGAGCACCTCGGGCGGCAGCGCGGACCCGGCCCGGGTGGGCAGTCCGTCGACATGCACGATGTCCTTGATCCCGACGAGAACGCCGTACAGGGCGGGCCGTTCGGCGGGGCTCCGCAGACTGGACGCGGACAGCTCGGACGCCGCATCCAGGAGCCGCGCGCGCCGCCCCGGCTCGGGTACGAAGGCCCATACCCGCGGATCGATGGCGTCGATACGGTCACAGGAACGGTTCACCGCATCGACGGGATCGTCCGAGCCGGCCCGCAGCGCCGCGGCTTCCCGGACAAGCGACCGGTACCCGAGCGAAGTCGTCACTCCGGCAGGCTACAACCGCCGGAAACGGGACGCGGGTGACCGGCCTCAGCCAGGCACAACTACAGCCGGCGGCTCACAACTCCACTACCACGGCGCCGAGATGGCGCCCCTCGGTCAGCTCGCGGAGCGCCCGCGGCGCCTGCTCGATGCCCTGGAGCCGGGCGTGCGGGAAGGTGAGTGTGCCGTCGCGCAGGCCCTGGCCGAACTGTGTGTACCACTCCGGGATCAGGTCCAGGTTGTCGTAGAGCGCGAGGCCGCGCAGGGTGATGCTGCGGGCGAGCAGCGACAGGGTGTCGATCTCCGTGGTGGACGGGCCGTCCTCGGAAAGCTGGCTGGACAGCGCGCCGATGAGGGCGAGCCGGGCGCCCCTGTTGGCGACGGCAATGGCGGCCTGGAGCTGCTCGCCGCCCACGTTGTCGAAGAGCGCGTCGATGCCCTCCGGGGCGGCCTTGCGCAGCTGCTCCTCTATGGGGCCCGCACCGCGGATCACCACCGCGTCATAGCCGAATTCCTTGATCAGCCGGTCGGCCTTGGCCTGCGATCCCGTACTGCCGATGACCCGGGTCGCGCCCCGCAGCCGGGCGATCTGGCCCGCCAGCGAGCCCACGCCGCCCGCCGCCCCGGTGACGAACACGGTGTCCCCGGGGCGCACTTCGGCGCCGCGCACCATGCCCATCCAGGCGGTGGGGCCCTGGGAGAGATAGCCGGCCGGGTCGGGCAGCACATCGGGGTCGAGACGGTGCACCTGCGCGGCGTCGAGCAGCGCGTACTCACGCCAGCCGAGGCGGTGTTGCACCAGGTCACCGGGGTTGAGGTCGGTCCCCGGGGCGGCCATCACCTCCCCGATGGCCGCCCCGTTCAGCGGCTCGCCGAGCTGGAAGGAGGGCATCGGCACAGCGGTGGTCTCGTCCATCAGCGTGCGCATCACGGCGGCGACGTTCATCAGGGTGTTGCGTACGAGCACCTCTCCGGGCCCCGGTTCCGGAACCGGCACCTCCACGATCTCGAAGAGGTCATCGGTGATCGGCCCCTGGGGGCGGGCGGCCAGGCGGACTTCGCGGTGCATGCGGTTCGTCATACCTTGAGGCTAAAACCTGACGCGTGTAGGTCATGGTCAATCCGGTCACTTGTCCCAGGACTTGGGGCGGGGCACCACGGGGCCCGGGGCCGGCTCCACGGGGCCCGGGGCCGGCTCCACGGGCCCCGTGGCGGTCACACCTCCGCCCGCAGTCGCTCCGCCAGCTCCTCCGGGTCCGTCGTAGGCCGCTCACAGGTGAAGTTGCGGCAGACGTACGCGGCGGGCCGGCCGTCGACCAGGGGCCGCTCCATGAGGAGCGGCAGCTCCTCGCTGTCGTCCGACCCCGGTGCGCCGAGCGCGACGACCGTCCCCGGGGCGGTTCCGAGCAGCGCGGCACGGTGCAGAGCGCGGGTGGCCGGGTCGTCCTGCGGGCCGACGACGGCGATCTCGCGCGGCCCGTCCAGCGCGGCCTCGGCGACGGCGAGCCCCCATCCGATGAAGCGCGGGACCCGGCCGCCGAGCGCCGTGACGATCCCCAGAGCGCGCTCCGCGGCATCCCGGTGGAGGCCGCTGCCGGTGAGTGCCGCATATGAGAGCAGGGCGCCGGCCGCCGCGGTCCATCCGGAGGGCGTGGCGTTGTCGGTCGGGTCCTGGGGGCGGCGGATCAGCGTCTCCGCGTCGGCGGCGGTGTCGTAGAGCGCTCCGTCCGCGGCGGTGAACTGGATCAGAACGGTGTCCAGGAAGAAGCCGGCGAACTCCACCCAGACGCCCTCCCCGGTGACCGAGGCCAGCGTCAGAAAGCCCTCGGCGACGTTGGCGTAGTCCTCCAGGACACCGGAATTGGCGCCGGGCGCGCCGTCACGGGACGTGCGGTGCAGCCGGGCCTGCCAGTCCATGTGGACGCGGACCAGAAGGTCGGCGGCGTCGGTGGCGGCCTGGATCAGGTCCGGGCGGTCGAAATAGGCGCCGGTCTCGGCGAGCGCGGCGATGGCCAGCCCGTTCCAGGAAGCGACGATCTTGTCGTCCCGCCCCGGGCGCGGCCGCTCCTCACGCGCCGCGATCAGCCGCCGCTTGACGGACACGACCCGCTCCGCATCGGCCAGGCCGCCGATATCCGGGAGCTGAAGGACCGACGCCCCCTCCTCGAAGGTCCCCTCCTCCGTGACGCCGAAGTACTGGGCGGCGAATTCCGCGTCCTTCTCGCCGAGCACCGTACGCAGCTGCTCCGGCGTCCATACGTAGTACGCCCCCTCGACGTGCTTCCCGGTGCCGTCGTCGCTGTCCGCGTCCAGCGCGGAGGCGAATCCGCCCTCGTCGGTGCGCAGTTCGCGGACCATGAAGTCGGCGGTCTCGACGGCGATACGGCGGGCCAGGTCGGAGCCGGTGGTCCGCCACAGGTGCGCGTAGGTGCGGCACAGCAGGGCGTTGTCGTAGAGCATCTTCTCGAAGTGCGGCACGGTCCAGTTCGCATCCACCGCATAGCGCGCGAAACCGCCGCCGAGCTGGTCGTAGATGCCGCCGCGGGCCATCGCCGCGCAGGTCGCCTGCACCATCTCCAGGGCCGCCCCAGAACCCGTCCGCGCATGATGGCGGAGCAGGAACTCCAGCACCATGGACGGCGGGAACTTGGGCGCGCCGCTGAATCCGCCGCGCACCGCGTCGAATTCGCGGGTCAGCGCCATCAGCGCGGTGTGCAGCTCCTCGGGGCGCGGCGGCCGCTGGTCCGCCGCGGTCAGCGACTCGGGCATCGAGCGCCCCGCCAGGTCGGCGACGATCCTGCCGGCCACTTCGCCGACCTCGTCGCGCCGGTCCGTCCAGGCGCTGCGGACGCCCTCCAGGACCTGCCCGAAGGACGGCATGCCGTGCCGGGGCTCGGGCGGGAAGTACGTGCCGAAGTAGAACGGCTCGGCGTCCGGGGTGAGGAAGACGGTCATCGGCCAGCCGCCCTGGCCGGTGGCGGCCTGTACGGCCTCCATGTAGACGGCGTCGACGTCCGGGCGCTCCTCGCGGTCGACCTTGACGGACACGAAGTGGTCGTTGAGCAGGGCGGCGGTGGCCGGGTCCTCGAAGCTCTCATGGGCCATGACATGGCACCAGTGGCACGAGCTGTAGCCGACGCTGAGCAGTACGGGCACGCCGCGCCGCCGCGCTTCCTCGAACGCGTCGGCGGACCACGGCCACCAGTCGACGGGGTTGTCGGCGTGCTGGAGCAGATACGGGGAAGTCTCATGAGCCAGGCGGTTCGGCATGGGTCCATCCTCTCCCAACGGGGCGTGGCGAGGCGGGAGCGGAGGGAGTTATCCACAGGCCTGCCGGAATTCACGCGGACGCGGAACACTGTGCGTACGGCGATGATCACCGCTGGAGACTGCTGGAACTGCTGGAGGGGGATGGGCATGGCGGGCTCACTGGCTGTGCTGCGCGACGGTCACCGGGCAGAAGCCGAGGGGCTGTTGGCGCGGGCCGTCGACGAGGAGGTGCGGCGCTCGGGCGGGCGGCTCGACCGGGAGACGCTGCTGACCAGAGCGCGGGCCGCGCTGGAGGAGCTGGCGGGCTCCGCGTCCGAGGAGTACGCCGCGTATGTCCAGGCGCTGGACGAGGCGGCGGCGGGGCATCGCCCGCTGACGGAGCGGTTGTCCCGCAGGGAGCTGGGCACCCCCGCGGTGGCCACGGCCGTGGCGGCGGTGGCGGCCTTCGGTACGGACCTCGCGTACGGCACGGGCGCGGGCGCGGCGCTGGGCGTGGGGGCCGCCGTGGTGGTGGCGGGCGCCGCGGCGACGGTCCTGAAGCTGACGGCGGGGCACTTGCCGGCGGCGCACCGGCAGGCGGGGATGCGGGGCCAGCCCGGCGGCCCGGAGCAGCTGCGGCTCCAGTGGCTGACCGCCCTGGAGGTGCGCGGCATCCGGCCGTTCCTGGACCAGCAGCGGATGCTGACGGCGGCGACCCGCGGAAGCAGCACGTCACCCGTAGGGGTCTCCCCCGCTCATGGGGGTCCCCCCGCTTCGACCACCGCCCGGGGGCCGCAGCTGCGCGGCACGGACCGTAGCGCGGCGGCCAAGCAGCGTTCCGTACTGGAGCATTCCTTCTCTCAACTCCCCCGTTCGGACGGTCCGTTCGCCGGGCGGCGGGCGGAGCTGACCCAGATCGCGCAGTGGGTGCACGCGGCCCGTGCGAGCATCGAGACCAAGCCGACGGTGGTGGTGCTGCACGGCGAGCCGGGCTCGGGGCGTACGGCGCTGGCGGTGCGCGCCACGCACGAGCTGCGCGATCAGTTCCGCGGCGTGTGTGTGGTGGATCTGCGCGGCGACACCCCCGGTGAGGTGCCGCTGCCGACCCGGGACGCGCTGCTGCATCTGCTCAACCGGCTCGGCGCACCCCGCGAGCAGCTGCTCTTCCGGGAGCGGCCGTCCCAGGAACAGCACGTCAAGCGGCTCACCGACCTGTATCACCAGCATCTGACGGGCCTCCCGGTGACGGTCCTGCTGGACGACGCCTCCGATCCGGAGCAGGTGCGGACGCTGGTGCCGGACCGCTCCGACAGCCTGGTGCTGGTCACCTCCCGTGAGCCGTTGGAGTTGCCCGGGGACCTCCAGGCGTGGGTGCATCACCTCCCAGTGGGGTCGCTGGACGCGGTGGGCACGGAGGAACTGCTGCGGGCGTCGGCCGCGGCGGACGGGTCGGCGGACGCCACGGGCCCGTACGACGCGCAGGCCATCGACGAGATCTCCGGGCTGTGCGGCGGACTACCCCTGGCGCTGCGGGTGGCGGGCTCCTCGCTCGGGTCGCGCTCCCCCGCCGCGCTGGCCACCGGCCTCGCGGGCTACGGCCCGGTGACGCCGGTGGAGCGTGCGCTGTGGCTGCGCTACTCCGACCAGCCGGAGCCGGCCCGCCAGTTGCTTCGGCGGCTGGCGCTGGTGGGCCGGGCGTCGCTGGGTGCGGCGGCCGCGGCGGCGCTGCTGGGCGTCGAGAACCAGGAGGCGGAGCGACAGCTGACGACGCTGGCCGAGGCCGGGCTGATCGAGCTTGTCCGCGGCGAGCGCTACCGGCTGCATGCCCTGGTGCACAGCTTCGCGCACGACCGGCTGGTGGACGAGGAGGAACCCGGCGAGCGCAGCGCGGCCCAGGAGCGGCTGATCCGCGGCTATGCGGAGCTGGCCGACTCGGTCATCCGCCTGGTCGACGGCCGCACGTCCACCCGCGCCGACCGCTTCGGCTCGCACGGCTTCACGTCCCTGGACGCGGCCCTGCAGTGGCTGGACGACGAGACCAGCTTCATCACGGCCGCGCTGCGGCACGCCGATCAGGACGTCGACCAGGCGACGGTCTCGCATCTGCTGGGCGCGCTGGCCGACTACTGCCTGCTGCGCGGTGACCTCTACCGGCTGGGCGAGCTGACCGAGCTGACCCGGGCCGCGGGTCAGGGACGGCTGGTCCGCTCGGTGCAGTGGCGTACCGGCGTCGCGGCCCGGCAGCTCGGCGAGCTGGACAAGGCGCGCACCACCCTGTCGTCGGTGGTCGATCTGTACTTCGAGGCGCAGCATCCGGCAGGCGCCGCCCGTGCCCTGCGCGATCTGGGCATCACGCTCCAGCAGCAGGGCAACCTCACCGAGGCCGCCGCGAAGCTGCGCGAGGCGCTCGACATGCAGTCCGGCCCTGACCTGCACGGTGACCGGGCCTGGACGCTGCACGCCCTGGCGGCGGTGGAGCGGGACCGGGCGGGGATAGCCGAGGCGCAGGAGCTGCTGCGCGAGGCGCTGGAGCTGCACGAGGAGAGCGAGAGCGTGCACGGGCAGGCGTGGGCGCACTTTCAGCTCGGCCAGGTGTACCTGCGGTTGGGCGATGTGCCGCGGGCGGAGGAGGCCCTGCACTCCGCGATGGAGCTCTACGGCCGGACACACGACGAGCGCGGCGAGGCCTGGGCGATGACGCAGCTGGCGCGCGCCCGGCTGGTGGGCGGCGACCCGGACCCCGCCGTGGACGGGCTGCGCCAGGCGCTGCTGCTGCACCACGAGCACGAGGACGCCCGTGGTGAGGCCTGGACGATGTACTACCTCGGCCAGGCGCTGGAGGAGCGTGGCGAGCGCGACGCGGCACTGCGGCAGCTGGAGCGGTCGCGGACGATGTTCAGCCGGATGCAGGACGGCTACGGCCTGGCGTGTGCCCGGCATCATTCGGGGCGGGTCACCCGCGATCTGCGGGCGGAGCAGACCGGCTCGCTGCGCAACAGCGGCTTCGCCCGGCAGCTGCTGCAGGACGCCCGCAAGGACTTCCAACGGATAGGGGTGCCGCACGGCGAGGCATGGTCGTGCCTGGAGCTGGTGATCATCGACGCCGGAAACGGCCGGGCGGCGCAGGCGCTGGAACTGGCCGACGAGGCGGCGCGGATATTCGCCGGCTACGGCGACCGGCGCGGCGAGGACTGGGCCCACTTCCTGCGCTGCACGCTGCTGCCGTTCGCGTCACCCGGCGGCTCGGTGGTCGGCACGGCCGTGGCCCAGGAGGAGCTGGCGCAGCTGGTCCGGGAGGGACATCCGTCACGCGATTCGAAGCTGGAGGACTGCGCGGAGACGTTCGCGCTGCTGCTGGACCGCGGCATGGAGCCGGAAACGGGGTGGCAGGCCTGGCGCCTCGGCATGGTGCCGAACCGCCATGCGCGCGAGGTCATGGGCGTCCGCTAGGCACTGCGTTTTGCCTGTGCCGTCTTGGTTACTCACCGTCGTCGGCCGTCCCGCCGTTGTGGCTGCGGTGAGCTGTTGCCGCTGCGCGGGGCTGTTCGGCCGCGGCGCCGGACCTCCGGACTCCGTCCTGCGGCCCGGCCCCTCCCGTGGGTGGGTGGTGGAAAGACGGCGGGGGCGTGCGCCGTCCTGAAAGCTTTCGCTGAACGGGTGCTCCGGACGGCGGGCAGCCGGGGGCAAAGGCACGGTCCCACTCACCGTCCCCTCCCCACCACAACGGGAGGGGACGGGCCGCAGGACGAAGTCCGGAGGCCCGTCACCGCACCCGACAGCCCCGCGCAGCGGCAACGCCCGCCGCAGGCGCAACGGCGCCGCACCCGGCAACGGATGGATCCCACACCGGCCCAGCCCGCCGCAGGCGACCCGCACCCGACAAAAGTCGGATCCCACGTCGACCCGGCCCGCCGCAGGCGACCCGCACCGGCCCAGGCCAAGCGCAGCGGACCGGCAGCGGACCGTCAGCCGGCCTGCGGTTTGCCTGCAGCGGAGGCGGGGGCGGTGGCCGCCTCCGCGTCCGGCTGCTCCTCGAAGTCCACCTTCTTCATGTGCCTGTTCATGGACTTCATCAGCAGCCACACGGCGCCGCCGATGACCGCGAAGACGATGAAGCCGAGGACGCCGGGGGTCACCTTGTTCTTGTCGAAGCTGTCGGCAAGGGTGACGAAGTGCGTCATGGCGAGGGTGCTGGTCGCGCTCATCATGGGGTCAATTGTTGCGGACGCCCGCGAAGAGGTCGTCCTCGGGGAGGGAAGTTTCCACCCGCGACTTCGCGAGCTCGTACTCCTCCGTCGGCCAGACCTCCCGCTGGATGTCCATCGGGACCCGGAACCACCCGCCGTCCGGGTCGATCTGGGTGGCGTGCGCGATCAGGGCCTTGTCGCGGATCTCGAAGAACTCGTCGCACGGGACGTACGTGGTCAGCGTGCGCTCACGCTGCTCGAACTGCTTCCAGCGCTCCAGCCACTCGCCGTACGGCGAATCCATGCCGCGCTCCAGCAGCGCTTCGTGCAGCGCGATCGTGCGCGGCTTGTTGAAGCCCTGGTTGTAGTAGAGCTTCTGGGGCTGCCAGGGCTCACCGGCCTCCGGGTACTTCTCCGGGTCGCCGGCCGCCTCGAAGGCCACCATCGTGATCTTGTGGGTCATGATGTGGTCCGGGTGCGGGTAGCCGCCGTTCTCGTCGTAGGTCGTGATGACCTGCGGCTTGAACTCCCGGATCAGCTTCACCAGAGGCTCGGCGGCCTCTTCCACGTCCTGCAGCGCGAAGCAGCCCTCCGGCAGCGGCGGCAGCGGGTCGCCCTCGGGCAGCCCGGAGTCGACAAAGCCCAGCCACTCCTGCTTGACGCCCAGGATGTCCCGGGCCTCGTCCATTTCCTTCTTCCGCACCTCGTGGATGTTCTCCTCGATGTACGGGTCGCCCTGGAGTTTGGGGTTGAGGATGGAACCTCGCTCGCCTCCTGTGCAGGTGGCGACCAGCACGTCCACCCCCTCGGACACGTACTTGGCCATGGTGGCCGCACCCTTGCTCGACTCGTCGTCGGGGTGGGCATGGACCGCCATCAATCGCAGCTGCTCAGTCAAGACTCGATCCTCAGTGAAAGGCTGGAGAAGATGCCTCCTATAGTGACCGAAGCGAGGGGGCGCTGTATTCCCGGTTTCCTGAGGGAGGGAACGCCAGGGATTCCCGTGTTCCAGGTCCCGTGGCCGTGCCAGGAGGAATGATCATGACCGCCGTGCGCGAAGGGCTCCCGGACGGACGCTACGGCCGCTCCGCGGATCAGCGCGCGGACCGCAAGCTCAAGATCATCGGTGTGGTGCTCGGCGTCGCACTGCTCGGTGTGATCGGCTGGGCGGGCACCTCGTATATCTCCGGGCAGGACCTCAGCGGACGCGTGATCACCTGGGACACGGTGTCCGACAGCGCCGTGAAGGTGCACCTGGAGGTCGTCAAGGGCAAGGACGACACGGGCGTGTGCACCCTCCGCTCACAGTCCGAGGACGGCGCCGAGGTGGGCCGTAAGGACGTGACCGTCGACCAGCGCGCGGAGCAGGTGGACACCGAGGTCACGGTGCGGACGACGAAGCGGGCGACCAACGCCACGCTGGTCGGCTGTACGGTGTCCGGCGGCGGCTGAGCCGACGGCGCCAGACACGGTGGCGCGCGCCCCCCGGCGCCCCGCACCCCGTGTCAGCGCCCCGGCACCCCGCGTAGGACATCCGGCATGCCCGGCGCACGGGGCCGCGTGAAGGGCCAGGGGACCGCCGCTGACCAGCGGCGATGCATTCCTGCGCGTTGCATGCGGATTTCCTCTTCCCCGTTTTGTGCCGGAATTGTTAGGCTCGTGGTTTCGCCCACCTGTGAAGGCGCAACCCTTCCTGGTAGGGCGTTTGATTTATCCCCAGTACCGACGAGGAGCACCTGTGACCCAGACCAGCGAGAACGTCACCTGGCTGACCCAGGAGGCGTATGACCAGCTCAAGGCCGAGCTGGAGTACCTGTCTGGTCCCGCACGCGCCGAGATCACCGAGAAGATCCAGGCGGCCCGCGAGGAAGGTGACCTGAAGGAGAACGCCGGGTACCACGCGGCCAAGGAAGAGCAGGGCAAGCAGGAGCTTCGTGTCCGCCAGCTCACTCAGCTGCTGCAGAGCGCGAAGGTCGGCGAGGCCCCTGCCGCCAACGGCGTCGTCGCCCCCGGCATGGTCGTCACCATCGCGTTCGACGGAGACCCGGACGACACCCTCTCGTTCCTGTTGGCCTCGCGCGAATACGCGAGCTCGGACATCGAGACCTACTCCCCGCAGTCCCCGCTGGGCACCGGCGTGAACGGCAAGAAGGTCGGCGCCGAGGCGGCGTACGAGCTGCCGAACGGCAAGACGGCGACGGTGAAGATCCTCGACGCCAAGCCGTACGTGGCCTGACCCGCGAGGCGTCCGGAAGACGCAGCGGAAAGCGGCCCGGAGCCTGACGCTCCGGGCCGCTTCGCTGTGTCGGATCCGCTGCCTCAGATCCGCCGTGTCAGATCCGCTGCGTCAGATCTGCAGCGCCAGTTCCGCAGTGTCACGTCCTCCGTGTCACCCCTCGCTCACGCCGTCGCCGACCGGTACTTGCGCACCGCCAGCGTCCGGAAGGCCGCGATGATCACGATGGACCAGATGATCGACGCCACCACCGGGTGCTCCATCGGCCAGGCGCCGGTCACCGACTTGGGAACCCCCGGGATGGTGTTGCCGAACAGTTCCCGGGCCGCGGCCACCGTCGCGCTGAACGGGTTCCACTCCGCGACATGCTGCAGAAACGCCGGCATGCCGTTGACCGGCACAAAGGCGTTGGAGATGAACGTCAGCGGGAAGAGCCAGATCAACCCGCCCGAGGTGGCCGCCTCCGGCGTGCGCACCGTGAGGCCGATCAGGGCGCCGATCCAGGAGAAGGCGTAACCGAGCAGGAGCAGCAGGCAGAAGCCGCTCAGCACCTCGGCGATGTTCGCGTGGGTGCGCCAGCCGATCAGCAGCGCCACGATGGCCAGCACCACCAGGGTCAGCGCGGTCTGCACCAGGTCGGCGAGGGTACGGCCGGTGAGCACCGCGCCCCGGGCCATCGGCAGCGACCGGAACCGGTCGATCAGGCCCTTGTGCATATCGTCCGCGATACCCGCGCCGGCGCCCGCCGTGGCGAAGGTGACGGTCTGCGCGAAGATGCCGGCCATCAGGAACTCGCGGTACGCCTGGGCATCGCCCACCGGGGCGCCGGGGATGGTGATGGAACCGCCGAAGACGTACGTGAACAGCACCACGAACATGATCGGCTGGATCAGCCCGAAGATCACCACTTCGGGGATGCGCACCATCCGGATCAGATTGCGCTTCGCGACGACCAAAGAGTCTCGTACGGACCGGCTGATGCCGCCGCGCGGCTGCGGGGTCCGGACCGGGGGGTCACCGGCCGCTTCGGTCACCGTGGTCACTTCACCGCCTCCTTCTGCCGGCCGCCGGCGGCGCCCCGGCCACTCGCACCGTTCGCGCCGCCCTCGCCGTTCTCGTCCTCGATCTCGGCGGCGTGGCCGGTCAGCGAGATGAACACATCGTCCAGCGTCGGGCGGCGCAGCCCGATGTCGTCGATCTCCACGCCGCGGGTGTCCAGCTCGCGGATGACCTCGGCGAGCAGCTTGGCGCCACCGGTCACCGGGACCGTCAGCTTGCGGGTGTGCGGGTCGATCGTGCCCTCGCCCTTGCCGAAGCCGCGCAGGACCTCCTCGGCGACGGAGATGTCCTCGGGGGCGTGCACCACGACCTCGACGCGCTCGCCGCCGGTCCGCGCCTTGAGCTGGTCGGAGGTGCCGCGGGCGATGACCTTGCCGTGGTCGACGACGCAGATGTCGTGCGCGAGGCGGTCGGCCTCTTCCAGATACTGCGTGGTGAGCAGCAGGGTCGTGCCGCCGGCGACCAGCTCGTGGATGACGTCCCAGAGCGCCTGGCGGTTGCGCGGGTCCAGGCCGGTGGTCGGCTCGTCCATGAACATCACGGGCGGGCTGACGACCAGCGCCGCCGCGAGGTCGAGGCGGCGGCGCATACCGCCGGAGTAGGTCTTGGCGGTGCGGTCGGCGGCGTCGGAGAGGCTGAAGCGCTCCAGCAGCTCACCCGCCCGGCGCTTCGCGTCCCGCCCGCTCATCTGGTAGAGCTGGCCGACCATCATCAGGTTCTCGCGGCCGGTCAAGTACTCGTCCACGGCGGCGAACTGGCCGGAGAGGCCGATCGAGCGGCGCACTTTGTCGGGGTGCGCGAGGACGTCGATACCGGCGACCACCGCCCTGCCGCGGTCCGGCTGGAGCAGGGTCGTCAGGACCCGTACGGCGGTGGTCTTGCCGGCACCGTTCGGGCCGAGCATTCCCAGGACGGTTCCTTCGGGAACGTCGAGATCGACACCGTCCAGTGCCCTCACATCCCCGAAGGTCTTCACCAGACCTTCGGCGTAAATGGCGCCTGGCATGTGGGTACTCCCATGACTTGGGTGAATTCCAGGTCGAATCTTACGTTTGGCGGCCTATACCCGCCCTATGGGCATTTGTCCAAAACGGAACGCCACAGCCAGCCCGGCAGCAGCCCGCAACCGGGAGAGTACTCCGGACGCGATACATCGCGATACTGATTTTCTCGGTTCCGGCGGGCCGAGGAAGAGTCCCGGCGGGCGGAGGAAGAGTCCCGGCGGGCGGAGGAAGAGCAAAGGCACACGAAGCCGAACCGGCTCACTCCGTGAAGAAGTACCCCGCCTCGCGCAGCGCCGCGCTCACCTCGGCGCAGTGCTCGGGACCCTTGGTCTCCAGGTGCAGCTCCACCTCCACCTCGGTCAGTCCGAGGCGCGGATCGGTGCGCACATGCCCGACGTCGAGGACGTTCGCGTCGACGACGGACAGCACGGCCAGCAGGTTCGCCAGCGCCCCCGGCCGGTCCGTCAGCCGCAGCCGCAGGGAGAGGTAGCGGCCCGCGGCGGCCATGCCGTGCCGCAGGATGCGCTGCATCAGCAACGGGTCGACGTTCCCACCGGACAGCACCGCGACCACCGGCCCCTCGAAGGACTTCGGGTCGGACAGCAGCGCCGCCACTGGGCTCGCCCCGGCCGGTTCCACCACCAGCTTCGCCCGCTCCAGGCACAGCAGCAGCGCGCTGGAGAGCTCGTCCTCGGAGACCGTGCGGACGTCGTCCACCAGCTTCTCGATGATCCCGAACGGCACATCGCCGGGCCGCCCCACCTTGATGCCGTCCGCCATCGTCGACAGACCGTCGATCGCCACCGGACGCCCGGCCGCCAACGAGGGCGGATAGCAGGCCGCGCCCGCCGCCTGCACCCCGATGACCTGCACATCCGGGCGCAGCGCCTTCACCGCCAGCGCGACGCCCGCCGCCAGCCCGCCGCCGCCGATCCCGACGGCGATGGTGCGCACCTCCGGGCACTGTTCGAGGATCTCCAGGCCGACCGTGCCCTGGCCAGCGATGATGTCGCGGTGGTCGAAGGGGTGGATGAAGACCGCGCCGGTCTCCCGCGCGTACTCCTCGGCGGCCGCCAGCGTCTCGTCCACGACCTGGCCGTGCAGCCGCACCTCGGCGCCGTACTCGCGGGTCGCGGAGACCTTCGGCAGCGGCGCACCGACCGGCATGAACACCGTCGAGTGCACGCCGAGCAGGGACGCCGCCAGCGCCACGCCCTGCGCGTGGTTGCCCGCGCTCGCCGCCACCACACCGGCCGCCCGCTCCTGAGGGGTGAGCCCGGCGATCCGTACGTAGGCGCCGCGGATCTTGAAGGAGCCGGTGCGCTGGAGGTTCTCGCACTTGAGGTGTACCGGCGCGCCGACCAGCCCGGACAGATAGCGGCTGCCCTCCAGGGCGGTGGTCCGGGCGACGGCGGAGAGCATCTTGTGCGCCTCGCGTACGTCGTCGACCGTGATCGCGGGGAGCGCGACGGCGGCCGGTTCGTGTGGCGCATGAGGCGTGTGGTCTGCCATGCCGCCAGTCTCGCAGTTCGTCCGCGTACGAGCCTTTCCGTCCCGACGTGCGGACACCCAGGCGAGTGGAGGCCCGGTCTCGGGTCCCTCACGGCGCGTTATCGGATTGCGCAGCGCCGGTACGGCCCGCGCCGGGTCCGCGTACTCTGTCCTCCAATCCGTACGCACCCCATGAAGCGAGCACCCGGCCATGCCCACCTCTTCGGACATGACGACCCACACCGACCCCGCTCTTCTCGACGCACTGCAGCACCAAGTGGCCGTCTTCGCCCGCCGCGCAGAACAGAGCCGGCTCGGCGGCGTCGGGCAGGCGCGCAACTCCATGGACCGCGCCGCATACCTGCTGCTCAACCGCCTGGACCAGGAAGGCCCGATGGGCGTCAAGGCCCTCGCCGCCGGTATGGGCATCGACTCCTCGACGGTCACCCGGCAGGTCGCCCCGCTGGTCGACTCCGGGCTGGTCAGTCGTGCCACGCACCCCGAGGACGGCCGGGCCGTGGTCCTTCAGCTGTCCGAGCGCGGCCACTCCCGCCTGGAAGAGGTGCGCGCCTCGCGCCGTGCGCTGATGGCCCTGGTGACGGAGGGCTGGTCCGAGGAGGAGCGGGACGCGTTCTGCGCCCTGCTGACGCGCTTCAACACATCGCTCGCCACGCTCACCGCGTCCCTGGGGCCGGCGGGCCCGACGTCCTGACGTCGGCCTTCCCTGCACCATGACTCCGCCGAGTCCCGCCTGTCACGCCCGTGGCAGGCGCGGCGGGCCGGCTGCTGCACGCCGCCACCCTGCTGACCGGCGAGCCGGACTCCCAACCCGCCCCGGCCGCCGAGGAGTTGCTCACCACCGCGCTGTCACGGACGTATGCCGTCCGGGACCGGCCGCGCCCGGTAGGAGCGCTTGGTCCTCGTGCTGCGGCTCTGCGAGGGCATGACCGAGAAGCAGACCGCGGCCCAACTCGGCCTGCCCACCGAGCGCGTGCACGCACGGTGCCTGCGCGCCATCGCCGAAATGCGCAGCCGCCCGGAGCCGGCGGCCCGCAACAGGGTGCCGCCAACTCCCCTCGGGCCGGCAACCCGTGAGCCTCCCCGACCGCAAGGAGACCCGCCGGCCCACACCACCCCTCCCGTGGAGGGGTGGTGGACCGTCCGGGCCGGGCCGTCAGCCCAGCGCCTGCGTGAGGTCGGCCAGCAGGTCGTCGGCGGACTCGATGCCGACCGACAGCCGAACGAGGTCGCCGGGGACCTCCAGCGCGGAACCGGCCGTCGAGGCGTGCGTCATCCGCCCCGGGTGCTCGATCAGCGACTCGACGCCGCCCAGCGACTCACCGAGGGTGAACAGCTGCGCCCGGTTGCAGACCTCCACGGCCGCCTGCTCGCCGCCCGCGACCTGGAACGACACCATGCCGCCGAAGGACCGCATCTGCTTGGCGGCGACCTCGTGGCCGGGGTGCTCGGCCAGTCCGGGCCAGTAGACGCGGGTCACCTTGTTGTGCGAGACCAGCAGCTCCGCGATGCGGGCCGCGTTGGCGCTGTGCCGGTCCATCCGTACGGCCAGCGTCTTGATGCCGCGCATCACCAGCCAGGCGTCGAACGGCCCGGCGACCGCGCCCATCGCGTTCTGGTGGTAGGCAAGCTCCTCCCCGAGCGCATCGTCGTTGACGACCAGGGCGCCGCCGACCACATCCGAATGCCCGCCCATGTACTTGGTCGTGGAGTAGACCACCACATCGGCGCCGAGGGCCAGCGGCTGCTGGAGGTAGGGGCTGGCGAAGGTGTTGTCGACGACGAGCCGGACGCCGGCGTCCCGGGCGATGCCGGCCAGCGCCGAGATGTCGCTGATGCCGAGCAGCGGGTTGCTGGGCGTCTCCACCCAGATCGCCTTCGTACGGGGCCGCAGCGCGGCGCGGACCGCCTGCGGGTCGGAGGTGTCGGCGACCGACCACTCCACGCCCCACCGCTCGACGACCTTCGAGAACAGCCGGAACGTGCCGCCGTAGGCGTCGTTCGGGATGATCACATGGTCGCCGGGGGCGAGCAGGGTACGCAGCAGGCAGTCCTCGGCCGCGAGGCCGGAGGCAAAGGCCAGGCCGCGCCGGCCGCCGTCCAGGGCGGCAAGGTTTTCTTCCAGGGCGGTACGGGTCGGGTTGGCGCTGCGGCTGTACTCATAGCCGCCGCGCAGCCCGCCGACACCGTCCTGCTTGTACGTGGAGACCTGGTAGATGGGCGGAACCACCGCACCAGTGGCCGGGTCGGCTTCCTGGCCCGCGTGGATCGCGAGGGTTTCGAAATGCTGGTGGTGGCGCTCGTCGCGCTGTTCGCTCATGCCTGCCGAGGGTAGCCGCCCCCGGCGTCTCCGGAACTTTCTGGTTCGCTGGATAGTGGATACATACGAGGGAACCACCGCACGACGGTTCCCTCGCCGCGCCACCGCCCGCCCACCACTACAGCCGCCCGGCCCTCCGACAGGGACACACCACATGGACGCTCTGCTGGTTCTCTTCGCCGCGATCACGATCGGCGGCTTCGTCTTCCTGCCCTGGATGCGGCGCCGACGGGCCGCCCAGCATGCCCAGCAGGGCCTGGTGGTGGCCTCCGACCCGATGGCCGGCTACGGCTTTGTGCCGCTCAACGAGCTCGACGTACGCCTGCCGGGCCCCGACCAGGAGCTCGACGACGCGCTGGCCGAGATGCGCCGTACGCATGACTGGCGCCCGGCGGCCGCGCTGCTGAAGTCCACCGGCGACAACTGGGAGCTGCGCTGGCAGCGGGTCCAGACGCTGGCCGGAGCCGCCGCGTTCGAGCTGGCCCAGGAGTCGGCGGAGCCGGAGCGGCCGGCGGCCCCGGCGCACGGCGACGGCGGGCACCGGTCCGGCGGCATCTGGCTGCGGACCTGGCGCAACGAGGCCCCCAAGGACCCCGGTGGCGCCCAGACCCATGCCCAGTTCCTCGTCGTCCAGGCCCTGCGCGACCCGGGCTCCCAGGACTTCCGCATGATCCTCGAAGAGGCCCGTACGGTCTGCCGGGAAGCGACACTGCTGGCCCCCGGCAGCCCCATCCCGTACATCACCGAGCTGGCCGTCGCCCGTGGCCTGGACGAGCGGAAGGCCGATTACGAAGCCCTCTGGTCCAAGGTCGTGCAACGCGCCCCGCACCACATGGGCGCGCACCTCGCTGCGCTCCCGTACTGGTCGGAGAAGTGGCACGGCTCCCGCCAGGAGGCCGAAGCGTTCGCCGAACGCGCGGCCGCCGACGCCTCCGCCAAGACCCTGCTGCCGGCCCTCCCCCTCTTCGCGGTCTACGAGCACCTCCCCGAGGCCAACATGGTCCGCAGCCTCTACCAGAGCGCGGTGGTGGAGCGCGCCATCGAGGGCGCCCACTTCGCGCTCCGCGAGGCCCCCGCCGACCACCCCATGGCGCCCCACGTCCGCCATCTCCTCGTCTGGTTCCTGGTCCGCGCGGAGCGCTACGCCGAGGCCATGGAGCAGCTCCGCCTGGTCGACGGCCACGTAGGCGCCGTCCCGTGGTCGTACGGCCGCAGCCCCGCCGCCGAGTACGCCGCGTACCGCGCCCTGGCCATCGCCGGCTGGGAACAGCTGGGCGGCACCTCAGCGGGCTTCCCGCCGGCTCCGGGCCACTAGGGCCGGTCCGATGGGTCAGGGTCGGAGAGACCCTGGCCAGCCAGAGCGAACACCGGGCCCCGGCCGTCGGAATGCCGGCCCGGACACCACCGAAGGCCCGCCGCCGGAATGCCACCCACTCCCCCGGCGTTCCCCGGACAACCCGCCCGCTTTCCCCGCTGCCCCTGGAGCTTGATCCCGATGCTGTTCTCCCGCTTCAAGTCCCATCTCCCCACCCCCGAGGAAGCACTGAAGGGCCGCCCCGAGCGGGACTTCACCGTCCCCGGCCGGCACACCGTCCTCGGCAACCCGCTGCTCGGCCCGTACCCCGAGGGCCTGGAGATCGCCGACTTCGGCCTGGGCTGCTTCTGGGGCGCCGAGCGGAAGTTCTGGCAGACGGACGGCGTCTGGACCACCCTCGTCGGCTACCAGGGCGGCCACACCCCGAACCCCACCTACGACGAGGTCTGCAGCGGCCACACCGGCCACACGGAGGCCGTCCGCGTCGTGCACGACCCCGCCGTCGTCCCGTACACCGCCCTCCTCAAGCTCTTCTGGGAGTCCCACGACCCCACCCAGGGCTTCCGCCAGGGCAACGACGTCGGCACCCAGTACCGCTCCGCCATCTACACCCACTCCCCCGCCCAGCAAGCGGCCGCCGAAGCCTCCCGCGACGCCTACCGCACCGTCCTCCAGAACTCCGGCTACGCCGACATCACCACCGAAATCCTTCCCGCCGACGCGACCCGCGCGTTCTATCCGGCCGAGGGATATCACCAGCAGTACCTCGACAAGAACCCGGCGGGGTATTGCGGGATCGGCGGGACGGGCGTTTCCTGCCCGATCGGCGTGGCCAACGCGGATGGCTGAGCTCTTCGACTGTGGTGTCTGCCCGCAGTTCGGCACATGGCCACAACTGAGCGACAGCGGGAAGAAGATGCTGCCGCTGACCGTGAAGAAGCCTGTGGCCAGCGGAAACGGCCAGTGACGTGAGCGATGCGTTACGGCGGATCGCCGACGCTGCGACTGATGTCACAGAAGGTGAGATGGCTGACGTGCTGGGCGCGCTCGGTGTCGTCTCGGAGCGTCGGCGATCTGTCGCGGCAGAGGCGCCCAGAACGCCTCTGCCGATGCAGGGAGGCCCCTCAAACGTCCACTCAGAGGTCGTGTGGGTCCGAGGGGCCTTCGGGCCGTCCTGGGGTCACCATGCCGGCACAGCTTCCTTGCGTTCGCAGAGGTAGATGTAGCTGCCGCTGGCTGTGGCGTTTGAGGTCGGGGCCGGTGCGGCGGAAGTCTGGCTGGGCTTCCCCGAGAAGCCCAGCCAGAGTCCGTTCAGCCCGACTGCGGATCGGGCGGACACCCGGCCCGCGCGCTGCCGCAGGTCAAGAATGGGCCCTGGCGCCGGGTCTGTGGCGTGGACACCGGGACCCTTCCCTTTGCTAGCCGCCTACGCTGTTGTCGCAGCCCATCGTCGAGCCCAGGTGGCTGGACTGTGCACCCGGGGAGCCTTCGCCGTTGAGCGCGTTGCCCAACAGGCCGTTGAGAATCCCGACCTCGCCGAGGACGTCGACGTTCAGGTCGTGCGACCGGCAGGAGCTGCCCTGCTTGACATTCAGGCCTCCATGGCCACCATGACCGCGTTGCTGACCCTCGTCGGCGTGGGCGGCGCCAGCGCCGAGGAGGCCGACGGTGCCGAGGGCTGCGACCACAACAGCAGCCTTGCGAAGCTTGCGCATTTCATCTCCGGTGAATTGAGCAGATGCGATCCGTGATTGATCGACTTCGTACAGTTATGAAAGGCTAATATGAAACATCGCGCAGCCACTCAATGACGCGCCGGTTCCCTGACCCTCGCGATCTGGCGCCGGCCGCGGAACTTCGCACCCTGAGCACGTCAGGGCATCGCCTGGCCGCAACAGGCGCAGGCGCTCACCCCAACGGCCTTACCTGAGGCGGTGAAAGAGCCAGCGGGGTGCGGCTGAAGCCCGAGATCTCGGAGATGCCGACCAGCTCGACAGGCCGGCCGCGGTGCGGCCTTGACGCTGACGCAGCGGCAACTTGGACGATGACCCCGTACGGCAGACACAGTCACCCCACCGGAGGCATTCGTCATGTTGCGCGGCAAGGGCATCCATTACGACACCGGCACTTTTCCCAACGGCGACACGTCGCGCCCCGTGTTCGACGTTCGGGACGTCGAACGGGACATGCGTGTCGTCGCAGAGGATCTGCACTGCACCGCTGTCCGTATCACCGGGGGCGATCCGGACCGTATCGAGACTACGGCGCGGTCCGCGGCGGAGGCGGGCCTGGAGGTCTGGTTCTCGCCCTTTCCCTGCGAGCTGTCGAACGCCGAGATGCTGCCGCTGTTCACCGACTGCGCCGAGCGGGCGGAGCGACTGCGGGGCGACGGCGCCGAGGTCGTCCTCGTCACTGGCTGCGAACTCAGCGTGTTCGCCCGCGGCTACCTGCCCGGGGACACACTGAACGAGCGCATTCCGGTCCTGGCAGGCCCCGGCCGCGAAGCCGCGCTCCAGGGCATCCCCGACAAGGTCAACGCCTTTCTGGGGGAAGTCGTCGACGCCGTGCGGCCCCTCTTCGGCGGCCGCGTGAGCTACGCCTCCTGCCCTCTGGACGGCGTGGACTGGGCCCCGTTCGACATCGTCGGCCTGGACGCCTTCCGTAGCCTGCGCAACGCGGCCACCTACCGCACCGACTTGCGCAACGAATGCGGCCACGGCAAGCCCGTCGCCATCATGGAGGCCGGCTGCTGCACCTACCGGGGAGCGGGAGAGCACGGCGGCGCCGGCTGGTACATGGCGAGGGAGGCCGACGGCGTCACCCTCAAACCCGGCCTGGTGCGCGACGAGGGCGAGCAGGTCCGCTACCTCGACGATCTCATGACCGTCTTCGAGGAGGAGGGCGTCGAGTCCGTCTTCTGGTTCAGCTTCGCCGGTTTCAGCACACCCCACCGGACATCCGGACCGGACGAGGACCTCGCCTCCTACGGCATCGTCAAAGTCCTGGACGAGCACAGCGGCTGTCCCGCCGACAACCGCGCCTACCCCGACATGCCCTGGGAACCGAAGCAAGCGTTCCACGCACTCGCCACCCGCTACAGGGTCGCGAACGCCGAGACCAGCAGCCCAGCCTGCGGAATGGAAACCCCAGGTCGCGGGCGAGCGGCTGGAGCATGCCGGACAACATGAATTCGCTCGTACCGAGCGCAAACGCGCCCGCGACGCCATGTGTCATTAGGCTGCACCTCGCTCTGGCTCCCTGAGCTGGGGAAACGCGGAAGCAAGCAGAGAGGCCCCCACCTTGGTCGGTGGGAGCCTCGCTGCGCGGGACTCTGAGCTGCCCGGTGGGCGTGGCTCCGGCCGGGGACTGAGCTCAGGGTCGTCACCCCAGGTAGGGGTGCTCCCCATCCTGGAAAACACATTGAACGAGACGTTTCGTCTCGCCTACTGTGGAGCCATGACGAACCCGGAGTACCGCAAACGTGCCCATATCGCCATGTTCTCCATCGCCGCCCATGGGCACGTGAACCCGAGCCTCGAAGTGATCCGCGAGCTCGTCGCCCGTGGGCACCGCGTCACGTACGCGATCCCGCACCTCTTCGAGGAGAAGGTTGCCGAGACCGGCGCCGAGCCCGTCCTGTACCGCACTACGCTGCCCTCGCCCGACGACGACCCGTCGGCGTGGGGGACCACGCTCCTCGACAACGTCGAGCCGTTCCTGGACGAAGCAATCCAGGCACTGCCGCAGCTCATCGAGGCGTATCAAGGGGACGAGCCGGACCTCGTACTGCACGACATCACCTCGTACCCGGCACGCGTCCTTGCTCACCGCTGGGGTGTGCCCGCGGTCTCCCTCTCGCCGAACCTCGTCGCGTGGGAGGGGTACGAGGAGGAGGTTGCCGAGCCGATGTGGGCAGAGCCCAAGGCGACCGAGCGCGGCAGGGCGTACTACGCGAAGTTCACCAACTGGCTTGCGGAGAACGGGATCACGCAGCACCCCGACCCGTTCGTCGGTCGCCCCGGCCGGTCGATCGTGCTCATCCCCAAGGCGCTGCAGCCGCATGCCGACCGGGTCGACGAGAACGTCCACTCGTTTGTCGGCGCCTGCCAGGGCGACCGAACGGCGCAGGGCGACTGGGAGCGGCCCGCGGACGCCGAGCGTGTGCTGCTCGTCTCGCTCGGCTCGTCCTTCACCAAGCAGCCCGGTTTCTACCGCGAGTGCGTCAAGGCGTTCGGCGACCTGCCGGGCTGGCACGTCGTGCTCCAGGTGGGTAAGCACGTCACCGCCGACGAGCTCGGGGAGGTCCCCGGGAACGTCGAAGTGCACCACTGGGTACCGCAGTTGGCGATCCTGCGGAAGGCCGATGCCTTCATCACGCACGCCGGCGCAGGAGGCAGCCAGGAGGGCCTGGCCACCGCCACTCCCATGGTGGCCGTCCCGCAAGCCGTCGACCAGTTCGGCAACGCGGACATGCTCCAGGGACTCGGCGTGGCCCGCCACCTACCGGTGGACCAGGTGGACGCCGCCACCCTCCGGGCGGCGGTGCTCGCGCTCGTCGCCGACCCGGAAGTGGGACGCCGCCTCACGGCCATCCAGCGGGAGATGGCCGCCGAGGGCGGCACCCGGCGAGCGGCCGACCTCATCGAGGCCGAATTGCCCGCCCAGATCATGTGACGGCTGGTCCCGCATCCGGGCGGGCAGCCAGCCGGTGCCACTCATTACCGCACCCGTCGGCGCGGTAACGCTCGCGCCGACGGGTATCGGCGACGGCAAGCAGCGCGACCGGCAGCCGAAACGCCCTGGGTGTCGCGAGCCGAGTGGTCAGCGGCGGCACTGTGATCTTCCTTCCATAACTGGCCATACGGCGCAACGGTTTGCCCCGCCAGTAGTCATCTATGCGCAAGCGCCTGACAGCTCAGGTGACAGCTCAGATGACATCTCAGGAAGGTCTCCTTGATGAAGTTCCGCCAAGCCCTGACGGCCGCCGCGGCGGCCGTCGTCATCACGCCCGCCGCCGTACTGGCCGCGCCCGCCGCCGCGTTCGCCACGGAAGCCCCGAGCCCGTCGGCACACACCAACGAGTCGCAGAAGACAGATAGTTCGGGGAACAGCGGCGAGTCGGCGCGGCCGGATGGGACGACGGGGTCGGACGAGTCGTCCGGGACCGGGGGCCCGACCACCGAGACCGATGGGGCCGCGAAGCCCGGTGCGGGGAACGACACCAAGCCCACGCCCGACGCCAAGCCCGGTGAGGAGACCGGCACCAAGCCCGGCCCCACGCCCGGCGGGTCCTCCTCCGAGGAGAGGCCCCCGGGCGAGGACTGCGCGAGCGCGCCGCAGCATCTGAAGATGGCGATCAAGGGGCTGCAGTCCGAGTTCGTCGCCGGTGCCGACTGGAGCCCGTCCTCCATAACGGTCACCAACACCTCCGACAAGGCCATGGAGAAGGTCCGGCCGCAGCCGTACATCTCCTCCCGCGAGATCGTCGACCGTCAGTACGAAGAGTTGGAGGCGCAGTTCCGCAATCCCGTGACGGGCAAGTGGCTGAGCTTCGAAGACGCCACGGTCGACAGCGTGTTCACCGGATTCCCCGTCGCCGCGCACCGCACCGTCACGCTGCCGCTGCGCGTCCGCGCGATCGATCCGGCCAAGCCCGGTTCTGGTTACGCGATCATAGAGGGGACGTTCCGCAACCAGGACGGCTCCTGCGGCATGTCCAACCACGAGCAGTACGACTTCAAGATCCTCCCGGCGCGCGGCAAGCCCGGCCGGCCCAGCACGCCGGGCAAGCCCAGTGAGAGCGCCGAGCCCGGCGGTGGCGCCACGGACGGCACCACGCCGCAGGGCGGCGTCAAGGAGACCTCGGGCGAGGGCCGTCTGGCCGCGACCGGCTCGTCCTCCGCGCTGCCGACGATCGCCCTGGTGGGCGGCGTGGCGATGGCCGTGGGAGCGGGCGCGATCATCAGCGTACGCCGCCGCAAGGCCGCCGCCGGCTCCGGCGGTGGCACGGGAGCCGCAGCGTAAGGACCTGTGCGCCGGGCCCCGGCGCCGGTGGCGTATCCAATGCACACGCCCCGGCTCTCTCGGAGGTGAGAGCCGGGTCCGTCATGGCTTGCGGTCCCGCCCGGTGCAGGAGATCACCGGGCGGGACCTGCTTCCCTCACCGCGATGCCGCGCGGCATCCATCAGGGAAGCGCCCCGGAAGGCTCCCCGCAGGACGGACCGGGCCGGCCGGGAGTGAGCCCGTCGGCTCAAGCGGAACACGTGCTGTCCCTGCTCTCGGTTTGTCCGGTCGGGGGAAGTCGTGCGGGCGGGACGGCCGGAGCCAGGCCACGGCGGCCCCGTCCTGTCCTACGTCGCGGGAGGAGCGCCGTCCGCCGCCGCGTTGGTCAGGTAGGCGGTGAACAACTGGAATCCCCTCATCTCAAAGCACCTGTCCCCGGTCAGCCCGGCATGCTTGAGGCACCACCCCTGCGCTTCGTCGGCGGACGCGGTATCGATGCAGCGTTCCCCGCAGTCCAGGCATTCACCGACGAACCGCAGCGACGCATCCGAATCAGCCGCCAGCGTCCACTCAGCAAACCGGTAACGCGCCCTCACGCCATCTCCTCCCCATGGTCCGGGGCGTCGCCACCCGCCGCCTGCACGGCGTCGATGCACTCGGCGAGACCACGCAGCACCTCCGCCAACTCCTCCTCGGACAGCTCATCCATCCACGCGGTACGGGTCTTGAGGTCCGCCCGCATCTGATCGAGCTGCCGGTACAACTCCCGATACCTGACGTGCCGACACCACGCCTCTTCGGCCCAGTCACGCAGCCGCGACCACACGCCCGCGCTCATGACCGCGCCGCTTTCAGAGCGCGGGCCAGCTTCGCGGCCGTGCGGATGCCGACGCAGCCGAGGTTGATCCGGATCCCTCCCTCGACGGTGTCGCTGAACGTCAGCTCCGGGAACATCATCTTCACGTCAGCCAGCGCGAGTTGAGACTCACGAAAAGCGTCCATTGCCGCCCGGCCGTCGGTGCACACCTCGGCCGCCATCAGCGCACCACCTTCGCGTGGGGGTGGCAGCCGATCTCGATGTTGCAGTCGATCACCTTCGACAGGTCTCCGACGGCGCGCGCCCCCGCACGCTGCCCTGCCAGAGCCAGACACACATCGCACCCGGCAACCGGCTCCGGCTCCGGCTCCGGCACCCGCACCGGATCCTTCAGCTGGACGGGGCGGCAACTGCGGGGCATCAACCCACCACCTCCACACCGTGAATCCAGCGCGGCCCCGCGTCGTACCCGTGCACCGCGAGCCACAGCGCCCGCCTCCGCCCGCGCTGCAACCGCCGTTCCTGCCGCTCCTCGGGCGTGAGGACATACGGGCGGATCAGGGCAACGTCCTCACCCCGCAGCAGCCCCAGCTGCCCGGCGGTCACGCGGGGAAGCGCGGGCGTCGGCGCGTCCTCACACCTCCCGGCGGGCAGTGCGCCGACGGACCGGTGACGCCCCCGCGCGGGCAGTAACAGCCGCAACAGCAGTTCGAAGATCCACGCGCTATGTTTGCGCATGCTGTCAACCTCCTTGGGGTTGATGGCCACGCCCCCGGACCGTCGCCACGGTCGCGGGGGTCCTTGCTATCTCGTGAGCATCGCTGGGTACCACGGGACGCCGGAACCACGGACAATGGACACTTGGGGACGTCCTACATGAGGCAGAACGTCCTCACCGGAGTCTGGGGAGCAGAGTGCAGAACGAGCGACTGCGGGCAGCTATGGCGGCAGGCGGCTGGACTCATGCAAGCCTGGCGGCGAAGGTTGACGTTGATCCCAAGTCGGTTGAACGATGGGTCAACCTGGGACGCACACCTCGCAGGGAAACTGCCATCCGAGCCGCTGAGACAATAGAGGAAGATGTGTTTGCTCTCTGGCCAAAGCTGAGGCAGGCACGCGCAGCAAGGGCAGTCAGCCCTGAACTGGTCGCGTTGTACAACCAGCGGGCAGAGCTGCCCGTTTCCGTCTTCGTTGATCTGTTCACTCAGGCACGGAAACGCATAGACGTACTCGTGTACGCGGCTGTATTCATGCATGAGGCATACCCGCGCTTGAATGACCTACTGCGCGAGCGGGCCGCCGAAGGATGCACCGTGCGGATTGCCGTAGGCGACGCAGAGAGCATCAACATTCAACAGCGAGGCCAGGAAGAGGAGTTCGGCCATGGAATCGAATCTCGCTGCCGACTGGCAATCATGCATTATCGGCCGCTCATCGGCACACCAGGTATCGAGCTGCGGACGCACGGGACGACCCTCTACAACAGCATCTACCGTGCTGACGATCAGATGCTGGTTAATGCCCACGTGTGGGGCGCGAATGCTTATGCTGCGCCCGTGTGGCACCTTCGGCACCACGACGACGGGGGGATGTTCGACGGCTACGCCGAAAGTTTCAATGCCGTATGGGCTACGGCAAAACCTGTGCAGGAGGGCTGAGCAGTGGCACGGACTGAATATTACGCCGACCCTAATGCACCGAAGCCAAACAGTTTGGTAGTCGCTGCATCGGCCGTCGTCACGGATGACGAGGGGCGCATTCTGCTACAGCGGCGGACTGATAATGACCTGTGGGCGCTCCCCGGCGGTGGAATGGACATGGCCGATTCCCTGCCGGGAACGGCCGTACGGGAAGTCAAGGAGGAGACAGGGCTAGACGTAGAGATCACGGGACTTGTCGGCACCTATACAGATCCACGCCACATCATCGCGTACAGCAATGGGGAGGTAAGGCGACAGTTCAATGTGTGCTTTGCCGCGCGGATCGTCGGTGGTGCGCTGGAGATCTCTGAGGAGTCCTCAGAGCTGCGATTCGTGGCCCCAAACGAGATCGACGGGCTTCCCATGCACCAAACGCAGCGGCTACGCATTCAGCACTTCCTGGAGCATCGCTCAACTCCATATCTGGGATAGCCACCAACCGCCGATGAGCCCCTACCTGGTGGCTGGCCGACTCCTACCTGACAGCCGGGGAGGTTGAGCAAGCAGCGACCGCCACCGGCCGAGCGCTGGACCTCTGCACCGGGGTGGCTTCGGTACGCCCACGGGAGCGGCTTGCTCCCGTCCTGCGACGGCTCGGCGAGCACCGGACCGTGCCCGCCGTCGCCGAGGCCTTGGAGAAGGCCCGCCCCTGACACATACTCGCCGGGGGCCCAACGGTCGTGGCGATCCAACGGAGGTACGCATCCGACCCGGCCACGAGGGGCACGGCCGAGACCTCGGGGTTCTTGTCCTGAGGGGCCGGACCCGGCGTTCGGGGCCCGGCGGCCCGGCGCGGTCGGCCTCGTGCCCAAGAGCAGTCGGTCCGGCCGGAGTTCGCCCTCGTCCGACCACGGAAAGCGCCCCCCGAAACGCGGCCAGGACAGCGGATCCGAGCATTAGAATCGTCCGCGAGGTGAGTGGAGCCCGTGGACATATCCAAGCTGCCCAACCCCTACGACTACCGCAATCCGGTCAGCGACGCCGCGCTCTTCGCCGGACGGATCGCCGAGCTCGACAGCGTCGCCTACGAGCTCGACCAGGCCGGGCTGGACCGGCCGTCGGTCTATATCGCGGTGCACGGCCAGCGGGCCGCCGGAAAGACCAGTCTGCTGAACCGTACGGAGGACCTGGCCCGGGAACGCGGCCTGCTGCCGGTCCGGGTGACGCTCGTCCCCAGTGATGCCACCCCTTCGGCGTTCTACCGCAAGGTCTACGAGGAGCTGGTCGCGGCCGTCACGGACGAGGGCGGCACGCTGGGCGGGCCCGGCGCGGTCACACCCGCGAAGATCCGGCGGGTGTTCTCCGGCGCCACCCCGGAGAACGACTTCCCGCTGGAGTTCCCCGAGGCACTGTCCCTGTCGGCCCCCGGTGGCCCGGTGTCCGAGGCCGCGCTCCGTGCCGATCTCCGCTATGTCGTACGGGTCCTCGGCCGGCCGATCGCGCTGCTCATCGACGAGGCCCAGCTGGTGGCCGGGCACGAGGAAGTGCTGTCCGTCCTCCGCGCGCTCGGGACCCGGCTCAACGGCTTCGTCTTCGTGCTGGCCGGCACGTCGAGCCTGCTCACCCGGATCACCGAGGTCTTCTCGCCGCTCCTCAGGCAGTTCAAAGAGATCAAGATCGAGCGTTTCGTCGAGTCGGAGGACGTCAGCAACTGCATGCTCCTGCCCCTGCGCGGGTTAGGGCTGGACGCCGACTGCTTCCCCGAGTTCAACGGAACGCAGTCGGAGCTCGTCCACCTCACCGACGGGAACCCGTACGAGATCCAGCTCTACTGCCACGAGATGTTCGCCCGGTGGCAGAAGGACGCGGCCATGGGAATGGCGCTGACCGCGGAGATGCTCGAAGACGTCCGGTCACGGATGGAGTCCGGACGGGACGTGCTCGACCGCAGGCTGATCCGGTCGGTGAAGAAACTGTCGCCGGAGCGGCTGCACGCCTTCAACGTCCTCAGCTCCGCGCTCGACCACGCGTCCGTGGACGAGGTCTGGTTCGCCTACAACGTGGTCGGACAGCCGTCGATCACCAGAGAGGTCCTCGATCAGTGCCGTGCGGAACTGATCGCGGACGGCGCCATAGACGAGTCGGAGGTCGTCCGGCTGTCGCAGGAGACGGAGCTGTTCGACGACATCTACGTCCGGCTGTGGACGATCAACAAGCTGGGACGGCAGCGGCATCACCAGCTCATGGGCCGTGGCGAGTTCCACAGTCTGCTCACCAGGCGGCTCGGCTGTCTGCTCAATGAGATCACGTCCAAGCCCGCCCGGGTGCTTCAGACCTGCTGCCCGAAAATGGGCGAAGCCAGCCTCAACACAGCGCTCTTCGCCCTGGAAAGCCTTGCGGACAAGGGGGCGGAGTCGGTGCCGTACGCCACCCAGTTCGTGCACGAGGCCATTCTCCGCACGGGCATCCCCGCCGCACTCGACATCACCACGGTCACCTGCGCCTACGGCGGCACCACCGGCATCCGCTGGCTCTACTCGGCGGACGCCGACGACTTCCGTCTCGAACACACGCCGGGCTTTCTCGCGGCGGCCCGCCGGATCGCCGCGCTCGGCGGGGAGCTGAAGGCCGAACGGACCCGGCTGCCCCTGAAGCCCTGGCCGCGGATCAGCGAGTGGCTGCGGCTGTCCACCGGGACGGTGCGCGCCACCATCGCGGAGAACCATCTCACCGCCTCCTACACCGCTTACGGCAATGACGACCTGAGCGGTACGCGGCAACATCTGGCCGCGGCCTACGACCTGGACCCGCGCTGGGAACCCGCCAACAACATCCTGTACGTGTCGCTGGCCGCCGGTGAGCCCGGCATCGCCCTTGAGTGGGTCGGCAGAGCCCTGGATCTGGCGCAGCACCCCAAGGACAAGGCGCTCAGCCGGTACAACGCGGCAATGGCGTATCTCCTTGAGGGCGACCGGGAGACGGCGGGCCACCAACTCGCCATGGCCGCCGGGGACCTTGCGCCGCTGCCGGTCGCCGACTGCGAGATCGACTATCTGCTGACCCCGCAGACAGCCGACGGCACGGCCACCCTCAGCCAGGAACGCGAGGTCGACCTCGCGGCCGCGATCGAGCGGGCCAGGACGATGGTGGGGGTGGAAGCAGCGGACCGGGCGGAAGCGGCGGACGGGGCAGAGGGGGCGGACAGGGCACAGGGGGCGGACACGGCGGTGGCCACCTCCGCACCGGCTCTCGCGCCGGCGCCCGAGGCCGGGACAGAGGCCGAGCCCGAGCCCGAGGCCACCGACGCACGCGAACCACGCCCGCTCACCGTCCTCGTGATCGCCACCGAGTGGTGGTCCGCACACGGCGGCCTCAGCACCTTCAACCGGGACCTGTGCCGGGCGCTCGCCGCCGCCGGGGCGCAGGTGTACTGCGTCGTACTCGCCGTCGGCGAGGGCGAGATCGCCGCCGCCAAGGCCGATGGCGTCACCCTGCTCTGCCCGCCGTTGACTCCCGGCGCCCCGGAATACGTGCAGTTGACCCGACGTCCGCAGCTGCCCGAGGGGACGGTCCCCGACCTTGTCATCGGGCACAGCCGGATCACCGGACCGGCCGCTGAACTGCAGGTTTCCGACTTCTTCCCGGATGCCAGGCGGCTGCACTTCATTCATATGGCGCCGGACGAAATCGAATGGCACAAGCTCGACAGGGAGAACGACGCCGCCCGGCGTGCCGAGGGCAGGACCGAGGACGAGCGCCGGCTCGGCGGGAGCGCGCACCGGGTGGTCGCGGTGGGACCCCGACTGCACAGCCGTTTCCTCAACGAGCTGTCCGGCGAGGGCATCGCGGCACCGTTGCGCATCGATCCGGGCTTCGACGTCGCCAATCCGACGCCCGGGGTCCCGCCCGCCGGCCGGCCGCTGAAAGTCCTGCTGGTCGGGCGTACGGAGGACGCCGAGCTCAAGGGCCTGGACCTCGCGGCCCGTGCGTGCGGGCGGGTCGCGACGTGGCGGGAGAAGGCCAAGGTCCCGGCCATCGGCCTGGTGGTCCGGGGCGCGCCGAAAGGCACCGGCACCGAACAGCGCAAGGAGCTGCGGTCCTGGGCCGCCAATCCCAAGCTGGACGTCGTGGTCCGCGAGTACTCGTCCGAGCAGGAACGGCTCACCGGGGACATGAGCCGGGCGAGCCTCGTCATCATGCCGTCGAGGAAGGAGGGCTTCGGTCTGGTCGGCGTCGAGGCCATCACGATGGGCGTTCCCACGCTGGTCAGCGAGGAGAGCGGGCTGGCGGAGTTTCTGCGCGAGAAGCTCGACGGCGAGACGGCTGCCCGTGTCATCGTCCCCATGTCGGGCGATGACGACGAGGACACCGAGACCTGGGCCCGTGCCATCGACCGGGTCATGGGCGATCTGCCCACCGCCTTCCGGCGCGCCGCGGAATTGCGCAATGCGCTGGCCGGCACGGCGACTTGGGCCGATGCCGCCGCCGTCCTCCTGGCCGAGGCGGCCGATGACCGAGGCGGCCGTTGACCGAGGCGTCATGATGAACGGCATGGTGAACGGCATGGCGAACATGGCGAACGACGAACCGGTGTCCGCGGTCGACCGGACGCGCGACCAGGTCCGTCAGCGCTGGGATGCCTGGCAGGCACCCGGCGGGGACAACGTCATCGTCTTCGCCGACGGCAGTCTGTCGCTGATGGACTACCCGCTCGACGGCTCGTCGTCCTCGTCGTCCTCGTCGTCCTCGTCGGAAATCCTGCGGGCGACCGCATGGACCGTCGAGGACTGGATCGACGTCGACACGGTGCTCGCCCAGCACGCATACGCCGGAAGCCGAGCCTTCGCGGGCGGAGCGGCAGCCCACGGCAGCATCGGCTGGGTGGCACTGACCAGGGACGATGACGACCGCACCCTGGAGTGGCTGGCGGTCTGCCCCTGGTCCGATCCGTTCGCCGAAGTCACCTTGGACGGGAGCACGCTGACCGCGGTCACCACCTCGGGCAGCGTCTGGAGATTCCCTCGCGACCGCCCGCAACGGGTTGCGATCGGCGGACCCGGGAGCGCCGGCACATCGGTCAACGCGCCCTGAGGGTGGCCGGGCTGAGCCGGAATGCCGTACTGCAGCGCGCCCCGGTCGGCCGCAGGCCGCGCTGCCGCCGGATCAGCCCTCCGGCAGCCGTGCCCGGTCCGCCGCCGCCTTCCCCTGGTGCCAGCCCTCCGCATCGTGTACGCCACGCAGCCGGACCGGGGCGGTGTCCGGGAAGAGCGCGCCGGTGGTCTCCTCCACGGCCAGATCGCGGGCGGCCAGGACCGGGAGCAGGTCGGGGGCCGCGTCGCCGGACTCGGCGGTGGCGGCGGCCGTAGCGGCGGCGGTGGCCGCGGTCAGGCGGTCCCGGATGCGGTCGGCGTAGGCGACGAGGAAGGTCTGGCGGAAGTCCCGGGTGCGGCGGGAGCGTCCGCGGGCGTGGTGGTCGTCGCCTGCGCGGTTCATCGCGGCGGTGGCCTGGAGGAGGAGTGAGGTGTAGAGCAACTCCGTTGCCTCCAGGTCGGGTTCGAAGCCGATGACGGTGGAGAAGCCGATGTCGGCCGCCCAGACGGCCTGGCAGCGGTTGGCCGCCGCGACGGCGTCGAGGAGCAGGGCCTTGGCCTGTTCGTACGGTCCCTCGATGCCGATACGGACCGCCGACGGGCCGCCGGCTGAGCCGTCCGGTGAGCCGCCCGCGCTTGCCGCGCTCTCCACGAGTGCCTCGTCGATGCTGTGCCGGGCCATCAGCTCCTGCGCCTTGGCGGACAGCGCCTCCGCCTCCTCGGCGAAGTCGGTCGCCTCGGCCTTGGCGAGCAGGCCACGGATGCGGCCGAGGGCGCGGGATGCCGCCGCGCCGCCTCCGTTCCGCGCGGGCGCCGGCGCCGGGGCCGGCAGCGGGGTGATGCGGGGCAGCCTGGCGATGGTGCGCAGCGCCGCCAGGACGTCGTACGCGGTCTCGAAACGGGAGGTGCGGCGGCGCCGGGCCAGGCCGTCGAGATAGCCGCGGTCGGACTCCCACCAGACGTCGGCGCCGAGCCGCCGCAGCTGGTCGGCCCAGCGCGGGTCCCGAGTGGGCCTGGCTGTCGACGGCCGGGCCGCCTCGGCCGCGATGGCGTCGACGACCAGCGCAACCAGCGTCGCGTCGGACGCCTCGCGCCGTACGATCCGCTCCAGGTCGGCGGGGTGCCAGCCGCCCGCCCAGCACTGCCGCACACCCGCCACCGCGGCCGCGACGACCGCCGCGCTCACCGCCTCCCAGCCGGCCGGGGCCGCGGCCAGCATCGAGGCGCCCGCCTCTATGGCGTCCTCGGCCGGCTCCCCGTCCGCCGCGTAGCGGACGCTGCCGAGCACGCCCCCCACCAGCTCATCGGCGGCCGACGACTGCTGCCCGCCCCGGCCTTTTCTTCCGCGCTCGCTCACCCGGTCACTGTACGGAGGGACTGCGCCGGTGCGTCATGGAGGCCGTTCCCTCCGTACGCACGCGACGACGCCCGGCGGGCCGTATTGCCGGCGCCGCCAGGCGTCTGTCACATCGGGTCGTCACGTCACGCAGGACGTGCAGCCGTCACGGTCAGCGCAGCGCGCTGCCGGCCACCCACTGCGACCAGGCCATGTTCCAGCCGTTCAGGCCGTTCTCCGGCTTGACGGTCTTGTCGTTGGAGTTGACCACGTCGACGACATCGCCGAGCTGCGAGTTGTCGAAGAACCACGCGCCGTCCGTGGAGGCGTCACCGGCGCCCTTGACGTCCTTCAGGCCGATGCAGCCGTGGCTGGTGTTGGCCTGGCCGAAGATGCCCTTGCCCCAGTAGTTGCCGTGGATGAAGGTGCCGGAGTTCGACAGGCGCATGGCGTGCGGCACATCGCGGATGTCGTACTCGCCCTTGCCGTTCTTCTTCGTGAAGCCGACCGTGGAGCCGTCCATGCGGGTCTGCTTGAACTTCTCCGAGATGACCATCTGGCCGTTGTAGGTCGGGTTCTCCTCACCACCGGCCGAGATCGGGATGGTCTTGATCGTCCTGCCGTCGCGGACCACGGTCATCTGGTGCGTCTTGACGTCGACGGTGCTGACCTGCGAGCGGCCGACGTTGAAGCTGACGGTCTTGTCCTGGATGCCCTTGACGCCCGGCGAAGCCTCGACGTCGTCAAGGTCGAGGTCCATGGTGACCTTGGAGTTCGCCGTCCAGTACTCCTGGGGGCGGAAGTCCAGCCGGGTGTTGTTGAACCAGTGGCCGACGACCTTCTGGTTGCTGCTCGACGCGACCTTGATCGCCGACTCGACGGACCGCTTGTTCGTCACCGGCTTGTCGAAGTTGATCGACACCGGCATGCCGACGCCGACGGTCGAGCCGTCCTCCGGCGTGAAGTTGCCGATGAAGCTGCTCACCGGGGAGACGGTGGTGAACGTGGAGTTCTCCACCGCCTTACGGCCCTTGGAGTCCACCGCATGCGCGGTGACCGTGTACTCCGTCGCGCGGGCCAGGGACTCATCGGGCGTCCAGGAGGTGCCGTCGGCGGACAGCGTGCCCTCGATGGTCTGCTTCGACGCGACGGTCTGCTTGGACGTGACGGCGGTCATGGTGACGTCGGTCAGCTTGCCGCCACTGACCGTGACCCTGGCGTCACGGTGGATACCCGCGTCTGGTGTGCCGTCCTCTGGCGCAATGGTGATCTTGGCTTCCGACGAGTCCTTCGCAGCCGCCTCATCCACCTGCTGCTGAGCCTGCTGGTGCTGTGCCGTCTGGTCTCCGGCGCTGTCGTCACTGCGGGTGGCGGCATTGCCCCCACCACACGCGGCGACGGTGAGTACGCCTCCGAGCAGCGCGGCGCTGGCTATGAGGCCCTTGCGGCGCTTGCTGTCCGTCATCAACACATCTCCATTGCTACCGATTGCGAGCATCCCCGAGTTCTTCGAGCGGACGCGGCCCTTCCGGCCGACGCCCGACGCAGCCGTTCAGGCCGACGTCTTATGAACCCATGTTCCGTTTTGCCCCTTCCATTCCTCTACAAAATGTGGGGAAGGACACCTATTACCCACATAACAGACCCCCGCACGACAGGACGCCGTACGGGGGTCGCGAACAGGGGCTGCGGGGGCCGGGCGCGGGTGCGGGATGCCGCCTCGGCCGGGTGCGGATGCGGGTCGGTCAAACCTCCTCTGCGGCGTCGTCGGCAAGATCCCACTCCGCCGCGTCCCACTCGACGTCCGGGTCGTAGTCGGTCATCTCCTCGCTGCTCCAGGAGGCCTGCGCGAGTTCGGTGCCCGGCACCGCGGCGACGAGGTCGAACGGGTCGACGAGGTATGCGAGCGCCTCCGCCGGGTCCTCCTTGACCGTCTCCACGGCCTGCCGCCGCTCTTCGTCGAGCAGGGACGGGTCGCCGCCGATGTGATCAAGGGCGGCGCCGGTCAGCTGGCCGGCGTCGGTGACCTCCATGACCAATTCGACATGAAGCCTTACAAAACGTGATGTCTCGCCATTGCTCATAGCACGGAGCTAAGCACCTACGGGTCCCGACTTCCCCGCGACCCGCTGCGGTCATTAACATCTGGTCAACGGCCAATTCGCCCAGCCCACAGGGGGATCGTTCGGTGACCGCACGACGACCGCTGCTGACCGCCACAGTCGCGGGATCGGTGTTGTTCGCCTTGTGGTTCGTACCGTCCGCGAACGCGTTCATGGCAGGCGACCGGCCGGACCGGCCGGGCAGCGGAACAGAAGGCTCCGGCGACCGGTCCGCCGCGGCCGGTGCCACAGATTCCGCTGGTTCCACTGGTTTCATCGATTCCACCGGCACCGGCACGGACACCGCCCCGCAGCGCCTCCTCGCCGACACCGGCAGCCCGGACGCCACGCCGTACGTGATCGGCGGCGCCGTCTGCCTCGCGCTCGGCGCCGGGCTGGTCGGCTACTCGGCCCGCCGGGCGCGCGACGAGACCGCCTGAGTCGGCCTCCGTCCCCGGCGACGGCGAACGGGCGCGGAACGGGCGCATCGCACCCGCCCCACGCCCGAACCGATCAGGCCGACTCCCCTATCGAACCGGTTCCCCCGCTATGCCAGCTCCCCGGTGACCGGCTCCACGGCCTCCACCAGCTTCCCGGCCCGTACGAACGCATACGCGCCCTCCAGGTCCGGCGCCAGGAAGCGGTCCTCGCCCGGCCCCTCTATGCCCGCGGCGCGTACCGCGTCGAGCACCGCGCGGGTGGCCGGAGCCGGCGTCAGTCCGTCGCGCATCTCGATCGCCCGTGTCGCCGCGTAGAGCTCGACGGCGATGATCCGTGTCAGGTTGTCGACCGCGGTACGCAGCTTGCGCGCCGCCGACCAGCCCATCGAGACATGGTCCTCCTGCATGGCGGAGGACGGGATGGAGTCCACCGACGCGGGCGCCGCCAGCCGCTTCATCTCGCTGACCAGCGCGGCCTGCGTGTACTGGGCGATCATCAGGCCCGAGTCGACGCCCGGGTCACCGGCCAGGAAGGCGGGCAGACCGTGCGAGCGGTTCTTGTCCAGGAGGCGGTCCGTCCGGCGCTCCGCGATGGAGCCGAGGTCGGCCGCGGCGACGGCGAGGAAGTCCAGGACGTAGGCGACCGGCGCGCCGTGGAAGTTGCCGTTGGACTCGACCCGGCCGTCCGGCAGGACGACGGGGTTGTCGACGGCGGCGGCCAGCTCGCGGTCGGCGACCAGGCGGGCGTGGTCGAGGGTGTCCCGCCCGGCGCCGGCGACCTGCGGGGCGCAGCGGATGGAGTAGGCGTCCTGGACCCGCGGCGCGTCGTCCTGGTGGTGGCCGGTGAAGCCCGAACCGGCCAGCACCTTCAGCATGTTGGCGGCCGAGGCGGCCTGGCCGGGGTGCGGGCGGATGGCGTGCAGCTCGGCCGCGAGGACCTTGTCCGTGCCGAGCAGCGCCTCCAGGGAGAGGGCGGCCGTGATGTCCGCGGAGGTGAACAGCCGGGCGAGGTCCGCGCAGGCCATCACCAGCATGCCGAGCATGCCGTCGGTGCCGTTGAGGAGCGCCAGCCCCTCCTTCTCGCGCAGCTCGACGGGCTCGATGCCGTGCTCGGCCAGCAGCTCGCCGGCCGGCCGTACGACACCGTCGGGGCCCTCGGCGTCCCCCTCGCCCATCAGCGTCAGCGCACAGTGCGAGAGCGGCGCCAGGTCGCCGGAGCAGCCGAGCGAGCCGTATTCGTGCACGACCGGGGTGATTCCGGCGTTGAGTATCGCGGCCATCGTCTCGACGACGAGCGGGCGGACGCCGGTGTGCCCGGAGGCGAGGGTCTTCAGGCGCAGGAACATCAGGGCGCGGACGACCTCGCGCTCGACCCGCGGGCCCATGCCGGCCGCGTGCGAGCGCACGATGTTGCGCTGGAGCTGGGCCCGCAGCTCGGGGCTGATGTGGCGTACGGCCAGGGCGCCGAAGCCCGTGGAGACGCCGTATACGGGGTCCGGCTTGGCGGCGAGCTCGTCGATGAAGGCGCGCGAGCGGGCGACGGCGGCGAGGGCCGCTTCGGACAGCTCGATCCGGGCCGCGCCGCGGGCCACCGCGATGACGTCCTGTGCGGTCGTGCCGGACGTCCCCAGCACCACAGTGTGCATATCCATATTCAGGCACCCTAGAGACTGAATCGCCGGATGTCACCACTGGATTTATGGATCACCCCTTACCAGGCTGCACGCACGGACCCCGCTCTCACCTCCGGAACCGCCGGCGCTCCGGCCCCGACGGCGGCTCGGGGGAGTCCGCGAGCCGTACGACCGGGTCCTCGTCCGGGCCGCCCTCGCGCCCGGCGACCACCGGCTCGCCCGCCCGCGCCGCCTTCGCCCGGTACTGGGCCGCGTCCGCGAGCCGGAAGAGCCGGCGGGCGGTATGCACCGGGCCGATCGGGTCACCGGTCGAGGCCACACCGACCGAGACGCCCTCACCGAGGTCCAACTCCCCTGCGCGGTCGCACAGTTCACCGGCCACCTTGACCACCGCGTCGGACGGCGGGCCGACCGCCAGCAGACAGAACTCATCGCCGCCGAGCCGGGCCGCGAGAGTGCCGGGCAGTATCGCGCCGCACAAGGACAGCACCGAACCGAACCGCTCCAGCAGCCGGTCCCCAACCGCGTGGCCACGCGAGTCGTTCACCCGCTTCAGCCCGTTGAGATCACACACCACCAGGCTGACCACCACACCGTCCCTGCGGTGCAGCTCCACCGCCTCGTCCAGTCGCATGTCCACGGCGCGGCGATTGGCGAGGCCGGTCAGCGGATCGGTGAAGGCCAGCCGGCGGGCCTCCGCGAGCCGCTCGGTCTGCGCGATCCCGGCGGCCGTCACGGCGGCCAGCACGGTCGCGAAATCGGCGTCCGCCCGGCCGAAGACCGGCTCGCCGACCCGCCGCGCGACATACAGCTCGCCCCACGCCCTGCCGTGCAGCACGATCGGCGCGACCAGGCAGCAGCCGCGGCCTCGGCGGCGCAGCGCGGCCACCCGCTGATGGTTGTAGAAGCCGTCCTCGCGCGGCCCGTCGGCGGCCTCCACCCAGGCGTTGGGCTCGCCGCCGCCGGCCCACTGCTCGTGCAGGAAGCCGACGATCTCCGGGAACTGGTGCACCGGATACATCTCGTCGTCCGGGAACTCCCGCTCGCCCTGGCCGAGTTCGCCGACATTGACCAGCACCCGCAGCTTCCCCAGCTCGCGCTCCCACTTCGAGATCGCCGCGAAGGAGCCCCCCAGGGCCTGGCGCGCTCCCTGCGCCGCGGCCTGTGCCGATTCACGCAGGGTGTGCGCGGCCGCCATCGCCTGCGCCAGCTCCACTACCGCCCGCAGCCTCGCATCGCCCTCGCCCGTCACCGGATCCTCACATTCCGTCACCGTGAGCACGCTCTGTACTACAGCGTAGAAATGTTTAACCCGATTCGCCCGTTTCCGTGCGGATTCCACGCCCGGGCGTCATCCTTGCGTCCGGGCGATACGGCCCTGCGGCCCCGCCGCGGGGCCCCGCCACGGGCGGCGCCGCCTCACTCCCCCGGCCAGTCCGGGTCCCGCTTCTCGTTGAACGCCGCGACGCCCTCCGCGCGGTCCCCGGAGAAGGCCACACTGCGCCAGGCGCCGTCCTCCAGCTCCAGGCCCGCCCGCAGGTCGAGGCCGTGCCCGAGCCGCATGGCGCGCTTGGCCGCACACAGCCCGACCGGCGAGTTACGGGCGATCCGGGCCGCCAGTGCCAGCGCCTCCGCCCGGTCCTCCCCGTCCGCCACCACCTGGTCCACCAGGCCCAGCTCCGCGGCCTCGGCGGCCGGCACCCGGCGCGCGGTGAACACCAGCTCCGCCGCCCTGGCCGCACCCACCCGGCGCGGCAGCAGCTGGGTGCCCCCGCCGCCGGGAATGACGCCGACCGACACCTCGGGCAGGCCGACCACCGCGGTGCCGTCCGCAACGATCAGATCGCAGGCCAGCGCCAGCTCGAAGCCGCCGCCCAGCGCGAAACCGTGCACCGCGGCGATGGTGGGCATCGGCAGCTCCAGTACGCCGGTGTACGCGGCGCGGCTGTGCGGGCGCTGGCGCATCAGATCCGCGTCCGTGAAGGAATTGCGCTCCTTGAGGTCGGCGCCCACGCAGAACGCCCGCTCATGGGTGGAGCTGAGCACCACCGCGCGCACCGACCGGTCCGCGGCCAACGCCGCGCACGCCTGCGCCAGGCTGTCGGCCATCGCCGTCGACACCGCGTTCATGGCCTTCGGCCGGTCCATGACGAGCTCCGCCACGAAGCCGTGCCGGTCCACGCCGACCCATTCACCGAACCGCTCCATACAGCCCTCCCGGTTAACGACCGTTGACCTGACGGAACGGGATCATTCCAGGTGTCCGGCCGTCGCGACAGGGAGGGTCTCGGGATGGCGAAGGCCGGCAGGCGATCGCCTCAGCTCCGGCGGCTCAGCTCCGGCGGCTCAGCAGCCACGGCTCGATCACACCGAGACCGCGCACCGGCCGCTGCCACATCGGCTGCAGCGCGAAGCGGTAGGAGGGCGCCGGGCCGCCGGTGCCCTCCTCGGCGGCCTTCTCCGCGGCCGCGGCGTCCGCCTCGGAGACCGGCGCCTCCCCGGTACGCCCGAGCTCCTCCGCGAACGCCTCGTCCACCAGCACCGTGTCCTTCGGCGCTATGGACGTCAGCCGGCTGGCGAGGTTGACGGTGGTGCCGAAGACATCGCCCATCCGGGTCGTGACCGTGCCGAACGCGATGCCGACGCGCAGCTCCGGCATCGTCTCGTCATTGGTCATCGTCTCGATCAGGCGCAGCCCGATCTCCGCCGCGATGCCGACGTCGTCGGCCGAGAAGAGAACTTCGTCGCCGAGGGTCTTGATCAGCCGGCCGCCGTGCGCGGCCACCAGGTCGGCGCAGGTGGTCTCGAACGCCTCCACCAGCTCGCCCAGTTCCTCCTCCTCCAGACGGCGGGTCAGCCGGGTGAAGCCCACGAGGTCCGCGAAGCCGACGGCGAGGCGGCGGTTGATCATCTCGGCGTCGTCCTGGGCCTGTACGACCCGGCCGGTCGCCGCGGCGAGCTGCCGCCGCCAGACGTAGATCAGGAACTCCTCCAGCTCGGGGAGCAGCAGCTCGACGAGCGGATAGGTGATCTCGGTACGTGTCAGGCCGGAGTCCTGAGGTTCGGTCAGGCCCTCCAGGAACGAGTCGATTTGCCAGTCGGCGAGACGGGCGGTGGTCTGGCCGGTGGAGCGGGCGACCTGTACGGCCATCGCCTCGCTCAGCAGCCCCGCCTCGACAAGGCCGGCGAGCCGGCGCAGCGCCAGTACGTCGGCCTCGGTGAGCGCCTTGACCTGGCCGATGTCGGCGAAGCCCATGGCGCGCCAGAAGCGGGCCGCGAGATCCATCGAGACGCCGGCGCTACGGGCCGCCTGGAACGGCGTATAGCGGCGGTCGGCGCCGAGGATGAGTTGTTCGAGGCGGATGGCGATGCTGCTGCCGTCGCCCTCTTCCGCAACCCCTGCGGGGTCGCCGGTGGTGGGGGCGTCGCCGGCGGCACCGTCGTCCGTGCCCGTGTCGCGCGAGGCAGCGCCCGAGTCGTCCGCGGTCACCGGCCGCTCCCTGTCCGATCCCTGCGCACTGCCCTTCCGATCACTGCTCGCCCAAGGCCCGCTCCCTGGCGGACCGGCCTCAACGATACGGCAGGTGTGCTCTGGCTCACTCTCACATGTCGGCTCTGACCACGGAAGAGGTCTTGACGTTCGCCCAGGCGCAGCGGGGGGCGCGTCGCGGGGCCGGACGGCCGACCCCGCTCCGGCGCCGCCCCTCATCCCTCTGCGAGCCAGAAGGGACACAGGACTTACTGGCCCTAGCCGGCCTCCCCCGTGCCCGCCGCCCGCAGGTGCACGATGTCGCCCGCCGCGATCGGCCGCTGGACGCCGTCGGCGGTCGCCAGGACGAGCCGGCCGTCGCCGTCGATGGCCACCGCCTCGCCGAGGATCTCCGTATCGCCGGGGAGTTCGGCGCGCACGGAGCGGCCCAGTGTGGCGCAGCCCGCCGCGTACGCATCCAGGAGGCTGCTCTCCGTGGGGTCGCCCTGGGCCTCCTGCCACTCGGCGTACCAGTGCTCAAGGGAGCGGAGGACGGCCCGGAGCAGGATGTCGCGGTCGGTGCTGCGCGCGCCGGCCAGCGTGAGCGAGCCCGCGGTGGGCACCGGCAGCTCGTCGTCGCGGAGCGTGACGTTGAGGCCGATGCCGATGACCACGCCCTCGCCGGCCCGCTCGGCGAGGATCCCGCCGGCCTTGCGCTCCGTCCCGCCCACCGTGACCAGCAGGTCGTTGGGCCACTTGAGGACGGTGTCGATGCCCGCTTCGCGGGAGAGCGCGGCGGCGGTGGCGACGCCGGTGAGCAGCGGCAGCCAGCCCCAGCGCGCCATCGGGACGCGGGGGGTGAGGTAGACGGAGAAGAACAGGCCGGAGCGGGGCGGCGCCGACCAGCGCCGGTCGAGGCGGCCGCGGCCCGCCGACTGCTCCTCGGCCACGAGGACGGCGCCTTCCGCCGCCGTCCCCTCGGCGGCCCGTTTCGCGAGGTCGGTGTTGGTGGAGCCGGTGGCGGTGACGATGTCGATGGCCGACCAGAGCGATCCGGGACGCAGCAGGCCGCGGCGCAGGGAGTGCTCGTTCAGCGGTGGACGGTCGAGATCGCTCCAGCGCCCGGATCCGGTGGCATCGGAGCCGCCGGCGCCGTCCGCGGGGCGGCTCGCGTCCGCCGATCTTTTGTCCCGGTTTTCTGGTGGTTGAGGCGTCATGGGGCCAGCCTAGGTGTGGTCAACGACGCAGTGCCGCACAGCAGTCCCGCCGATACGCTACGAAGCGGTAGCCAAGACGTACCACCCTCAGTACGAGCACCAGTCCAGGACGAGCAGGAGCCGCATCCCGATGTCCGAGCCAAACATCCACACCACCGCGGGCAAGCTTGCGGACCTGCAGCGGCGGGTCGATGAAGCCACCCACGCCGGTTCCTCCCGCGCGGTGGAAAAGCAGCACGCGAAGGGCAAGTTGACGGCGCGTGAGCGCATCGAGCTGCTGCTCGACGAGGGCTCCTTCGTCGAGCTGGACGAGTTCGCGCGGCACCGCTCGACCGACTTCGGCATGGAGAAGAACCGCCCGTACGGCGACGGTGTGGTCACCGGCTACGGCACGGTCGACGGCCGCCCGGTAGCCGTCTTCTCCCAGGACTTCACGGTCTTCGGCGGCGCGCTCGGCGGTGTGTTCGGCGAGAAGATCGTCAAGGTCATGGACTTCGCGCTGAAAAACGGCTGTCCGGTCATCGGCATCAACGACTCCGGCGGCGCGCGCATCCAGGAGGGCGTGGTCTCGCTGGGCATGTACGGCGAGATCTTCCGCCGCAACACCCATGCCTCCGGCGTGATCCCGCAGATCTCGCTGATCGTCGGGCCGTGCGCGGGCGGTGCGGTCTACTCCCCCGCCATCACCGACTTCACCGTCATGGTCGACCAGACCTCGCACATGTTCATCACCGGGCCCGACGTCATCAAGACCGTCACCGGCGAGGACGTCGGCTTCGAGGAGCTGGGCGGCGCCCGTACGCACAACACCACCTCGGGCGTGGCGCACCACATGGCGGGCGACGAGAAGGACGCCATCGACTACGTCAAGGCGCTGCTGTCCTACCTGCCGTCCAACAACCTCTCCGAGCCGCCGGCCTTCCCCGAGGAGGCCGATCTGGAGACGTCGGACCACGACCGCGAGCTGGACATCCTGATCCCGGACTCCGCGAACCAGCCGTATGACATGCACACCGCGATCGAGCATGTGCTGGACGACGGCGAGTTCCTGGAGACCCAGGCGCTGTTCGCGCCGAACATCATCACCGGCTACGGGCGGGTCGAGGGCCATTCGGTGGGCATCGTCGCCAACCAGCCGATGCAGTTCGCCGGCATCCTCGACATCAAGGCGTCCGAGAAGGCCGCGCGCTTCGTCCGCACCTGTGACGCGTACAACATCCCCGTCGTCACCTTCGTGGACGTCCCGGGCTTCCTGCCGGGCACGGACCAGGAGTACGACGGCATCATCCGGCGCGGCGCCAAGCTGATCTACGCCTACGCGGAGGCGACCGTCCCGCTGATCACGGTGATCACGCGGAAGGCGTTCGGCGGCGCGTACGACGTCATGGGCTCCAAGCACCTGGGCGCGGACCTCAACCTCGCCTGGCCGACCGCGCAGATCGCCGTCATGGGCGCCCAGGGCGCGGTCAACATCCTGCACCGCCGCACGCTCGCCGCGATCGACGACCCGGCCGCGCAGGACGCCAAGCGGCAGGAGCTGATCCAGGAGTACGAGGACACGCTGCTGAACCCGTACGTCGCGGCCGAGCGCGGCTACGTCGACGCGGTGATCATGCCGTCCGAGACCCGCCGCCATATCGTCCGCGGGCTGCGCACGCTGCGCAACAAGCGCGAGGCGCTGCCCCCGAAGAAGCACGGCAACATTCCGCTCTGAACCGCTGTATTCCAGCAGCATCCCCGCAGCATCCCCTCTGAGGAGGTCGTTCGCTCATGATCAAGGTCGTACGGGGCAATCCGACCCCGGAGGAGCTGGCCGCCGCACTGGCGGTGGTGCAGGCCCGGGCGGCGGCCGCCGCCGCCGTCGCGCCGGGCCGGGACGGGCACGACGGCAGCGAATGGTCGGATCCGGCATCCACGGTTCCGGCCCACCGGCTGCCGCACCCGGGCCCGCGCGCCTGGCGGACGAGCTTCTGGCCGCACTGACCGCATCCGGTCCCCCGCGCCGGTCGGTGCATAGTGCATTGACTAGTCATCCGCGCCGCGGGGGCCGGCTACACGGCATCACCGCGGCCCGCACGGGCCGGCGCCCGGAGGATCGGGAGGTAGTTAGGAGCCCCCCCCACGGAACCCCCCCCCGCCTGGGGGTGGTTTATTTTTTTTTTTCTTCCCCCCGGCCGCCCCGCCCCGTCACTCCGACTCCCCCGCCCCCGCCGCTGTGACGGGCGCAGGATCGAGGGATGCTGTGGTCCGACCCGCCCGATGAACCGCCCGAGGAGCTGCGCGATGTGCAGGCAAAGCTCCGCCGGATGGGCATTGTGCTGGCCACCGCCACGATGGTGCTGATGTTCCTGCTCGTGGTGAGATAACGCACCCAGAGCAACCCCACCCCCCGGAACCTCATCTTTCACTCTCGAAGAGCGCAATTCGGGCGCGGGCCTGCGCCCGCGGGGAGTGGGGTGCGATGAACAGGCCGCTGAGGCACATAGCCGTCTTCTGCGGGGTGCTGATACTCGCCCTGCTGCTCCGCGCGACCTGGGTCCAGTTCGTCCAGGGCGACGAACTCGCCAACGACCCCAACAACCGCCGCGTCAAAATCGAGGCGTTCTCCTACCCGCGCGGCAACATCATCGTCGGCGGCAAGCCGATCACCGGTTCCGTGGCGACCTCCGGCGACTTCAAGTACAAGCGGACGTACAAGGACGGGGCGATGTACGCGCCGGTGACCGGCTTCGCCTCGCAGGCCCAGGGCGTCACGTTCCTGGAGGGCATCTACAACAAGGTGCTCAGCGGCAAGGACGACCGGCTCGCCCTCAAGCGCGCCAAGGACATCCTGACCGGCGAGAAGCCGCGCGGCGCCGATGTGATCACCACCATCGACCCCAAGGCGCAGAAGGCCGCCTACAAGGGCCTGACCGATCTGAACGCCAAGGGCGCGGTCGTCGCCCTCGACCCGCGCAACGGCAAGGTCCTCGCGCTGGCCTCCACCCCCTCGTACGACCCGTCGGTGTTCGCCGGCATCTCCAACGGGGACAGCAAGAAGTTCAAGGCGCTGGACGACGACAAGAGCAAGCCGCTGAACAACCGGGCGCTGCGCGAAACCTATGCGCCCGGCTCCACCTTCAAGATCCTCACCGCCGCGGCCGCCCTGGAACACGGCGTGGTCAGCGACATCAACGCCTCCTCCGGCGCCCGTGCCCCCTACCGGCTGCCGCTGAGCAGCACCGAGATCGGCAACGACGTGGCCGGCGCGCCCTGCGACAAGGCCTCGCTGAAGACCGGCATGCAGTGGTCGTGCAACAACGTCTTCCTCGACACCGCGCTGAAGGTCGGCAAGGACAAGATGCGCGAGACCGCGGAGAAGTTCGGCTTCAACTCCGATGTCTACGACAAGGACTTCGGGGACCTGCTGGCCAGCAAGAGCCTCTACCCGGACAAGCTCGACAAGCCGCAGACCGCGCTGACCGGCATGGGCCAGGGCAGCCTCACCAGCACGCCGATGCAGATGGCGATGGTGACCGCCGGCCTCGCCAACAACGGCAAGCTGATGACGCCGCACATCGTCGACGAGGTGCGCGGCCCCGACCTGTCGACCATCGAGAAGCTTGAGCCCAAGGAGATGTCCCAGGCCGTCTCCGAGGACACCGCGAAGAAGGTGCAGGAGATGATGGAGTACACCGTCTCGGACGGCACCGCCTCGAAGGCCAAGATCGACGGCGTCACGGTCGGCGGCAAGACCGGCACCGCCCAGCACGGCGCGAACGTCAACGACGAGCGTCCCTACGCCTGGTTCGTCTCGTACGCCAAGCAGAGCGACGGCAGCTCCCCGGTCGCGGTCGCCGTCTTCGTCGACCCCAAGGACATGGACATCCCCCGCTCGGAGATCGCCGGCGGCAAGCTGGGCGGCCCGATCGCCAAGGCGGTCATGGAGGCGGTGCTGAACAAGTAGGCCGCCCGCCTCCGTACGATGGCGGGCATGACCGAAGAGCCCCGCCCCCGCCGTCTCGTCCTCGCCTCCCAGTCCCCCGCCCGTCTGGCACTGCTGCGCCAGGCCGGGCTGGCGCCGGAGGTCGTCATAAGCGGTGTCGACGAGGACGGGGTCACCGCCGGGACGCCGGGCGAACTGGCCCGCGTCCTGGCCGAGGCGAAGGCGGCCGCGGTCGCCGCCCGCCCGGAGTCCGCGAGCGCGCTCGTCGTCGGCTGCGACTCGGTCCTGGAGCTGGACGGCCGGGCGCTCGGCAAGCCCGCCGACGCGGAGGACGCCACCGCCCGCTGGAAGTCCATGCGCGGCCGCTCCGGCATCCTCCAGACCGGCCACTGCGTCATCGACACACGGGACGGCCGGCAGGTCTCCGCCACCGCCTCCACCACGGTCCGCTTCGGCGAGCCCAGCGACGCCGAGATCGCCGCATACGTCGAGAGCGGCGAGCCCCTCTTCGTCGCGGGCGCCTTCACCCTCGACGGCCGCTCCGCCCCCTTCATCGACGGCATCGACGGCGACCCCGGCAATGTCATCGGCCTGTCCCTGCCGCTGCTCCGCCGTCTTCTCGCCGACCTGGATGTGGCCATCACCGATCTGTGGACCTGAGCGCGGCCCTTCCGCCGCGGCGTCCTCGACTTCCCGGCGCCGGACTCCCGCTGCACCAACCGCTCCACCCGGTCGCGCACAGCCTGTGACGAAGAGCTCAACTGGCCGCTTTCCGTTGCGTGTTGCCCGGTAGCACCGCCCCCTACAGTGATCACATGCCTACAGTCGTCGATCTGATCAGTTATCCCGTCAAAGGGTGCGCCGGGATCCCGCTGGCTGCGGCCGAACTCACCTGGGCCGGCCTCCCGCACGACCGCAGCTTCATGGTGGTCAACGACCGGGGCGTGTACCGCACCCAGCGGAAAGACCCGCTCCTGGCGGTGATACGGCCCGAGGTCAGCTCCGACGGCACCCAGCTCACCTTGCACGCACCCGGAGCCGATCCCTTACCCGTAGCGGTGGACACCACATCGCTCCGGACGGACGTCGACCTGTTCGGCAATCCGTTCCTCGGCATCGACCAGGGCGGGACGGCGGCCGACTGGCTGTCCGAGGTGCTCGGCACGGACTGCCGGCTGGTGCGGGTACCGCCGGAGCACGACCGGGTGGCCGACGGCCTCATCCCGGGCACCTCCGGCTACGCCGACAGCAGCCCGCTGCACATCCTCTCCCTGGCCACTTTCGACGATCTCAACGAGCGCTACGCCGCGGCCGGCAAGCCCCCGCTGCCGATGAGCCGGTTCCGGCCGAACATCGTGGTGGACGGGTGGGACGAGCCGCACACGGAGGACCGGGTACGCCGCGCCGAGGTGGGCGGCACCGAGGTGGGGTTCGCCAAGCTCGCCATCCGCTGCGCCGTCACCATGGTCGACCAGGAGAAAGGCACCAAGGCCGGACCGGAACCGCTGCGTATGTTCGCCTCGTACCGGCGGGTGCCCGAGGGCGGCGTGGCGTTCGGCTCGAAGTTCTCCGTGGTACGGACCGGAAAGCTGGCGGTGGGCGATGAGTTCACCGTCACCGAATGGGAGAACTAGGACCTGTCCGGCGGGGACGAAGGGGGAGAAGCAGCTCGCTGCGGCAGCTCAGAACACCGGGAGCGCGTACAGCTCCTTGCCGTTCATGACGAACACCCGGTTGCCGTCGGCCACGAGCCACCGGCGATCGGCGCCGGGGAGCTTGTAGTGCCAGACGACATAGCCGCTCGCCAGATCCGATGCGGTGACCTGATTCCAGATCTCTTCGTCGATGTACCAGGCGCCCTGTCCCTGGACCAGCACCGGTGGGGCGAGGGCGGACGTCCCCCTGCTGTCCCAGATCTTGCTGCCGTCGCTGCACTTCATCTTTCTGGCCCAGATGCCGTGCGTGGCGTAGAGGGTGTCGTCGTCGTAGGCCGTCGCCGGGCCCCAGTCCTCGTGCTTGTGCCATGCGTCCTTCTCCTCGACCGTCCACAGCTCCTTGCCGTCGCTGATCCTGCGGGCGGTGAGCGTCTTGCCGTTGACGTACACCGTGGTGCCGTGAACGGCCGGCCGGACCTGCGCGTCCCACTGTTTCCGCAGATCCCACACCTGATGGCCGTCGGCGGTGTCGACGGCCACGACACTGCCGTCCTCGGTCGCCAGGACCAGTCGGCCGTGGGCGGTGACACCCGGTGGCGAGACCTTGCCGCGGAAGTCCCCGGCGAGCGGCGCCGTCCAGCGGATCTTCGCGTCGGAGCGGCCGACGGCGCGGAGTCGGCGGTCCTTCGTCAGGACGTAGACCGAGTCGTCGTCGGCGGCCAGCAGACAGTCCGCGTCGGCGTCGGCGGTCCACCGGGGCTCTCCGGTCGAGGCGATGAAGGTGCGCAGCGTCCCCTTGGCATCGACGGCCGCGATCAGGCGGTCGGAGAGGGAGAGGTAGCGGCCGGTCGCCTTGATGTCGCGGACGGCCCAACGGCGTTTCCCGTCCACGACGTTGTACGCCGCGATGCCGCCGCCCCACGCTCCGAAGACGATGACGTCCCGTACGGGCAGCGGCGCCGGTGAGTCGTCGGCGACCGCCTCGACCGGGCCCCACAGCTCCTTGGGCGACCCGCCGACGATGAAGTCGCCGTCGTTCGCGTTCAGTACATGCGCGTCGGGGGTCTTGGCTGCGGGCGGGAAGGCGAAGAGGTCGACCTTCTTCGTGGGCTGCTTCTGCGGACGCGGCCACCAGGCGACGGCCGCGCCGCCGCCTGCCGCGAGGACCACACCCCCCGCCGCCAGGCCGGTGAGCATCCGGCGCCGGGTCAATGCGCCCTCGGAACCGGGCGTGACCGGCCCGGTCAGCGTCGTCAGCTCATGGACGCCGCTCTCCCGCTCCTTGATCGCGTCGGCCACCTGGCCGCGCCGCCAGGCCCGTTCGGCGCTCTTGGGCGGCGCAGAGGCCGCGGCGATCTGGGCGGGCGTGGGCCGGGCGGCCGGGTCCTTGGCGAGGCAGGGGGCGATGAGCGGGCGGAGCGGTTCGGGGACGCCCGCCAGGTCGGGCTCGTCGTGGACGACCTTGTACTGGAGGGCGGCTATGTGCCCACCGTCGAACGCTCTGCGGCCGCTGGCCGCGTACACCAGGACCGCGCCGAGGGAGAAGACGTCGGCGGGGGCGGCGACGCGCCGGCCCAGCACCTGTTCGGGAGCGCCGTAGCCGGGGGTGACCGGGACCTGGCCGGTGGTGGTGAGGGTGAGGCCGTGCTCGGGGCGGGCGATACCGAAGTCGATGACGCGCGGGCCGTCCGACGTCAGGACGATGTTCGGGGGCTTGAGGTCGCGGTGGATCAGGCCCGTGGCGTGGATGTCCGCCAAGGTGCGCGCGATCGACGCGGCGATGGCGCGCACGGCCGGTTCGTCGAACGGGCCGTAGGCCTCGACCGCTTCGTCGAGGGTCGGGCCGGCCAGGAACTCGGTGGCGATCCACGGGCGGCCGCCCTCGGTCTGCGCGCCGAGGACGCCCGCCACGCCCTTGCTGGTCACGGCCTGCGCGGCCTGTGCCTCGCGTACGAAGCGCTGGGCGAGGTTCGCTTCGTGTGTGAGCTCGGGCCGGAGGACCTTGACCGCGGCGACGGTCCCGGCGCCGTCCTGGCCGATGTAGACCTTGCCCATGCCGCCTTCGCCCAGCACACCGAGCAGGCGGTACGGGCCGAGGCGGAGCGGGTCGCCGGTGCCGTTCATGGGTGGCGGCTTTCTGCGGAGGTCGCTGAGATCACTGACGGCACCGGGATCACCGACGGCACTGGAATCACTGAGGTCACTGGAGTCACTGAGGTCACTTGAGAGGGAAGCCGGCGAGGAAGTGGTCACCCGACGCAATGACCATCCTGCTGTGCTCATGGGCCGTGAAGCGGTACCCGTTGGCCTTGTACAGCTGGGCGGTCGTGTGCGACGCGAGGCCGACCGCCCGGAGGACACCATCGCTCTTGCTGTACGTGTACGCGTACTCGGAGCCGATGGCGGGGCGGGTCGTGAGGGCCGCCCGCGGGCCGTCGTCGCTCTTCTCCGCCCACCGCGGCTTTCCGCCACCGGCGTCGACCGCGACCAGGCCGAGGCCCTCCTCCACCGCGTACACCACACCGTCCTTGAGGGCCGGCGGTCCATACGTCTTCCCGGGGCGGGCGGAGCCCGAGTCCCACACCTGTCCGCCATCGCTCAGCCGCAGCGCGCGCAACCGGCCGATGCCCAGGTAGAGGTGCTTGTCGTCGGCCGTCAGCGGGTGCCGTGCGAGCTCCGGGGCGGAGCCGTCCAGCGGCTTGTCCCAGGCGACCGTGCCCGTACGGGTGTCACGGGCGACCAGCCGGACCGTGCCGTCGTTCATCTCCTGGAGGAGCACCAGACGGTTGCCGACGGCCTTGGCGGCGAGGAAGTGGTACCGGTCCGACTTCTTCGATCGGAACGGCAGGGGCTCGGTCCACCGCCGGCGGCCGGTGGCGATGTCCACGGCGGTCACGGCCCAGGGGATTTGGCGGTGATACATCTTGACCTTCCCCTGCGAGATCGCCAGGTAGAAGGTGTCGCCGTCAACGGCCAGCAACTGGCTGTCGATGCCGCCGTAGTTGGCGTCCGTCACCTCGGCCAGGTGCTTGCCGGCCTTGCCCGTGGCCAGGTCGACACGGGTGAGGAACCGCGAGACGGTCCTCGGGATCCCGCTGTCCCCGTCGTATTCCGCGACCTTCACGATCTGGTAGACGCGTTTGCCGTCCGAGGCGACCTGCCAGGTGTTGTCGGAGTCGGATCTCCACTTGATCGCGCCGGACTTCGGTTCGATGCCGTACACGACCGCACCGACCACCAGAACGGCCAGGTCACCGACCATCAAGGGGACTTCCGGCGACTCGCCCTCATCCACACCGCCCGCCTGGATCTGCCACGCCGAGTCCAGCTTTTTCTTCTTCAGCGCGCTGACACTCGGACCGGGCGTCGGCTTCTCATACAGCGACGCCGCCCCCGGCCCCGGCTCGCCCCGCCCGAGCCAGGCCCACACACCCGCCCCCGCCCCGGCCAGGCCGAGTACGGACCCCGCCCCCGCCATCAGCAGTCCGCGGCGGGACGGTCCCTGTGCCACGGGAACCGTGGGCGGCGGTGGCGGCTCGTCCGCCGGGGCCGGCAGCCGCTGCGGCACGATCTGCCAGACCTCGCTCGCCCGCGTCCCGATCTGCGCCAGCACCGCATCCGGCAGATGGTCCGCGAACTCGCCGCTCCCGTCGTGGAGTTGGGCCGACAGTTCCGCGGCCGTCGGGCGCTCGGCCGGCTCCTTGGACAGACAGCGGGCCAGGACCGGGACGAGGGCTTCGGGGGTGCCGGTGAGGTCCGGCTCGCTGTAGCGGACCCGGTAGAGCAGGTCAGCGGGCTGCCCGTTGCCGAAGGGGCCGTGGCCGGTGGCCGCGAAGAGCAGGACCCCGGCGAGCGCGAAGACATCGCCCGCCGGGGTGTGTTCCTGCCCGGTCGCCTGCTCCGGCGACATGAACGCCGGGGTGCCGACCGCGGCGCCGGTGTGGGTGAGCCGGTCGTCGCCGATGGCGCGGGCGATACCGAAGTCGATGACCTTCGGCCCGTACGCCGTGACCATGATGTTGGACGGTTTGAGGTCGCGGTGCACGACATCGGAGCGGTGCAGCTGGCCGAGCGCCCCGCACAGTGCCGCACCCAGGGCGCGTACCGCCGTCTCGGGGAGCGGACCGGCCAGCTCCACCGCCTCGTCGAGCGGCGGGCCGAGGACGTACTCGGTGGCCAGCCAGGGGGTTTCGGCGAGCGGGTCGGCGTCGACGACCTGCGCGCCGTACCGGCCGCCGATGACGCGGGCCGCATCGGACTCCAGGCGGAAGCGGGTACGGAACGCGGTGTCCGTGGCGATGCGGGCGTGCATCGTCTTGAGCGCGAGGGTGCGGCCGCCCGGAGAGCGGGCCAGGTAGACGGTGCCCATACCGCCGCTGCCGAGGCGGGCGAGCAGACGGTACGGGCCGAGGCCGGACGGGTCGTCGTGGGTGAGCGGGAAGGGCATGGGGGCGTCAGTCCTGGCTGGGGGCGGTCGGGGCCGGGATGTCGGCGGCGAGGATGCCGGCCGACTGGCGGGCGATGGCCGCGATCACCCGGCCGGGCAGCCAGCCGGGGCCGGGCACCGCGGCCGGCGCCGTCCCTCCGACCGGGCCGAACGCCTCCAGCAGTTCGGCCGGCCGCGGGCGGGCCGCCGGGTCCCGGGAGAGGCAGCCGGTGATGACGGCACGCAACGCGTCCGGGAGCTCTTCGCGTTCGGGGACGGTGTGGCCGGTGGCGGCATAGGCGAGGGTCGCGCCGAGCGCGTAGATGTCGCCCATCGGCTGCGGTGGTCCGCCGGCGGCCTGTTCCGGTGGCAGGCTGCCCGACTCCAGGCCCGGCAGGCCGGAGCGGTGGGTGCCGTCGGCGGCCGCGGCCCGTACCGCGCCGAAGCAGGTCAGACGGGGACCGTCGGCGGCGAGCAGCACGGCGGCGGGCGACACACCGGCATGTGTCAGGGCCTGGCCGTGGCCGATGACGAGGGTCTCCACGAGGGCCGCGCCGAGGGCCCGGACGGTGCGTTCGGGGAGCGGCCCGCCGTGTACGGCGAGGGCGTCGGGGAGCGGCAGCGCCGGCAGATACGGGCGGGCGTGCCACGGGTCCTCGCCGGGCCCGGCGAGCGCGGCGGCCGGGGAGGACCACGGGCCGAGCAGATAACGGGACGCGTCGGCCTCGGCCATGAAGCGCCCGGGGTCGGCGCCGGGCAGCGGGACACTGATCAGGACGGTGTGGTCGCCATCGGCGCTGCGTGCGATGAAGCGGCGCTCGGGTACGGGTACACGGGACGCCTCGCCGTCCAGGCCGGATATGACCGCGTACGGGCCGATACGACCCCGGACTCCCGTGCCTGACGCATTCCTGAGCGCATCCATGCGCAACGATCCCCCCGGGATCCCCCCAGCCGATGACACAGCGCCACAGCGCCATGAGCCTACTCAGGGGCGGATTCCGGCCGGACCGGGGGGACTTCAGGCCGCGCCGGGCGGCCGGTCAGGCCGAGCCGGCGGGCGCCGGGGGCGCGCCGTTCGGAGTGCCGTTCGGAGCGGCCCCGCTCTGCCCGTCACCCTCGGCCGCGCGGCCCGGCGCGTCATACGCCAGCAGCGTCAGCACGATCAGACCGAGTACGACCATCATCGCGAGGAACGCGACCCAGCCGACGAGACCGACGGCGAACGCGCCGAGCAGTCCGTGCACCACCGCGCAGCTGATCAGCACGATCCGGGCGAAACCTCGCGGGGTGCGGTCGCGCAGCCCGGTGCGCAGCATGACCAGGGCGCAGAAGAGCAGGTAGAGGCCGAAGAGTCCGCCGGCGACCCAGGTTCCGGTGGACATCGCGCGGGTTTGCAGCCCCGCCATGGACATCTGCTGCTTGTCCACGACGATGCTCAGGATCCAGTTGAGCAGGACGATCCCCATCGCTTCCAGGACCAGCACCACGGCCGCCACCAAGGCCACCGGTCTGCGCGCTGCGTTCACCCCGCCCACCCACTTCCGCCGTTACCGCGAGTACGAAGACATCGCGCACGCTACATGGGGGTCCCCCCTGCTCCTCAAGAGCTTGGGGGACAGTAATAGCCGGGGCAAGGGTCGTGAACGGGCGAGCTCCGGCCGGGTGACGGGGCAACGCGTCGGCAGACCCGTACGGCACCCGGAGTTTCCCTCACGACCGACGGACACGCGCGCAAAGTTTCCTTCGCCCATTCGTAGGGACTCCACAAAGAATTGACGATCCGCTGGACGTCGAATGCCCGAGACCTAGACCACACCCGGGCCCGACACGGAGCCCAGGAATCCGGGCCTACCCTGGGATACCAGGGGACTTCGGTCGCTCACCGGCACGTTCCGCACACTCCGTGTGGGCAAGGTCACCCCCGGGAACGGGTCGGCACGCGGTGTCGTCAGTCCCTAAACTCGCGCCGTTGATCTGTTGCGGCGAAGCGCCAAGGAAGGACCCATCGTGCGCAAGGTGCTCATCGCCAACCGTGGCGAAATCGCTGTCCGCGTTGCCCGGGCATGCCGGGACGCCGGAATCGGGAGCGTAGCCGTCTACGCCGAGCCCGACCGGGACGCCCTGCACGTCCGCGCGGCGGACGAGGCATACGCCCTGGGCGGTGACACACCTGCCACCAGCTACCTGGACATCGCCAAAGTTCTTGCGGCCGCCGCCGATTCCGGCGCGGACGCCATCCACCCCGGTTACGGCTTCCTCTCCGAGAACGCCGAATTCGCGCAGGCCGTCCTCGACGCGGGCCTGACCTGGATCGGCCCGCCGCCGCAGGCCATCCGCGACCTCGGTGACAAGGTGGCGGCCCGGCACATCGCCCAGCGTGCCGGCGCCCCGCTGGTCGCCGGCACGTCCGACCCGGTCTCCGGCTCGGACGAGGTCGTCGCCTTCGCCGAGCAGCACGGCCTGCCGATCGCCATCAAGGCGGCGTTCGGCGGCGGCGGCCGCGGCCTGAAGGTCGCCCGCACCCTCGAAGAGGTCCCGGAGCTGTACGACTCGGCGGTCCGCGAGGCCGTCGCCGCGTTCGGCCGCGGTGAGTGCTTCGTCGAGCGCTACCTCGACCGCCCGCGGCACGTCGAGACCCAGTGCCTGGCCGACAAGCACGGCAATGTCGTCGTCGTCTCCACCCGCGACTGCTCGCTCCAGCGCCGCCACCAGAAGCTGGTGGAAGAGGCCCCCGCGCCCTTCCTCTCCGAGGAACAGAACGCCGAGCTCTACCACGCCTCCAAGGCCATCCTGCGCGAGGCCGGCTACGAGGGCGCCGGCACCTGCGAGTTCCTGGTCGGCCAGGACGGCACCATCTCCTTCCTTGAGGTCAACACCCGACTCCAGGTGGAGCACCCGGTCACCGAAGAGGTCACCGGCATCGACCTGGTCCGCGAGATGTTCCGTATCGCGGACGGCGAAGAGCTCGGCTACGACGACCCGGCGGTGCGCGGCCACTCCTTCGAGTTCCGCATCAACGGCGAGGACCCGGGCCGCAACTTCCTGCCCGCCCCCGGCACGGTCACCAGGTTCGACGCGCCCTCCGGCCCCGGTGTCCGCCTGGACGCGGGCGTGGAGTCCGGCTCGGTCATCGGCCCGGCGTGGGACTCCCTCCTCGCCAAGCTGGTCGTCACCGGCGCCACCCGTGAGCAGGCGCTGCAGCGCGCGGCCCGTGCGCTGGACGAGTTCACCGTCGAGGGCATGGCCACCGCCATCCCCTTCCACCGCACCGTCGTCAGGGACCCGGCGTTCGCCCCCGAACTGACCGGCTCCGCGGACCCGTTCACGGTCCACACCCGCTGGATCGAGACCGAGTTCGTCAACGAGATCAAGCCGTTCGCCGCGCCCGGCGCGGACGAGGCCGAGGCGGACAGTCGCGAGACGGT